>JAFGGB010000075.1 GCA_016930775.1 Deltaproteobacteria bacterium
ACGGTACGTCATCGACACCGGTCTGGCCCGAATAGCCGAGTACAGCCCGTCGCAGCGAGTGAAACGGCTTCCCGTTAAGGTCATCTCCCGAAGCAGCGCTGACCAGCGGGCCGGACGAGCCGGACGGTTGGAGCGCGGCATAGCGATCCGGCTTTATTCCGAGGACGATTACCTGAAGCGGCAACGCTTCACTCCACCGGAAATTCTTAGGGCCAATCTCGCGGAGGTCATTCTGCGCATGACTGCGCTCTCCATACCGGACGTAACGGCCTTTCCATTCATAGATCCGCCGCCGAAAAAAAGCATCAATGACGGGTTCGCCCTTTTAAAAGAGCTGGGAGCTATCCGCCAGGAAGAACGGCGCTTCATTCTCACCGATCAGGGAAAACAAATGGCCAATCTCCCTGTGGATCCCCGCCTATCCAGAATGATAATCGAATCGGCCGATCGGGGATGCCTTGAAGAGATTCTCGTCATTGCAGCGGTTCTCTCGATCCAGGACCCCCGGGAGCGCCCTCTCGACAAAGAACAAGCGGCCAGCCAGTTTCACAGGAGCCGAATGAATCCGGCCTCCGACTTCATCACATTTCTCAACCTCTGGCGCCAGTACAACGCAACATGGGAAGGCAAAGAAAGCAAGGGAACCCTGAGAAAATTCTGCCGTGAAAATTTTCTTTCCTACCGAAGGATGCAGGAATGGCGAGATATTTACGGCCAACTGAAAGAACTGGCGGCCGAGATTCTTCCGCCGGAAAAAATGCATCCGACCATCCTCATCGGAGAGGCTCTTCACCGGGCTGTTCATACATCGATCCTTCGTGGATTCCTTTCCTCCATAGCCCTGAAAAAGGAACGGAATATCTACAGGGCGCCCAAGGGGAAGGAACTCTCGATCTTTCCCGGCTCCGGTCTTTTCAATCGAGGCGGCGCCTGGATTGTCGCAGCCGATATCTTCGAAACATCGCGCCTCTATGCCCGCGTCACGGCAACGATCGACAGCGCATGGATCGAGGAAGCAGGGGAACCTTTCCTGGTCAAAAGCTGCCTGGCGCCTCATTGGGACAGCAAGCGGGGCGAGGTCGTGGCGATTCAGTCCGTAAGCCTCTTCGGTCTTCCCATCGCCTCCGACAGAAGAGTCTCCTACGGATCCATCGATCCCGAGGAGGCTTCAAAAATTTTCGTCCGGAGCGCCCTCGTTGAGGGCGACCTCCTGGTTTCCTTTCCTTTCCTCGATCACAACCGAGAAACTATCGAAAGAGTCCGATTGCTGGAAGCGAAAATCAGGCGTCCGGCGATTCTCGTGGAGGAGAGCATTCTCGCCCGTTTCTATGAGAAGCGGCTGCCCGGCGTTTATGATGTGAGAACCCTCAGAAAACTGATCAAAGAGAGGGAAAGCGACCGGTTCCTTCACATGACCGAAAATGATGTCATACGCTCCCTTCCCGACGATGAGCTGCACGAGTATCCCGACAACATCACCGTGAGCGCGTCAACTCTTCCCTTGACATACCGCTTCATGCCCGGCGACAACAGCGACGGTGTAACCGTCAATATTCCCACTCATCTCGATCCGCGAATCCCCATCGAAGAAGCCGAGTTGGCAATGCCGGGCCTCCTGAAGGAAAAAGTGGCGTTCCTGCTCAAGGGGCTGCCCAAGGAATACCGCCGGGCGATAGTGCCGATACCGGAAACCCTTGCTGCCTTCTTGGAGGCAAAGGATCGCTACGAGGGGGTTCTCGTGGCCAGGCTTTCGTCCTTTCTTCGGGAAAAGCGGGGCGTCCGTGTGCCCGGTACGGCATGGTCCCTGGAAAGCCTGCCCCAGCATCTTAAGGTTCGCTATGCCCTCATAGACGCAACCGGCGGCGAAATCTCGGCCAGCCGGGACTTCCCCGCAATCAGAAACAACAGGGCGGAAATACCCGAACCTGCCGTCCTGATATCTGCGAAGAAGGACTGGGAACGGGAAAACATCACCCGTTGGGATTTCGGCGATTTGCCGGAATCGATCTCTCTTTACTCAACGCCATGTGACGTCCGGGCCTTTCCTTCCCTGGATGCACAGGGCGATGCCGCGGCAATACGGCTGTTCGCGACTCCATCGGCCGCCGCTGATGCCCACAGGCGTGGAGTCCGCCGGCTCTTCGAACTTCACCTCAAAGACCGCCTCCGCGAGTTGAAACGGGGGCTTTCCATTCCCCCCGCAACGGAGAAGCTGGCACGCCTTCTGGGCATGACAGCAAATATCGAAGAAATCATCATCAGTAAAGTCCTGGACGAAAACTTCCCCCTGACACTGCGGACGCAGAAAGAATTCCTCGCTGCAATGGACAGCGCGAAAGAACGACTCTACGCAGCAGGCCGATCGCTCGGGGATCAACTTGCTGCCATTCTCGATGCCTGGCAGGAAACGCGGCTTCTCTTCGGCCGGCTTACGGCGAACAAGTCCGCCACTCCGACGGTGCATAAATTTATCGAGGATCTTCGAAAAGACCTGTCCGTACTCGTTCCCGCCGATTTCTTCCTGCAATACGGACCGGATGACCGTGAACAACTGCCCCGGTACTTGAAAGCGCTGCGGGTGCGGGCGGAACGGGGAACTCACAATCTTCCCAAGGAACAGGCGAAGGCCGATCTCCTGGAGGTTCTTTATAAAAAATTCAGGAAATTGTCGTCAACGATTTCCGCCCATACATCGCCGGAGAAGCTCCACGCCCTCAAGAATCTTCGCTGGGTTTTCGAGGAATACAAAATCGCCCTCTTCGCCCCGGAAATTAAAACCCTATATCCCCTTTCGGCCCGCCGCATCGAAAAGATACTTGAAGATATCGAGGGAATGATCTGAACAGAGTTAACCTAACAGGCAGGTTTTCACATCCCTTTGATCAGCACTATTGAAAATCCAACCTAAGGGCATCTCGCAAGGATCATTAGTTTAACAGCCTCTTCAAGATTCTGAAACCGCCAGCCCCGAAAGAACTGTTCTAAAGTTTATTCGGTTTTAACTTTTTTTCCGCAGGCCGCCTATCGACAGTTTGTGACGGTTCCTTGACTTATTATGAAATATGAACTAAGGATACCGGGAAATGCGCTGTATAATGATGAGCGAGCATCCCTGTTTCTGATATCGGGCAAAGAGTCCAATTTGCTTCGCGAAGCAATTCAAGCCAAGCATCACGCTCCTGTACCGGAATGTGTGGAAGCCTCGCGGCTTCCAATCGGATATGGCAATCCTCGATCGATAGCAGGAAAAGACCGTATTTTTATGTTCATATAAATAACAAATCCCAAAAGGATGAACGATGGCCAGAACAAATTTCAAATTTGAAAAACGTAAAAAGGATTTAGCCAAAAAGAAAAAACAAGAAGAAAAAAGACAACGGAAATTAGAGAAAAAAGATACGCCTCCACAAGAAACGGACGAGCAGGCTCCCGTCGAGACGGAGACTCTATAGCTGTTCTATCTGACAACGGGCAGGCAATGAGACTACGATTCGCTTATTTAGATGGGCTCCGCAACGGAGGGAAGCTTCATCACCTGGTTCCGGAGTATCTTGTCCTTCGCCGGAAGATCATTTATCTCCATCAGTTTTTCTACGGTAGTCCCGTAACGGCGGGCGATGGTTTCAAGGTTTTCACCGCTTCTTACGATATGGAGGGGCTCCGAAGGCTTCACCTGCAGAGTCATGCCGATCATTATTCCATCTCGCGGCGAAAGACCGTTGTGACCGGCCAGAGTGTCGACAGAGATATTGAACCGCCGTGCAAGCGATTCCAGATTATCGCCCCGAATAACTTTGTAGGTAAAAGACTCGCTCTTGGCAGACGACACTTCCACTGAGGACCCTCTTGTTGTGTGTGGATGTTCTTCGCTTCCCGCCGATCGTCCTGTTTCTTCAATAAGACGCAGCTTTTGTCCGGCATAAATTACGGACCCTTGTGAAAGGTTATTCAATGTGATGAGCGATCGGATGGTAGTTCCGTACTTGCGGGCGATGGCTGCCAGGGTGTCTCCTTTCTCAACTACATGGACCGCCGGCGTCAGCGGCGTCTCCGGAACATTTGCTTGTTCCAAAGATGACTCACTGCCCTCAACCCCCGGCTTTTTTAGGATGAGCCGCTGACCGACGGCAATGCGGTTCGGCGACGCAATATTGTTCAGTCCCTGAATTTCTGTCACCTCCATGTCATAGAGGTCTGCTATGTCCTGCAAACGGTCTCCCCTCTCAACGATATAAACGTCCGGAATTGCCATAACTGGAATCGCAAGCGTCTGACCCGCGACTATCCTGTTTCTCGATGAAAGGTTGTTGAGGCGAAGGATTTCGTGAACGGTAGTATTGAAGCGCCGGGCTATTGACTCCAGGTAGTCGCCTCGCTTGATCTGATATTTTCTGACAGCATCCACCGCTGCCTTCGTTTCCTTGACACCGGGCTCCTGTGAAACCAGGACCGCCGGGCGTGGAATAAATTCCTCCACAGCGCCGGCCAGGGAAGCCGCCACTTCCCGCTGATAAGCCCTGGTCCTGAGAAGCTCCTCTTCCCTCGGATTCGAGAGATACGCCACCTCTACAAGGACCGATGGAACTTCGGGCAGTTTCAGAACGGTAAAGGGCGCTTCGTGCACATCGGGATACTTCAGATGGTTCACTTCGGACAAACGTTTTAACAGAATGACGCCGAAAGCCTTTGAATGATTAAGCGTCTCCATCTGGGTCATGTTCAAGGCTATGGCGTGGGAGTCGCCGTTTCCGTTGTTTGCGGGAGATCCGCCGATGATATCCGAAAGATTCTGGCTGTCCGCCAAAAGACGCGCCGCCTCTGTGCTGGCGCCTCTCGTGGACAGGCAATAGACGGAGCATCCTCGGGCGAATCTGGTGCGAAAGGCGTCTGCATGTATGCTGAGAAAGAGATCGGCGCCGGATTCCCGTGCAATTTCTTTTCGCTTGTTGAAGGAAACATAATAATCTCCGTCTCTGGTGAGCAAAACCTTGTACCCCCGCCGACGAAGCATATCCTTGAGATGCTTGGCTATTTTAAGAACCACATCCTTTTCCAGGGTTCTCCGTCTTCGGCCGACGGCGCCGGGATCTTCACCTCCGTGACCGGGATCGATGACAACGACCTTCTCCTGAAGCGCCTTCTGTTCCTCCCGGAACCGCTCCCTCTCCTGGCGGTCCTGTTCTTCAATCACCGGGAGCTTTACGTCGATCACTATCCTGGGAGACTTATCTGCGATTCTCTTAAGGGAGAAGACCTTTACCGAAACGGAAGATCCCAGCGAGACGCTTATGCGGACCGCCGCATCAGGCCGGGGCATAATGACAACGGAACTCACGGCCGGCGCGTCAAGATCATACCGATGAGGTATCGCCGCCGGGAAACGGGTTCCTTCCAGATCAATAAACAGCATGTCTGCTTCGATCGTTTCATGGTAGCTCGCCTCGTCGGTCACATCGATGACTATGCGAGTATAGTCGGGCGCTGTCCAGTGTCTCACCGCAATAATATCGACAAGGGCGAAGGACGGAGATGCTGACGCCAGCAGAGTCATGAACCCGACACAAATGAGCAGAACTTTCTTCATTGCCGTCCGAGCGTAGATTTTGTGTGAAGGTATCAATTTTGCAGGAATATTACAAGCATATATAATGTATGCGCTCGCTTTTATATCCGGGCATCTAAGATCGTGAACGATTGGACAATGCCCCTTTCTGGATTATCCGGCTATTTCATCGGAGACCTTGCCGGTCGGTTTCACTGCATAACCGTCACGTTTGACCTGTCGTCCGCCTTCGTTCCCTCATAAAAAATGACGGGCTCATATGCAGTCGAAAAATGAGTCGAAAACGACGGGGCTCAAAAATGATTGACAAGAATGATACGGCATGCCATGTAAACACGGTAATTTACCGAAGGAACTAAACTCAATGAAAATACGGGATTTCTTTTATAGAGGCGCCCCGGTCCTCTCCTTTGAAGTCTTTCCCCCAAAACGGGAAGGCAATCTCGAACAGCTATACGGGGCCGTGAGGGAGCTCATCACGCTTGAACCGGACTTTATCTCCGTCACCTACGGCGCCGGCGGAAGCACTCGCGACAAAACAGTCGACATCGCCTCGAAAATAAAAAACGATATGGGAGTTGAGGCATTGGCCCACCTCACATGTGTGGAATCGACCCGGCAGGATATCGACGAAATCCTTGATGAACTGGAACGGAAAAACATCGAGAACGTCCTGGCTCTCAGGGGAGATCCGCCGAAGGATTCTTCAGTCTTCATCAAACCGGCCGACGGCTTCGGTTATGCCAATGAACTGGTGTCCTTCATCGGCAGACGTCTGTCCTTTTCAATAGGTGTAGCCGGTTATCCCGATGGCCATGCAGAGACTCCCAGTCTGGAAATCGATATCGCGAATCTGAAGAGGAAAGTCGACGCGGGCGCCGATTTTATCATATCCCAGCTATTCTTCGTCAACGATGTCTTTTACCGCTTTCGAGATATGGCCAATAAAGTCGGCATCACGGCGCCCATTGTGCCGGGAATTTTTCCCGTCTTCAACTACAGCCAACTGGAAAAGATCGCCCAACTTTGCGGCAAACCGCCTGAGATTCCCGAGACATTCCGGTCCAAACTCGAAAAAATGAGTCATAAAAGCGATGAATGCGAGAAATACGGCATCGAATTCGCCATCAAACAGAGCTCGGATCTCCTGTCGAATAGCGTTTCCGGCCTGCATTATTACTGCATGAACAAGAGCAGCCATATAAAGGGCATCGTTCCCCACGTGGACCTGACCCGGCATACGGAAAAAACTGTTGAATCTTTGGGACGCTCGTAGTATGAGTGACCCTGCTTTTCGGCATGACGGCTTTGTAACCGGACAAGTTCGCTGTTGCAGAAAACACGAGGGCGATTAGCTCAGTTGGATAGAGCGTTGGCCTCCGGAGCCAAAGGTCGCGGGTTCGAATCCCGCATCGCCCTCCAATAATTACGCTAGGTTGCCTATTTCGTAACAACTTCCCCTTTTTCATTAACTAAAAAAAACTGCTTTACGTATTAAATTTCAATCCCCGTTACGCGGTGCAGCCTGTTCTCTCAGTGAACTGTTGTGCTGTGTTGCCGAATGGTTGATGTCCTTCAGGGCAATCGATGTCCATCAATCGTATTTTTACTTCCTTCCTGTCTTTCATTATCGAGATTGTATCGCCGTCAGAAATGCCGATGACTTTCCCCGCTCAGGGCTTCAGCGTTTCCGATTCCGCTATTGACGCACAACAGAATGCAAAAACGATTACATGCGAAAGCATGAAAATCTTTTTATTAATCAGAATCATTTAGATCTCAGAACAAAACGCCTATCGGTTGCCTATACTTTGATCTTGTCACTCATTTAAAAAAAATATGGCGAGTGTTTCCCCTGTTTTTCCGAAGACCTGTTATTGCTCGATTTTCATGAACACATTCCCGCTATTTTTGCAGCTTGGAAATTTTCGATCCTTCAAGCGTCAGGTTGTACATGAGCCCTTTCTGTCCGAAAATAAATCCAACGATGGGTTCTTTAATCTTTGTTGTGTCAAATTCCAGACCGGCGCCTACCGTTAAGAGAGCAACCGAGCCGTCGACTCCAGCCTTCCACCCGGAACTCGATCGAAATTTTCTCAACGCACCGGACTCCATAAAGACAAGGATAACATCCTTTTTCTGGGCGCCCAGTTGAAAACCGACGGATGCTGAGGCAATGTTGTAATACTCGACGGTTTTTCCGTCTATTCGAAGAGACCCCTCTCCATATTCTCCTCCTATGCCGATCCCTGCCTTGATAACTCCCGCAAAGACAAGCACCCCTTTAGAGGCGTTAAGGAATTCCTGCGCCCCCTTCACCTCCTGCTTGAAGCGGTCTAAAGCTGCATCGACGCTTGCATCAATCTCTTTCGCCGTTGCAGCTATTGCACTGTCGGGAAACGCGCCGCAGAAGCCAAGAGCCATGACTAAAAAAACCAAGATAAACCTGCTCAAAGATGCATCAAAGATTTTCCTTTTTGTATACATGATCCTCTCCTTTCTCATTGAGCTCTTTGTAAACTGGCAACCATGCATGAATATTACGGCATCATTCCTTAATGATTCGACCCCTTGCCTTACCGGCAACAACGAAGATTGGACCCCCTTTTTCTTTTCAGATCGACGACGCGTCATTTCATATACTCGAACGATTCTCGAAGAGTTGCATGTAGAAGTATTCGCCCACTTCCACGGTGTCCAAGGCAGCCAGTCGCAATGTGTGCCTGAGGTCTTCCGGCGAGAGGCGCATATTTAGCGGCGGCCCAAAAGGGGTAGTGCGCTTAACGATTTCCACAATTGCCAACTTGCCGCGGGGTCTAAGAAGACGTTTAACCTCCGCTTCGAATCCCTTGACCTGCTTTGGCGAGAAGATATGGAACACAGTCGAGAGGTATATCAGGTCAATTGTCGATGCAGGAAGTTCCGTGTCCGTCGTGATGTCTCCCGCCATTGCCACTATGTTCGTGCCCTTGGTTTCTTCGCTGAGCACTGCAATCCCCGTATCATCAGAGTCCAGGGCGTAAACCCGTCCGCTGGGACCGACCAGTTGCGAGAACTCCTTCGACATGTAGCCGTTCCCACAACCAGCATCGAGGATTGTCTGAGCGAACTCAATTGCAAGGGCAGAAAGGATTGCGACCTTGTCAAGCAACCTTTCGGAAGTCTTACCTCGGTGGTGTTGTTTCCCCTCGCTGCGCTTCTCGTAGGCTATGATCTCCGAGTAGTCCGGCGGGCCTGATTTTTCTTTCATCTCCTAGATTCTCTCCTATCTCTTGTTGTTCCTCCATTCCTGCGGAGGTACTGGTTTCTTTTGCGGTCAGAGGCCGAGGCGGGATTTTTTGGCGTCGGCTTCCAGCCAGGCCAGGCCAGCTCTTAAGAGTTCTTCGCCTAGATCACGGCCATCGAGAAGTTTTACATGAGCCACGATCCTTCCATATCTGTCCTTGTCGGTTGGATGAACGGTAACCATTTTTTTTGAAGCAGCGGTCCGAGGTGAATTGTTTTGCCTTGCTGCCGAAGGGCTGATGTCCTTCCGGGCAATCGATTTCCGCCAATCGAATCTTCACTTCC
>JAFGGB010000076.1 GCA_016930775.1 Deltaproteobacteria bacterium
CGCGCAACCGCCACCCCCGAAAAACCGGGGCTCACTTCTTCCACAGACTCGACCTCGAGGCCGCTCATGGTGAGACAGTCGGCCAGTTCCGATGGGGAAAGGCTTATATCAATATAGTCCCGCAACCAGCGCAAACTTACGAGCATGTTTCTTCTCTTTCCTCTAAAATTGATCGAGGAATCGCTTGTCGTTTTCAAAAAAAAGCCGGATATCGGAGATGCCGTACTTCAGGAGGGCAATCCGTTCGACTCCCAGGCCGAAGGCGAAGCCGGAAACTTTTTCAGGATCATAGCCGACAACTTTGTAGAGTTCAGGATCAACCATTCCCGAGCCCAGGATCTCAAGCCACCCCGTCTGTTTGCAAAGACGGCAGCCGCTTCCCTTGCACATGACGCATCGGATGTCCACCTCGGCGCTGGGTTCCGTGAAGGGGAAAAAACTGGGCCTGAAGCGAAGGTTGGTATCTTCGCCGAACATCTTCCGGGAAAAAAAAGTCAAAACGCCTTTAAGATCTCCGAAGGTAACGTTCGTATCGACCAGCAGCCCTTCCACCTGATGAAACATCGGAGTATGGGACACGTCCGAATCGGGCCGGTAAACCTTGCCGGGCGAGAGGATCCGCACCGGCGGCTTTTGCTTTTCCATTGTTCGTATCTGGACGGGCGACGTGTGTGTCCGGAGCACGATCTCATCGGCGATATAGAACGTATCCTGCATATCCCGCGCTGGATGATCCTTGGGTATGTTCAGGGCTTCGAAATTGTAATAATCGAGTTCTACCTCCGGCCCCTCCGCAACGCTGAAGCCGAGGAGAGAAAAAATATGACATATTTCATCCATCACCTGGGTAACGGGGTGGAGCGTCCCATATCTCACGCCGCGGCCCGGAAGAGTCACATCAATGCGCTCGCGCACTCGGGCCTCACTCTTGCTCGTTTCCTCGATTGCGCTCAGTATCTCGTCTATCCGGCGGGCGATGGCTTCTTTGATATCGTTCGAGAGTTTTCCAAGGGCGGGCCGCTCCTCGGGCGCCGCATCTTTAAGGCTCCTGAGGAGTTCCGTGAGCAAACCTCTCCGTCCCAGGTATCTGGTTTTTACGGCAAGAAAATCATCCCGCCTCCTGGCGGCGGCGATGTCACTGAAAGCGCGCTCTTTCAGCTCTTCCAGGGCCCTCCGCATGGGGGCTACTCACCTTTCGCGATGCTTACGATTTTCGTGAAGGCCTGGGGATCGCTTACGGCGAGGTCGGCCATGATTTTCCTGTCAAGACCGAGATTCGCCTTTTTTACGCCGCTCATGAAGGTGCTGTAATTCATGCCCTGTTCACGGACGGCGGCGCTGATCCTGGCTATCCAGAGTCGCCTGAAATCTCGCTTCTTTGCCTTCCGGTCCCGAAAAGCAAAAGCCAGACCGCGCTCCACGGATTCCGTTGCCAGCCTGAGCAACCGGCCTCGGGCGCCGAAATACCCCTTGGCCAGCTTCAGGATTTTCCTTCTCTTCTTTTGTGCATGCACACTGCGTTTGACTCGTGGCATTTTTAGACCTTCTCCTCGTTGTTAATTATCTTTGCATTAAACTCAGCTGCGGTTCGTCTCAGGGCTGAGATGCAATGCCGGCGGGGCCTGCAATAAAAAATCTCTTCAGTGAGGCAACGACCAGACTGACTGTTGCATCCAAAGCGCTGACTTCCTTTATGCCATGTAGGGAAGAATTTTTTTGATGCCGTTCATGTCCCGCTTGTCCAGAAGAGTCGCTTTTCTGAGGTTTCTCTTCCGTTTACGCGTTTTCTTCGTCAGGATATGGCTCGCATAGGCCTTGCTACGCTTGATTTTTCCCGATGCGGTAAAGCTGAATCGCTTTGCTGCACCCCTATGGGTCTTTATCTTGGGCATTCATCAACTCCTGCAGTGTATTGCTTCTATTTCTTCTTCGCCGGGGCGACGATCATAATCATGTTTCTGCCTTCCCTCTTCGGTTCCTGCTCGACCGTGCAGGTATCGCCCAAACGTCTCTTGATATCTTCCATGGTCTCCCGGCCTTGCTCCGCATAGACAATCTCTCGACCCCTGAATAGCATGACTATTTTTACCTTGCTGTTCTGTTCCAGAAACCGAATGATATGCCGGATTTTAACTTCCCGATCGTGCGTGTCGGTTTTAGGCCTGATCCGGATCTCCTTCACCTGTACAACGACCTGGGTTTTTTTTGCGCTATGCTCTTTTTTGCTCAACTGGTACCGGTATTTGCCGTAATCCATGATACGGCAGACCGGCGGCGTCGAATCCGGCGCGACTTCAACGAGATCAAGCCCTGCTTTCTGAGCCTCGGCAATGGCCGTTGCAACTGGAATAATGCCAATCTGTGAACCGTCGGCGCCGATTACGCGCACCGACTCGCACTTGATCTCACCATTGATGCGTAAATTTTTAACTATGTGCCACCTCCTCCATCGATGCTTTCCTCTATGCCCGTTGGCGCGGCGGAGTTTCCTTTACTCGTGCCGGTCGACCCGTTCTCTCACATGGAGGATGAAATCCTCCACCGTCAGCGCATCCATATTCTTTCCATCGCGCTGTCTGGGCGTTATGGTCTTCCCCTCGACTTCCCGATCTCCGATGACAAGCATGAAGGGCGTCTTCTGAATCTGCCCCTCCCGTATCTTATAGCCTAATTTCTCGTTCCTGAAATCCCTTTCCGCTCGCACCCCGGCATCGAGGAGCTTTCGGTAAACTTCCTCGCCGTAGGGAATATGCCGGTCCGTCACGGTAAGCAGGAGAGCCTGAACCGGGGACAGCCAGAGGGGAAAGGCGCCTGCATATTGCTCGATAAGAACGCCGATGAAGCGTTCGATGGAACCGAGGATCACTCGATGAAGCATGACCGGCCGATGGCGATCTCCATCAGCGCCCACGTAGGTCAGGTCGAACCGCTCGGGCAGGGCGAAATCGCACTGGATCGTAGCGCACTGCCACTTTCTGCCCAGGACATCCTTGAGCTTGAAATCAATCTTCGGACCATAAAAAGCGCCGTCGCCCTCGTTTATCTCAAAAGGAATGGCGCTTCCTTCCAGAGCTTTTCGAAGGGCCGTTGTCGCCCTCGCCCAGTCCTCGTCGGATCCGATTGAATCAGCGGGACGGGTGCTCAGTTCCACTTCATAATCGAAGCCGAATATCTTCATTGCATCAGCAACGAAATTGGCGATAGCCGTGATCTCGTCGTTCAACTGTTCCGGCGTGCAAAGGATGTGGGCATCGTCCTGAGTAAACTGGCGGACCCGCATCAACCCGTGCAACACCCCGGTCTTTTCGTGGCGGTGGACCGTGCCGAGTTCGAAATACCGCACCGGAAGATCGCGATAGCTCCTGATCTTGGACTTGTAGATCAGCATATGGGCGATGCAGTTCATCGGCTTTATGCCATAGAGCTGATCCTCGATCTCGGTAAAATACATGTTGTCGCGATAGTGATCGAAATGGCCCGATTTCTTCCAGAGATCTCCCTTGAGAATATGGGGTCCCATGACGATATCGTAGCCCCGCTTCAGATGCTCCTTTCGTTCCCAGTCCTCGATTATCGTCCTCAGGAGGGCCCCTTTGGGATGGAAGATAATCAAGCCCGGTCCCGCTTCATCGTTCATCTGAAAGAGGTCAAGTTCCCGGCCGAGACGGCGGTGATCTCTCCTTCGCGCTTCCTCCAGCAATCTCAGGTGCTCCGTGAGTTCATCGACGGACGGAAATCCCGTTCCATAGATCCGCTGAAGCATCCTGTTCCGCTCGTCGCCCCGCCAATAGGCGCCGGCCACATTGAGGAGCTTGAATGCTCCCATCGTTCCCGTGGAAGGCACATGTGGACCCCGGCAGAGATCCGTAAAGGCGCCCTGGCTATAGAGACTCACGCTTGCAACATCTTCAGGAAGATCGTCGATCAGTTCTACTTTATAGGTCTCTCCGCGTTCGGCGAAAAAGCGCTTCGCTTCCTCCCGGGCCACTTCTTTCCTGACAAAGGGCCGATCATCCGCTATTATCTCCCGCATCCTCGACTCAATCTTTTCGAGGTCCTCGGGAGTGAATGTGTCCTTAAAATCAAAATCGTAGTAAAATCCGTCCTCTATTGAAGGACCGATGGCAACCTTCACTCCCTCGAAAAGATCTTGCACAGCCTCGGCCATGACATGGGAGATGCTGTGACGGAGGATAGAAAGACCCTCTGCGGAATTAATGCTTATGGGCTCGATGGTTCCGCTCTTTTCGAGGGGGCGCCCAAAATCAACGGGAACGCCGTCAAGCTTCGCCGCCACGGTCGTGGCCACGGCGCCGCCATTCCATCGACCCACCGCATCCCTGATTGTTGTTCCCGGCTGCTCCGACACCCGCGAGCCGTCGGGAAACGTAATGTTAATAGCCATCAATCCGCCGTTCTATATCGCTGCGAACAAAAACTCCCGAGTGGTTGCGTCTCATCAAAAGGAAAACCCGATCAAAGAAAGGGCATCATCAATGAGTTTTCGGTGATGCCCTTCTATTCTCGGCCATATATGGAAAAAAAATGGTAGGCACGCAGGGATTTGAACCCTGGACCCCCACCGTGTCAAGGTGGTGCTCTCCCACTGAGCTACGCGCCTACACGATCCTGTAATGCTGGATTGCATTAACAATAAAATCCTGATCTGTCAAGAATATTTCTGCCGGACGATCCCGGACATTGCCGGAATTTCCATCACTTCGACCGCTCCCTCCGTCCCTTCGAAAGGACATGTTCCCGTAGCGTCTGCTTCACTCCGCAGAAGAAGAATTATTGAAAAGACCTATCCCTTTGTATATGTAATGAAACCCGGAGATCGTCGAGAGAATCACCGTAGACCAGACCGTAACGGACAGAAAAACGCTCTGGTGGTCGACGGGACGCAATCTATCGAGAAGAGCCACTAAAATAGTAAGAAATTGAGAAACCGTCGTTGCTTTGCTGATTATCGACGGCTTGATATCCACCGAGATGGATAAAAAAAACAGGACGGATATGCCGAGGAGAATAATGAGATCGCGGCTTATGACCACAACGGTCAGCCAGCCGGGCAGGATTCCTAGAACCGAAAGCGTTACGAAAGAAGCGGCAACAAGGGCTTTGTCGGCCAAGGGGTCCAGTATGGATCCGATGGACGTTTTCTGTTTAAGAATCCGGGCGAGGAAACCATCGAGAGCATCGGTGATTCCGGAAAAAACGAAAATTGCAAGCGCAAAGGCGAACCTCCCCTCCATGAGGAAGATGACAAGAACGGGAGTGAGGATGATCCTGAGAACCGTAAGGAAGTTCGGGATATTCATGACGCTCTAGCGAAGACCGGCACTGGAAAGATTGGCATCGCGCTCTTTATTCCAGCGAACCCATTCGTCGGAATCTTCAGCTTCGGTGAACAGGCGGGGCTTCTCTGCGGCGCCTTTCGCATCGATCCGTATCTGCTGCATGGCTGTGACTATGTACGTCCATTCCTCCATGGAAACCTTGGTCGGACCCGGCACCGGCACGGGTCCCGGCACCGGCACGGGCGCCGCCTCTACGGACTTCGGCGGCTCTACCGAGGTTGGACGTCCTCCCGTTACATAAACGGCGCCGTCATAAACCCTCACAAGGGCCGACGCGTCTTCGTTGACGTTCATTCGGTACACCGTGCCGCGAACACCTACCACGGCATTCTCGCAGGCCATCTCAAGCGTTGACCTCACATTGAAATTCCGGCGCACCGTTGCCCAGGTCTTCCCGAGCGTCATGTCAACCTTGACAGTGCGCTCGCTGGCGGCGGCATCTACGGCAACCTTGACGACAGTGAACCTCGTATTGTCGGCAAATCGAAGAACCGTATCGTCGGGCAGCGTCACTTCCAGCCTGGACTTCTCGCCGGTCCGCAGGGAATCTCCGTCGGAGATGACCGCCCCGGAGTCAACCGGTTTCCACCCTTCGCTTCCGCCCGCCGTGCGTTCCACCGATCCCTCGGCAAGAGTGACCTTCGTTTCTCCGGTTCCGACCTGCACGGTTACGGGACGTTTCGCCCAGAGTTCCCCTGGAAAGAACGTCGCGACAGCAATTGCTGCAACAATCGCCGCCAGACATCCACGCCGTATTCTTAAAACAAGGTTCATCGCTTTCACATCGCCGGCCCGCATATTCGCTCTTTCACCAGAAACGCCACCACTTCTTCTCCTGCGGGGCTGCCGCAAGGGCGTTGGGACCATCGGGCAGCGTCGAAAGGGCCTTCCCCACAATGCCGTTGACGATTGTCTCGAAACACTGGTGACATTTATTGACGACTCTTTCCGGCGTAATATCGAAGAAGCGGTCGCACCCCGACTCCTGGGCTGACCAGATCGTCTCACCGGCCGCGGCGCCTCTCATCTCGAAGACCAGTTCCACCTTCTGCGAACCGTACAGTCCAAAAAAACTCTTGTCCCAGTTCAGGATGGTGCAGTACAAGACGGCGTCTCCGCCCACTGCGGCGCCGACGGCCGTCGGTGGAATCGTACCCTCGCCGGGAGAACTCTTCTCCGGATAAAGGACCCGAAGCTTGCTGTCGACAACGTCAAGAGGGATCTTCGAATAACCCTTGAAATAGAGTTCGTTTACGATTATCCGCCTCACCACGCCGGCGGCTACGTCATCCTTCGCCGAAGACTGAACAGGCATTACAATTATGTGCCTGACGCCGGCAGGCGCGTCCTTTTTGAGAACATGCTTTGGCTGCCTGGCGAAACACCCGGCAACCGATATAACGATGGCTGCCGTCAACAGCAACCTGACGAACCCGCGATAGGCCATTGACTATCCTCACTTGTGCGTTATTGTCACTTCAATGTTGTTCTGTGTGACCGATGTTACGTCCACAACGAAGCCGCTCAAGGATTTGAGAACCAATTCATCGGCCAGAGCCTGGGCGCCCCGCTCGGATTCCAGATCGAGTTGAGCCGTTCCCGCCTCCATTTTTCGCTGAAACACGTTCTTGACCCCCCGGATTTCGCTTTTAAGGAGTTCCCGGAACCGAACGAAATCGCTGTAACTCTTGACGCCGCGAACAACAAGCGACACGGTAGTCGTCGAGGCAACATCACTTTGCCACCGGTCGATAATCTGTCCTTTCAGGAGCGCCGACAGGCTTTCTGCAGCTTTCCCCAGAGCCACCACGCCGCCGGCGATATCATCTATGTGAATAGTCGCTCCCTGCCCCGTCGTCGAGGCAATGACAACGCCCGTATCCGCCCTGATAACCCGTGCCGATACTGTCGCCTGAATGGATTTCATCGCCGTGCCCGCCACAGTGCCGCCCTGTTTGGCATAGGCTTTTCCGACAATGACGAGTTCGGCGTTCAAGTCCTTGGCAAGAGCCGCTGCGGCCGCATTGGACAGAGAAGTCGACTTGTACTGATCGCTCCGTTTGATCCGCTCAAGAGCCGCCGTCCGGTCCACAAAAGTGAATCCATCCTTCAGGAAGATTTCCTGAACTTTGTTCTCGCTGATCGAAAGGTCAACGCTGTCCGTCCAGGATGCAGGCCCCCGTTGGCCGATATTCTGCTCGGCAATGAGCACGAGCACTCGGGGCATCCCCTTCCTGGCCATCAAAAGCCCCAAAGCCGAGAGATCATCCCGGACTTTGCCCAGCGCAACGGTAGCGCGAACGGTCACCACGTAGAGGCTGTCGTTTTCCCGTTCGTCTATGATGCGGTAATTCTGAATGTATCCCTGGGCGCGGGCATAGATGCTGTCGTTGATAACCTGATAATTCTGGACTACCGTTTCCGAAGAAATTACGGCCCCGACAGCCTGCTCAACTGCCTTGCGGAGAGCGTCATAAACGGCATTGTCTCTGGCGATTGCACGGTCCCTGTTGATGACGACGCCGGCGCCCTCGGCCTGTATCGTCGTCGTGGAGGGACTTTCGGCCGCCTGGGCATAGGCTGCAACACCGACGAAAAGCACTCCCGCGACAACAGCAAACCGGATGAACCTCTTCACAGGACCCTCCTCTTGTAGACGCCCTCCATGAAAACAGTTAGGGTTCTCTAAGCTTTTCAATTTCCTCCCTGATAACCCGTTCGGCGACTGCCGGGAAAAGCTCCCTGGCAATTCGTTCCACTGTCTCGATAATTTGTTGCTCCATGATTTCATCGACTGCAGATGAAGGTTTCTGGCCGTTATGTTCGATGACTCCGACAAGATTGAAAATCTTGTCGGTCTTTTTGAGAAGCCGGCCGTCGATCATCATATCCTCCCGTTCAGGTTCGTGAAACTCCTTCCCGGAAGAATCATCGCTTTCAACAAAACCGCCTGCCGACATTGTTTCGGGATTGTCCGTCTCCCCAGATTCAAAGCTCATAAGACCCCCTGTATGAGGCTGTCGCGATCGATGGAACCCACTTATATTGCCTATCATACCTTTTATCGCAGTTCAAGCTTTAGGGATGGGGCAGACGGCGTAGGTCATTGGAGCGAAAGCGCGAAACCGGCCGCGTGAGAGAGCGCAACAGTGCGCCCCTGCGACGTCGCTCATGGGCGAAGGATGAAGGAAACGCCGCAGGCAGGCGTTTTTCAACAGTCCCTGGTGGGCTTCCTCGATGGCCGGCGCAACCCGGCGCTCCACCCTTATTGCCGAAATATTCCGGGACTGTTCAAAAACGTCTGAATGCAAGGCCCCTGAAATCCTGAGACCCTGAGGCGTACTGTTCCGTACGTCGAAGGGCGA
>JAFGGB010000077.1 GCA_016930775.1 Deltaproteobacteria bacterium
ATTCCTCACTGCTGCCTCCCGTAGGAGTCTGGACCGTGTCTCAGTTCCAGTGTGGCTGGTCGTCCTCTCAGACCAGCTAACCATCGTAGCCTTGGTAGGCTTTTACCCCACCAACAAGCTAATGGTACGCGGACTCATCGTCTGGCGACAGCTTCAACGAGAGGCCATCTTTGACGAACCGACCAACATCGGCACGTATTATGAGGTATTAGCCAACCTTTCGGTAGGTTATTCCTCACCTGACGGTAGATTATCCACGCATTACTCACCCGTGCGCCACTTTACTCACCCCGCGAACGGGACTTTCTCGTACGACTTGCATGTGTTAGGCACGCCGCTAGCGTTAGTTCTGAGCCAGGATCAAACTCTCAAGTTTGATACCTTAACCGGAAAAAAACTCCGGAAACTGTCTTTTAAACAGGACCCTAAAGGCGATTTACCCGCTATTCTTTTGTGAAAGAACCATTGAGCCGAGCTTTTACTTTTAGACCAAAAAGAGGCCTTTTGTCAAGATCTTTTCCGCCCGGCTTTCGTTCCGTCAAACCTTTTTGCCAGAACGAGTTTGCGTGTATACACTCTGCCCCAATGGGTGTCAAGCCTTTTTTTTCGTTAATCGAAAGAATTTTTAAAACGTCATGAAACCGGCCAGATAGCAGCAATAAAAACCTCCGATCGATCGCATGCCGAGATGGGGCAGCCGCTGCGCAAGCGCGCTTCTTCTCAATGCCGCGGACGATCAATATCGAAAGAGGGCCGCGGCGCAAAGCACTCTCCCCTCGCCATTCAAACAGCAGACGGGCGAATGGTATCCTTTCTATCACTGCTATTTTCTCTGTTGACTTGCCGAGGTATCTCCAGCTATAGAACTGCAATATAGAATTGGAGGAAAGTCGTGTTTCGCTCTGTTCTATTGCTGGCAATGGGTGTATGTGTAACGGCCTTTATTGCGTCGTTCTGCGTAGTTGTCGCATTTGCATGCCATGCGAGTGAAAACATCATTCATCGAGTAGCTCGCCTCTGGGGAAAAATCATTCTTAAACTCGGTGGCGTAAACGTTACGGTACGGGGACTAGAAAACATAAGGACGGACGGACCCCAGATCTTCATGTCCAACCACCAAAGCGAAATCGATATCTTTGTCTGTCTCGCCTCGATCCCCGTCCAATTCCGTTGGATAGCAAAAAAGGAACTCTACTCAATCCCCGTCTTCGGCGCCTCAATGAAAAAGGCGGGATACATACCCATCGATCGGCGAAACCGAGCAAAAGCATTGGAAAGCCTCGACGAGGCAGCCAAGAAAGTGCAGGGCGGATCATCCCTTATGACTTTTCCCGAAGGAACCCGAAGCCGGGACGGGTCCATAGGACCCTTTAAAAAAGGTATTTTTTACCTCGCTATCCAGTCGGGGGTCCCCATCGTCCCCGTTTCAATCATAGGCGCCAGAGCGATCATGGCGAAATACTCCTTTAGAATACATCCGGGCCAAGTTTTGGTAATCGTCGGCCAACCCATTGATGTAAGACCCTATAGCATTGAAAAACGAGAAGAGCTCATGGAAAAGGTCCGTTCCGTGATAATAAACAACGTTACATCCGGTCAGACGGTGCGGATAGAGGAGAAATGACTGTCTGGCAGGGCATTCTGCTCGGTATCATCCAGGGAATCACCGAGTTTTTCCCCGTCAGCAGTTCCGGTCATCTGGTCATCGCACAGAGCCTTATCCCCGGATTCCGGCAACCGGGAGTACTCTTCGATGTGTTACTCCATGGAGGCACATTAATCGCAGTGCTCTTCTTCTTGAGAAGAGAATGTATCGAAATCATCGCCGCCTTCAGCACCCCGCTCGTTGCCGCGTCAGGCAACAGGTCAACCATCGAAACAGACCGAAAAAAAACGATGCGTCGGATTGCCCTTTTTGTTATGATTGGCACCGTTATTACGGGATTGAACGGCATTTTCTTTTATGACCGCATTTCAGAACTCTTTGTTTCTCTCCGAATCGTTGCTTTTATGCTGCTCACAACCGGACTGCTGCTACATATCGCCGGCCGGGCAGCCGGAAATCATAAGAGGGAGCAAGATATCACCGTAACGGACAGCATCGTGATCGGTCTGTTGCAAAGCCTGGCCCTTATGCCCGGCCTTTCCCGGTCCGGGGCAACGATTGCCGGGGGCATCTTTTGCGGCATCGAAGGATCGGTGGCCGCCCGGTTCTCCTTCCTGCTATCCATACCGGCCATTACAGGGGCGATCCTCATTGAGTCGAGGCATCTCGATTCCATCGATCCCAATCAGGCGGCTGTTTACATTGCCGGAATCACAGCCGCAGCAGTTGCAGGTTTTGCTACGTTGCGGACGTTAGTGTTTATTATAGAGAAAGGGCGTCTGCATCTGTTCTCTTGGTACTGCTGGATTGCCGGGACGGCAGTCCTCGCTATTTCTTTCTTCACGGCATAGCATAATATGAAAAATACGGAACCAACCCATAGGAAAATCCGCGAAATCGGCGCCATAATTCTCGGAGCGCTTGCGTTGTTCCTCTTGATTGCCTTCCTTTCCTACGACGTGAACGACCCTTCTTTCACCCACTTCGTTTCCGGCAGCCCGAAGATAACAAACAGAGGGGGCATGATCGGCTCTTACGTGGCGGATAGCGCCCTCCGCCTTTTCGGAGTCACAGCATATCTCTTCCCCCTGATGCTCCTTTTCTGTGCAGCCAAGCTCTTTATCAACAAAACCGTAAAAATGAATATTTTTTTCCTATTGTCGTTCGCCACCCTCGTCGGCTCAACGGCGACGATCATCGCCGCCCGTTACGACACTCTCTTCTTTTTCGGCGCCGGTCGCTATCCCGAACCAGGAGGATTTATCGGCGCCTGCCTCATGAGATATCTCGTACCCTATTTCAGCAGCATAGGCACATATTTATTGACGGTAACGGTTCTCATCATGAGCCTTATCGTTACTCTCGACATATCCATAACAGATACGGCCCGAGGAATAGCAAGTCTTGCAAGCCTTTCCGTCAGGAAGATAAGAACCTTCATCCAAATCAGGATGGAGCGGCGGAAACGAAAGAAAAAAGCCGAGGAATTCAAGAGACGTCAGGGGCCTGACGACATCCTCGTTATAACGGAAAAAAAACCTGTAAAGGACGACAAGGCCAAATTGAAGACCGAACAGGCGGTCTTCAATTTCATGGAACATGGAGAGTTCACGCTCCCGCCGGTATCGCTCCTGGACAAGGTTGACAGAACCGTTTCCACGGTAAAAAAAGAGAGCCTCGTCATGAACGCCCGGCTCCTGGAGAAGAAACTTGAGGATTTCGGCGTAGAAGCAAAGGTTGTCGAAATAACGCCGGGACCGGTGATCACCATGTATGAACTGGAGCCGGCGCCGGGCGTAAAGATCAACAGGATCACAAATCTCGCCGACGATCTGGCGCTTGCCTTGAAGGCCCAAGGTATCAGGGTCATCGCACCCATCCCGGGAAAAGCAGCGATCGGCGTAGAAATTCCCAACAATATCCGCGAACTTGTCTGCCTGCGGGACGTAGTTGATTTTGATGATTTCCTCAACACAAAATACAAGCTCCCCATCGCCTTGGGCAAGGACATCGTAGGGAACCCCGTTCTTGCCGACCTCGCCCGAATGCCCCACCTACTCATTGCAGGAACCACGGGCTCGGGAAAGAGCGTTTCGCTCAATGCAATGATATGCAGCATACTCCTGAAAAGCCTGCCGGACAGGACGAAATTGCTCATGATCGATCCGAAGCGGTTGGAACTCTCGGGATATGAAGGGATACCGCACCTTATACATCCCGTTGTCTTCAACCCGAAGAAGGCGGCTCAGGTGCTGAAATGGGCCGTCGATGAAATGGAACGGCGATATCGCATCATCAGCGAAGTCGGCCTGAAAAGCATCGATCGCTACAACAGCCTGATCGAGAAGGGCGAAGTTCTTTCGCCTCTTTCCGCCAAGACTGCCGATGAAGGACAGGGAACGCAACCGCCCCTTCGGGAGATTCTTCCATATATCGTCATCATCATCGACGAGCTTGCCGATCTTATGATGGTTGCCCAGCGTCACGTTGAGGAATCTCTGACGAGACTGGCACAGATGGCCCGGGCAGCCGGAATTCATCTTATTATCGCTACCCAGCGGCCATCGGTAGACGTTATTACGGGGATAATAAAGGCTAATTTCCCCACCCGCATCTCTTTCCAGGTTTCTTCGAAAGTCGATTCCCGGACGATTCTGGACCAAATGGGAGCGGAAAAGCTTCTCGGCGCCGGCGACATGCTCTTTGTGCCCCCCGGAACCTCCAAACTCACACGAATTCATGGCGCCTACGTTTCCGACAAGGAAATAGAACGCATTGTGACGTTTGTAAAGACTCAGGGTCCGCCCCGCTACGACGAAACGATCAATCAGTACAAGGATGAACCGACGGAAGAGCGATTCGACAAGGAAGACTACGACGAAAAATACGATGAAGCGGTGGAACTCGTCACCGACCTCGGCCATGCTTCCATTTCCCTCGTTCAGCGATACCTGAAGATCGGTTACAACAGGGCGGCCCGAATCGTCGAGCGGATGGAGTCTGAAGGAATCGTGGGTCCCGCCGACGGGGCGAAACCCCGGAAAATCCTCGCGGAAAAGTTGCCGGAATAACTTGAAACGGTCTGTCCATATAGTCACATTGGGATGCCCTAAGAATCAGATCGATTCGGAGGTCATGGCGGGCATTCTTCTTCGAGAAGGTTACTCTCTTTCCTCCTCTCCCGGCGATGCAGAGACAATTATAATCAACACATGCGCTTTCATACAACCGGCGACAGAAGAATCCGTCGAGGAGATAGTGCACCTTGGGAACCTGAAACGGAGAGGGAGCTGCCGACGCCTCGTGGTGGCGGGATGCCTGCCCCAAAGATACGGGTTCGCCCTCGAAAAACTCCTGCCCGAGGCCGATCTTTTCATCGGAACCGCTGAATTCCCCCGTATCACAGAACACCTCCTGTCCCTCGATAAAGTCCCGGCGCTTTCATGCAGGACAATCGTAAGCGAACCTGATTTTCTCATGAATTCCCTGCATCCTCGCCATATCGAAAAAGGTACGGCTACGGCCTACCTGAAGTTGGCCGACGGCTGTTCTAACCGCTGCACCTATTGCATAATACCATCGATACGCGGCGCCTACAGGAGCCGTACCCCCGATGATGTCCTGAGCGAAGCCGAACGGCTGGCCGGCAAGGGCGTTAAAGAGATTATCCTGACGGCCCAAGATACAACGGCATACGGAACGGATAACGGGGCGAAGCCCACTCTGGCGGGTCTGCTGAAAAACCTTGCGTTTATTAAGACTATACAATGGATTCGCATTCTCTACGGACATCCCCGGCACATAACTGATGATCTTATCGAAGCAATGGGAGAAAACGACAAGATCTGCCCCTATATGGACATCCCCATTCAACACATCGATGATCCCATACTCCATGCCATGAACCGGCACATCACGGAAACCGATATCAGAAGAGCAATCGGCCGTCTTAGATCGAGAGTGCCGGACATTGCTCTCAGGACATCCATAATAGTCGGCTTCCCCGGCGAAGGCAGAAGGTCTTTTCAAAAATTGCTCGACTTCCTTCGGGAAACGCGCTTCGATCACCTCGGAGTCTTCGAATACTGCCGGGAAGAAGGCACGCCTGCCTGGTCCTTCGACCGTCAAATCTCTAAAAAGGAACGGCATCGCCGCAGGGCCGTATTGATGGAAGAACAGTCCGCGATATCCTCTGAAATTATGAAAGAGGCCATCGGATCAGTTCAGCAGGTACTAATCGAGGGGCCATCGGATATGGAGGGATATCCTCTCGCAGGCCGGACGGCGCGGCAGGCCCCGGACATAGACGGCTTAGTCTATGTCAACGCCCCGGGAAGAGGCCCCGGCGATATGATCCAGTGCCGCATAACCTCCTCGGACATTTACGATCTGTTCGGAGAGGAATGCTCCTGAAAAGACAGTCTGATCTATAGGGCAAACAGCAACAGCGCAGTGCGCGGAGGTTCAACCGATGAAGACTGCAGTCACTGAACTCTTTGACATTGCCTATCCAATAGTGCTTTCCGGCATGAGTTGGATCAGCATACCGTCCATGGCGGCAGCCGTCTCGAATGCCGGCGGTCTCGGCATCCTCGCTACAGGCGCTCTCAGCACCGAGGAGACGAGGAAAGCCATACAAGAAGTCAGGCAACTGACGGATAAACCTTTCGGGGCAAACGCCACGCTCCTTTTCCCCGGCGCCAGGGAAAACGCGAAGGTTCTCCTGGAGGAAAAAGTCCCTGTCATCAACTACTCCCTGGGAAAAGGCGATTGGATCGCGAGGGAATCACACAGATACGGCGGCAAGGTCATCGCTACGGTCGTCAACGAACGGCATGCCCTCAGAGCCCAAGAACAGGGCGCCGATGCCTTGATCGTCACGGGCCATGAGGCGGCGGCTCACGGCGGCGATGTCGCTTCGCTCGTTCTCGTCCCGACCATCGCAAACAACCTTTCGATTCCCGTAATCGCTGCCGGCGGTTTCGCCGACGGACGGGGACTTGCAGCAGCCATAGTTCTCGGCGCCGCCGGGATCGCCATGGGTACGCGATTTATGAGCACCGCCGAGAGCCCTCTGCACAGAACCTATAAAAACCTTTCATTGGAGAAGGGGTCGGGAGATACAATATATGGAACGGACTTTGACGGCCTCGGCTGCCGGTCCATGCATACCCCGGCGGCGGTCAGAGCCTATCGCAGAGGTCTCCTTGGATTGCCGAACCTTTTCACTGCCGCTGTAAACTCCAACAGAATCGCAAAAATGCTCAATCTGCCCTATTGGAAGCTTTTCCTCGGAGTCATTGCCTCGGGGTGGAAAAACGCCCTCACGATGGCCTATCTTGCAAATGCTTTCCCGGCAATCGAATGCGCTACCATAAAAGGCGATATGGCGCACGGCGTTCTTCCCGTCGGGCAGGCAACGGGTCTCATAAAGGATATTCCCACCGTGGCCGAACTGATGAAACGGATAGTAGACGAAGCCCAGACATCGCTCATCCGTCTCAGGGAATCCCTCGTATGATCGAGATACTGAGGCCCATTATCCTCACGGCCGGGCAAGAAGGCCGAAGGATTCTATGAAGGGCGGGTCATCCCGTTCGATCACTGCGATTACATCCTTGTTCATGCCTTTTTTAATGGCTGAGAATATGGAACGTCCCTTGGCAAAGGCGCCGCCGAAGGTCAGGCTCTCCTCTCTGAGGGTTTTTCCATCGGGACAGGCTTTCATCACTACCCCCCCCTTCTCCAGTTCCGCCGCCGTCAGGCGGGAACCCGTCAAAACCATGTGGTTAAGGATATTGCCAGGAAACACCCGTTTCATCATGGCTGTCATACCCGGGAGGAAAGGAATTCCCACATCGATTTCGGGAAAACAGAAAAATCCGCGATCCGACCTCATTAAGCGGAAATCGCAGGCGCAGGCCATGATCGCTCCTCCGCCAAAAGAATGACCGCTGATAGCTGCTATAACGGGCATGGGATAAGTGAGAAGACGGATAAAAAGATCGTTCAGCCTCTTGAGAAACGTCTTAACTTCCGCTGTCTTCCCGGCGCCTATTTTCTCCATAACCCACGGGAGATCTATGCCAAGAGACCAGTGCTTCCCATCGTCGGAAATGACGACGACGGCGCCCGCGGAACCGTCCTTCTCAACATCGTCGAGTATCGTCAGAAATGTGTCCACAAAGACAGGGTTCTGGCGATTTTCAGCGTTGGACATGGTGATAATGGCCACCGTCCCCTCTTTATCCCATTGAAGAACAGACATGATTTCCTCCCTCCCTCTGAGTCGTTCATCGTTGCCTTGATCAATAGCGAACACTCCGGTTGTTGCATATGAACTAACACAGAGACGGCAGGGCAGGCAACAGAAGAGTTCATTGAAGAAATGGCCCGGAACTTGCTCGACAATAGACACGGAAAATTTTTGCCCTTCGGAAAATTGCGCTTACCGGACATCCTGTTCCTCAGCCGAAGGCGATTTGACTTGACCAGGAAGCAGCATTTTAATATTTTAAATCCAGTGTAAAATACAATATTAATAAATCCCATTGAAACTCTGGAAAGGGGGGTCTGACCATGAGTATGAGAACTCGACTAAGCGCCCTGGAAACCGCCCTGGAAAACGAAAAGCGCGAACGGGAATTCTACCTCGCCCATGCGAAACGAACGAGGAATTCTCTTGGAAAGGCAATGTTCAGGCAGATCGCCGACGACGAACTCGAACATTACGAGCGATTAAAGGAACTTTACAGGGTATGGGAAAGCAAAGGGTCCTGGCCCGGAACGGTTCCTCTGAAAGTGGAGAATACCGTCGTCAAGGACATCCTGAAGAATATGATCGACAAGGCCAAAAGCGAACCGACGGGCGACATCGATGATCTGGCTGCTCTCAAGGAAGCCATTGATTTCGAGGCGGCCGGCGCCTCCTTTTATGCGCGACTCCGCGACGAGGTGAATGATCCAAAGGAAAAAGCCTTCTTCAACCTCCTGGCGGACATCGAGCATGAGCATTACGTATCGCTTAAAGATACGGAGGAATTGCTCACGGACCCCGCCTCATGGTTCAGGGTAAATGAGAGGCTCACTCTTGATGGCTGACAGGTTAGGAGGGCGGCTCACCCCAACCTTCACATGGCAGAAAGGAATGAAAATAATGAAAAAGAGGCCTTCTGTTATCCTTTGTACGGCCGTCATAAGTCTTTACTGCGGCGTTGCCCTCGCGGGCAACGATGTGCAGTGGTACGAAAAGGGCCGTTCCTACGAAGAAGGTAAGAACCTGACGGCGGCCATGGAGGCCTACGACCGGGCCATTGAAAAGGGAGGGGCGCCTGCCGACGCTTATTTCCGTCGCGCCCGCCTTACCCTTCGAAACGACACTACGAACAGCGCAGAGGCTCTGTCCCATTACGACAGAGGCATAGAGATAGACCCTCTGAATGCCGAGGCTTATTATGAACGCGGACTCCTCCATGCCTATGTCATCGACAACACCCTCGCCGTCAGGGACATGAAATTCGCCGCCGATCTGGGTCACGAAAAGGCTCAACGCTGGCTGAGCGGTCGGAGCGACGACGGTGCAAAAAAGTCTGCCCTGATTCCTCTGGCTGCCCTAATGGCGCCGGGGCAGAAACCCCTGGTTTTTTTCGACTTCGACAAGGCTGATCTGAAGGACAATTGCAGAGAGCTGCTGGACAGCCTCGGCGCCGTCCTGAAGGCGAAATACCCTTCGGCAACGATCATCCTGGCTGGACACGCGGACGATATTGGAACCGAACAGTACAACATGAATCTCTCTGCGCGACGCGGCGCTGCGGTCCGCTCCTACCTGCTCTCCCGCTCGGGCATCGATCCCGGCCGCATTGTCGTAAAACCCTACGGCAAAGGACGTCCCCTTGCATCGAATGAAACGGAGATCGGTCGTGCGCAAAACCGCCGCGTGGAAATAATCGCCGTGGAACGTCCCTGATATTCGCCTGGTCCTTTGGTTCCATCAGTTCATGAGATATCCGGGGTCAGAACGCAGAGCTGTCCCTTCAGGGGCCGCTGCCCAGTGCCGCTTCCGTTGCCGTTCTCAGGAAACAAACCTGATGCGCGTACCGCTCATATTGAGGATAAACCGGCCGGGCATTTCCCTCTCCAGCACGGCCTGGGCATCGCGGCTGCAGCAATGGCATGGCGCTATATAATCGGGGTTGAGCGTCTTGAGGGCATCTGTCGTTGCCGGGAGCAGTGGATCGGACATCGACCCCGTAAGATGAAAGCCCCCCATGACGGCATGGATTTTATCGATGCCCGTAATTTTCCGGGCATACAGGACCGTGTTGACGATGCCAGCATGGGCGCATCCTGTCACGATCACAAGCCCTCTGCCCTTGAGATGCAGTGCTATGGACGTGTCGTCTTCATGATGATCCCGGTGTGCCACGCCGTTTTCCTCATAGTAGGCGCCGGGGAGTCCCTGTTCAAAATCGGCAACCCTCTCTATTTCACCCAGGAAAAGGACGGTGTCGTTAAGAATCTTGAGGGGTTTCGAGGTTTCCTGAATCTTTATTCCCGCTCGCTCAACCCGCTCCCTGGAGAGGGCGGGCATGGGAACTTTCATTCCAGACTGATCCTTAAGGTAGCGGGGATTGCGGAAGGCCGCGGGGTGAACAGTCAGAGGAATCCCCGGTCTTCCCAAACGGGACGCCAGTTCGTCGAATCCGCCGAAATGATCGTAGTGCCCGTGGGAAAGCGCCATGGCCTCGATCCTGCTCAGGTCGACGCCGAGGGTCCGTGCGTTCTCGGCGGCCCCCTGCGACGAGAGACCGAAATCAAAAAGAAGCGACCGTTGAACGTCTCCCGCGGACGTCGTAACAACAGTGGAAAATCCATGCTCGGCCGTAATGGACGGTCCGATGACGCCCTTCAGGAGTTTTCGGGCGCGGGTGATCATATCGCTGTTATCGGCCGCAGTGATGTTGATGTAGTTGTCCTGAAGCGTCAACACCTCGACTCTGTCGACTGCACGAAGCATTCTATTCCTCCTTCTTTTCTGAGGGATATCCTTTCTCCTCGCCGGCGCCGCCTTACCGTACCGTCAACTGAACCTGCGCTGAAAGGAGTTCAGCGCTCCGGCAAGACAATCTTCCTCAATTCGGGATCGGGATTCTCACGGTAGAAAAGCGCCGTGTGCCCTATAGTCCCCACTTCTTCGCTTCCTGTTTCGCGGGCCAGCACGGCGGCCATCTGCACCTTCGCCTCCCTGCTCTTCTCTTCGACAAATTTCACCTTGATCAGTTCGTGCTGATCCAAGGCTTCTTTCAGGGCCTTCAGGACGGACGGCGTTATCCCCTGTTGTCCGACCATTACAACGGCCTTCATGCCGTGGGCAATTCCTCTCAAATATTTTCGCTGATATCCCTTTGTCTCCGCCATAACCTTCATCCCTTCTACTGTCTTCAGAAAACCGCGACCTTTCATGAAAGCATCGTTACATCTACACGGCCTGACTCGCCGATGTCAATGAGGGCGCCGGCGCCGCGCTTTCCCATGCTTGCGTTAACAACCGTCGTTTTCCCCATTCTGCTGAAACCCGGCCGTTCATGGATATGACCGCAGAGACAGAGCATCGGCTGACAACGATCTATTATCTCAGCCACACCTTGCGAGCCGCTGTGGAAAAAACCTAATACGAGATCATGAGCGCCCCGGGGCGGCGGATGGGCAACGACGACCGAATCCGCCGTCACAAGATGCAGGAGATTCTCGGTTGCCATACGCTCACGCCAGGCAATTTTCGACCGGAAGGGCCAGACAACCGCACCGCCGATTCCGACAAAGGAAATGCCCTTTAAATTGACACGATTTCCCTCGAGAAGCCATATGTTTTGATATGATCCGGCTATTTTTTCAAGATCTCTTGGATCGGCGTTTCCCCGCACGGCAATCACCGGCATATTCAGGGCATCGAGGGGAACCAACAGGCTGGCGGGATCGGCATTGCCGATAATGTCCCCGGCGATTACAATGACATCGGGCGCCGATGACCGGGCCCTCTCATGCAGTCGGGAGAGATATTCTTTTCGGCCGTGCAAATCTGCTACGGAATAAATTCGCATACCGCCACCACGTTTGCTGTCACCGAAACAGATAAAGAAAAGCCTCCGCTTGGTCAATATAAATTAGAGAGCATACCCGCCAGCCATGAATTGATTGGCGAGTTTTTCTAGGTTTATACTAGCAAATGGCTGGTGTTTTTCTGGAGTGGACAATAAAAGATCCGCCTGCTAGGGTGCGCCCCAAGAATGGCATGACACTACTCCTCAGTTCCTAGGTTCACCCATTCTGAAAAACCTCCGAAAGAAGGATGGCTGGTTGGCGGCCATCCTTCATCTTTTTTATAACCTCTTCAAAAGATTTCGACGCCTTCTGCCCGATGCCTTTTCCGCTGAGCGATTCGCGGCGTCATGACGTTTGTTTATCGGCGCCCTTCTTTCGGCTGCCAGCAAGAACGAACATTAAAAACAGAGAAGATAAACCTGTCGTCGATGTATGATCGACCAGGCGCTCAATGGCTTTCGTCGTCCTGCCCTCACGATTATGACCGCCTCAATCAGGCCCGCTTCAATACCCTGATGGTCATTTCCTCCACCATGTCTTTGGTCTTTGCTCTGTATGCCGCAATATGGGGTGCTTTTAGATGAGCATGAAGACATTCGACACTTTCCCATTTCTCGACAAGGGTAACGACATTGGCATCAAGCCTCTGGGTCGGCAGACCCGTCTCGAGATCGACTGTCGGAGAGTACTCGATGCATCCCTCCTCCTGCAACACATAAGGAAGATTGGCCTTCATGATATCGAGAAAGGCCTCGATCTTCCCCGCTTTAACGCGTATTGACGCAATGACTGTAATCACCGTTTCGCTCCTTTCGATTCGAAAATAAATCGGTTCTCCATGCAAAGGTCCATGCCGGCGGCAACTGCCATGTTGTTCCGGCCGGCTTCCGCTTCGATCAATCGGACAGATAGTACTCTATCGTCGAGACGACGCGTATCCTCTTTATATGCGGCGTGTTGCTGTCCCGGTCGGCGATGGAAAACTGGCCCTGGCTCGCCCTTTTGATTTTTCCCAGTTTGCTCTTTGAATCCATGGCGAATCTTTCCGCCACTTCCCGGGCGTTCTTCGTTGCCTCTTCGATCATGCCCGGCTTTACGTCGTTCAGTTTTGTAAAAAGATATTCCATCTTTGATTCGTAATCCTGACCGGAAAAGGCAATCCCCATCTTCCCGAGCTCAACCAATTGCGCCATAGCCGACCGCACCGCCGACACATTCGTCGTATAGACGGTTATTGCCGACGTGCCTGAATATCGGAATTCCCTCCTGTTCGTCTCGGCGTATCCCTGGCCCTGTCGATCGAAAATGGCGGGCGCCGACAGGGACAATTCCTCGTCCTTAAAACCCTTCTCTTTTAAGAATCGGACGATTAGTTCGTTCTTCCGTTGAATCGTCGAGAATAACCGGTTTAGATCATTGTCCGCCTCGCTGTATCGTATCGGCCAAATAGCTACATCCGCAGCAACTTCACGCTCTGACAATCCCTTAACCGCAACCGTCCGGTCAAGGCTTTTGAATTGAAGAAGGCCGTTCGACAACAGATAGCCCACAAGAGCAAGCCCGGCCAAGAGGCACAGGCCAAGGATACATGATTCGAATATTCTATTGTTTTTCACAACGCTCCTTTCCCGACGGCGCCGGAACAGTTCATTGTTCCGAATACTGCGTGAATCTGCCGGTTACGGTTGTTTTATATTTCCGATTTTTTCAATGAGCGCGGCCGGATTCGGCCTGTCGTAATTGTCCTTGCCCACATACCGCCATCGCAGTATTCCCTTCTTGTCGACAATGAACGCAGCCGGTTTGGCAACTTTTTTTTCATCATTGAATACGCCGTAGGACTTCATAATATCAACCTGCGGACCCGGCACAAGAGAAAAATCGGGTGTCAGCAGTTGTTGCGTTTTCTCCGTATCGCTTTTCCCCCGGCTTGAAAAAGCGATAACTTCTGTCTCCAGGGCTTTCAATTCCTTGCTGGTTTTTTGCAGCCCGACGAGCTGCTCGAGACAGGGCTGTCACCGATGACCGATATAGAAAACAAGAATGACGTTCCTCCCCATGTAATCAGAGAGACGTATACTGCTGCCCCGAATATCCGTTGCCGTAAAAGGCGGCGCCGGTTGATCTATCTCGACCGGCCGAGCGGCCGCCGCAACGCCCATCGTTATGAGGGCGTTCAAAATGCACAATATCACATTCACTGCGATGAAGCGCTTTCTCACCTTCATTATCGATACACCTCTTCTCGCAATAGCAGTCCGTTCTAAAAATGACTGTCTCTTTCCGGGAGTCCTCAAGAAAAACCATTGCGCTGAATTATAAAATGCCGGCCGGTTCGATTGCCAGACATTTCTTAAGAGGAAAAACTCGACGGGAAAAACCATAACAGATATTGTCTTGCCTATACTGTGGCAAATCTTGCACTCTCCACCGTATCCCCCTCAGTCTCAGACAAGGGATCGAAGCGAGAACTGTCCTTTGAATTGTTTTTTGATGCTATGGCTCGCAACAAACACGGTCTTTCCCATTCTTTTTCCCCTGGTACATGAACTGGTCGACTCGGTGAACGAAAGCATGCATGTCTTCCTGGGTCTTGTATTGCGAAAGACCGATACTCACCGTCAGATGAATATTTTGACCCGGTTCCACGATGACTGTTCAGAAGAACCCGGTTTTGGTTAGGCGCGCGGCGCCGAGTCAACACATGCACTGCCGCCGAAGCGACAGAAATATATCTCCTTGTAAAGACAAACTTTTTATAATGATCCGGAGGGAGCTGGGCGAGCGACTGTCGCCGCGTGAAAGGATTCTGTCCAAACAAACAGGCTTGTCTTTGATTCCTTTACACATGGACTCACCGGTATGATCTCGAAGTTGGACAAATACTGATAACAATGACGATCAGGTCGGTTCTTCTATGAATAGTGAAATATTTTACACTTCGACATCAGAAAGTCAATACCGTGAGAACAGTCGGAGGAGCGACGGACTGCCGTCTCGGACCCGCAGAATGTGCCGGAACGCTCCGAGAGCAACAAGCATCATGGCCGTGGCAAAGAAGCGACCGGTGTGATACTTTCATCCATGGGACCCCTTCACTGCGAAACGCCATCGGTCCTCAAACCACGCACGGAGAGGTGAACCATGTTTATGAAATTTCGGTTAGGAGCCCTGACGGTTCTTCTGATCTGTGTCGTTGCTGCACTTGCCGGTCCGGCAATGGCCGCCCAGACGGACGAAATTGCAGCGACCATATCGGAAGCGCTCGATCACTACAATAAAGGCGAATTCAGCGCCGCCGTTTCGTCCCTGGATTACGCCAGCGAGCTGGTCCGTCAAAAAGCGGGAACGGAGCTTCAGAAATTCCTGCCGGAACCGCTCTCGGGATGGACGGCCGATGAGGCGACGTCCCAATCGGTCAGCACTGCGATGCTGGGAGGCGGCATATACGCGGAACGGGTCTACCGGAAGAACGGCAGCTCCGTAACGGTGAAGATCATCACCGAGAGCCCGCTCATGCAGGGAATCATGATGATGATGACAAACCCCGGCATCGTCACTGCAAGCGGCGGCAGGCTGGAGAAAATTAAAGGACAGCGGGCGGTGGTGAACTATAACGACCAAGCGAAGGATGGCACGATCAACCTCATCGTGGCGAACCGGGTTCTCGTTACCATCGAAGGATCGTCCCTGTCGAAAAAGGAACTGACATCCTATGCCGAGGCAATCGATTACAGGAAGATAGGCGCTCTTTAAGAAAGAAGACCTGTAGAAGGGAGGAAACTTGCAAAGAGAACGTTTCCGGAAACCAATGATCATCCTCGGGACATCTTGTCTCGCCCTGATTGTCGCCGCCTGTTCCGTGGGCTATGGAACGCGCATCGGATACCAGAAGAAAACCGTCCAGCACAAAGGCTGCACCACTCAAGAGATTTTCGAAGAAACCCTCTCCGCTCTTGAAGAAGTGGGCATCGTCCGTTCGTCGGATATGCAACAGGGCGTCATTGCCGGAGATATTCCTCCCTACTCCGTTAATGCCGTTGTCGCGAGCGGATCAGAATGGCTTAAACTGGAGGGTCGCGAACTGGAAAAAGGGACATGGAAACGGGACGCAACAAAGGGCGAGTGGTTTCTCTCCATCGACTGCGACCTCTACTATCGCCGGGGGGCCGAGACAATCCAGGACGCCCTGCGCCAGTGGAGCCGGGCAATCAACAAACGAATCCCCGCCAGATAGGAAAGGGAATAGCCGCCCGGCGCCTGTGCATTCAAGGCCGTTATCCACGACAAATTGAACAGGGTCGACGCCGAGAAAACTCTTGTCTTCGAGACAGTTCCCTGAGGGAGTCTCTCATTTGATCAGCCGCTTCCTCATCTTTACGAGAGCAATAGGATAGAAGACCGCGACGAAAGCGGAAAGATAGAGGACATTCCACAGAATCCCCAACCCCGGAATGCCGTAAGAGAAGGCCCGCGTCGCATCCACCAGGTGCGTCAGGGGCAGGGCATAGGCGACGCGTTGCGCCCACAGCGGAAGGTTCTCCAGGGGGAAAAAGGTGCCGCTGAAGAGAAACATTGGCGTGATGAAGAGAAAAACGGGAAGGTTGAAGGCTTCGATGCTCGGAACAATGGACGTGAAAAACATGCCCAGCGAACCGAAGGCGAGCCCGCTCAGGAAGGCGAGCGGCAGTATGAAGAACGCCGACGGGTAGGAAATATAGCCGAAGAAACTGACCACCCCCGTGATGACGGCGGCAACCATGACGGACTTCGTGGCGCCCCAGACGATCTCGCCGGTGATGATTTCTTCCAGCGAGAGCGGCGTCGCCATCATGGCGTCGAAGGTCTTCTGGTAGTACATCCTGACGAAAGAAGCGTAGGTCGTTTCAAAGAAAGCTCCGTTCATTACATTCATGGCAATCAGGGCAGGCGCCAGAAAGGCCGTGTATGTCATGGCGGTTCCCCGATAGGAAAGCTCCCCCACCATGACGCTGAGACCGATGCCGAAGGCCGACAGGTAGAACAAGGGTTCGAGAAGCGGCGTCAGAAAACTGATCTTCCAGATCTTCCGGTAAACGGCGAAATTCCGCAGCCAGACCCGAGCAAAGCGAAAACTGATCGAAAACCCGTTTGAAGCCATTATTCCCGCAGATCCCTTCCGGTGAGTTTCAGAAAGACGTCCTCCAGGGTCGCCATTCGAAGAATGCAGCCCTCCGTGCAGTACGTCCCGGCTATTTTTCTGAATAGGGCGTTGCCGGCCTGCGAATAGATGACGAGGCGATGGCCCAGATTTTCATGGGCGAGTCCCTGTGAGACCACGTAGTCCGACAACTCCATCGCCGGATCGGCAACTTCGATTACCTCGTCGCCGACATAGCGCCTGATCAGCTCCAGAGGAGAACCCTCAACGAGAATCTTTCCGCGATCCACTATGATGAGGCGATCGCACAGCCGGGCGGCCTCGTCCATGTAATGAGTCGTGAGAAGTATGGTCAGACCTTTGGCCTTCAAAGAACCAAGCCGCTCCCAAACCTGGTGGCGCGACTGGGGATCGAGGCCCGTCGTTGGCTCGTCGAGAATCAGGAGATCGGGATTGTTGATGAGAGCCCTGGCAAGCATGAGCCGGCGCATCATGCCGCCGGACAGCTCGTTCACCCTGGCCTCGCTCCGGTGGGCGAGAGCCATGAAATCGAGGAGTTCTTTCCCCCTTCTCCGGGCTTCCCCGGCGGGAATATTGAAATAGCCGGCGAAAATCTCGAAATTCATCGCCACCGACAGATCGGGATCGAGATTGTTTTCCTGCTGGCACACGCCGATCCGTTCCCTGATATTCCTCCAGTGAAGCGATATATCCCTGCCGAAAACCCTGATCGTCCCTGCCGTAATAGGCGACATGCCGTAGATCATTCGTATCGTCGAGGTCTTTCCGGCGCCGTTGGGACCCAGAATGCCGAAACATTCTCCCTTTTCCATGCGGAAGGAAATCCCGTCAACAGCGACAATCGCACCGAACGCTTTCTTAAGATCTTGCGCTTCGACAATAGGTTCGTTCACGCGTTCTCTCCCTGCATATGGACGGGACCTACTATACCACGCCGGTTGCAACCAGAAAAGGAGACGTCAATCTGGGGGCGCCATGCCTGCTTCATTGACTTGCCGGATCTACGGGTATGATGTGCTGCAGTATGGCGCGAATAGCGCATTCAGCGGCTCCTGGATTTCCACGTCACATAACCCAACGTGGAAACCCGTCGGCAGGAAACCTTCTTTCA
>JAFGGB010000010.1 GCA_016930775.1 Deltaproteobacteria bacterium
CAGGTGGGCGATGGCTGCGGCAATTGAACAATCCTCGATCCATACATCGGACGTCTCCTCGTCGCCGGCGATAACGACGGCGAGGGCGGCGCCAGAGAGGAATTCGGCGCCGTGTTCCTTCGCCACGGCGAGTTTTTTCAGGAGTTCTCCGTCGTCCACGAAAATGAACTGCCAGGGTTGAATATTTCTCGATGAAAAGGATCTAAGGAGGGCCTCCTCGATCAGTTCGATCGATTCCGCGTCGATCGGCTTTTTCGTAAAGCGGCGGATGCTCCGCCGCGAGCGCAGAAGATCTATCATTGGCCGTCTAACTCTACAATCCTGGCTGCAACCCCGGCTCGGAACGTTGAAGCCGGTCCCGCACGGGCATGGCTTAAGAGTCCGCTTCCCGCTGTCCTGCTTGGAGTAACGGCTATACCATCGAGAGCAGGGAGGAAACGGTTGGCATGAATAAAGTTTATCACATAGGACACGGCATTGTCAGCATCATATTATATGGGTTCCAAAGTGTCGATATCGGATGCCGACAGCTTCGGTTTGCGCAGCCGGCTCGCAGTTTATTTCGAGATTTCTATAAAATCGAGATATGAACGTGATTTTTCTTTCGTGTCGTCGGAATCGTTCATTACGGCGATCCGGGCAACTATGGGCGGTTCGGCGCCGAAGGCTCTCCGGTAATAGTCGAGGACGTTCACTTCTTCATCATGCCACTCAGACAATCCATCGGCCGGCGATCGGAGAGGAATGATTCTTGCCTTGCTCGTGTACGGGCTGTCATAGATCTCGCCTCCCGAGAAGGGACCGTTCGACCAGACGAAGCAGATGCTGCTGTGCGGCGGATAGCGTCCTCCTGAGAGAGTGCGAGCCACTCCATAGGAAATCCTCTCGCCGAAACTTGCCTTCTTGGGGTTGAACTTGAAGAGGATGTAGATGCGAATAGGGTAGTCGTCCATCTCAATGGCGCCGCCGCTGGATTTCCCGTAGGTGTTTTCCACTCGCCATCGCCACCGGAGGGTGGGATATTCCGAAACGTTGTATCGTTCCTTGCTGATTATGGCTGAGGCCGAGGAGTCGCTTTGGGCCTCAAGGGCCGTTTTCCCCTCGATCTCGACGATACGGTAAGCGCTCTGGCGGTTGACCTTCGTGAAACTGAAGGGTTCCCATGTATCGAGACTATTGAACTCCACCCGGAAAAGAATATCTCCGGCGGCCTCGACATGGCTGAGAATGTGTGGAAGGAACATCGCCGCAACTACTATAGAAGCTGCAAGAAGAATTATAATCCGGCATGTTTTCATGACGTTATGCAAAGATTTTCCCGGCAAACCGGTCTCCCGAATGTAAGAATGACGGCAATTGTTTATCGGAAAACGACATAATAAGCAACGGCCATACGACACGGGTGAAAATGAACCTTTATGCTTGACGCAGATAACCGGAATCACTATAGTCTTTCAATAACCAGCGGTCATGGCCCGAGACGATCGTTTCGGCCATAAAGAATAGAATCTGAACATCAGAGGAGGCGGATAGCATGGCAGAAACTGTCGTTGACATTATCGAAGGAATGAGAAAAAAACTTGCAGCGAACCCGGGTCTCGGCGCCGATATAAAAGGGACGATACAATTCGCTATTACCGGCGAGGGAGGCGGTTCCTGGTGGATCGATTTTACCAGGTCTCCCGCTCCGATCAACCAGGGGAGCAATGATAAGCCGGCCTGCACCATCACAATGGCCGACTCCGATTTCATTGCCATGGTCAACAAGGAAGCGAATCCCATGACGCTTTTCATGACGGGAAAGCTTAAAGTGGGGGGAGACATGAGTCTATCGATGAAGCTTCAGAGCATCATCTGAGTCTCGGCATCGAACAGGAAAGAGGAGGCTGGCAGTCTCCTCTTTCCCGACGGATGATCAATTATCAATCCATCAAAAATATCGTGCGGGCGCCGATGATATTTTTAGCCAGATCTGGTCGATAGAGTTTTTCGCTCATGTTGGACGCTCCCTCGATCCAATCGGGACAGACTTCCTCTATATTGACAACGGCAAATTTCTGAAAACCGTAAAACCTCACAATTTCTTCGACGGAGTCGAAGACCGGCGGATTGCAATCGTGGGGCCGTATGCCCAGGGTCGCCCATTTCCCTCCCTCAGGGTAAATGTAGACGCTGTGGCCGCCTTTCCGTTCCAGGGTGTGTTCATTGCTGTACATACAGAGCATGAGGGGATTATAGCCGTTATCGGAGAGCAGGGCCGCAGCCGCAAGAGCGCCCCCGTCGCAGTCGTCGCGCCGCATCGCGTGAATGCGGCGGAATGGGGCGATGAAATCCTCTTCGCCGTACGTGTCCCTGTCGCTGGCGTAGGAGAGATAGTTCAGGAGGTATTGCCTCGCCTGCCAGGGCGTGGAAATTTCCGAAATGACGTCTGTGTGGCTCATCGATTCGAGACGTTTCAGAAAGGCGGCGGCGAAACTGTTGAGGGGACGTGAAGGAACCTTTGCGCTGACGAAGCCAATGACAATCGCCAGGGCTACAATCGCAACAGATCCCGCAATGATGCCGGCGGCATGACGCATGAAGAACCTGACCTCACAAGGGTTCGGCCTGTTGAACCCCCTATACCACAGGATTGCCGTTACTTCCAAAACATGATTCCACCCGATAAAAAAGGGCCGCCCTCACGAGCGGCCCTGCATCGTATCTTTCGGATCGATTGTTGCGCCGTCAGTCTTCGATTTCCTATTTGCTCATGGGGATGACATCTTCCGGACGCACTTCAGAGCGGCGCGTCAGAAGGCTCTTCTGCAAATGCTTCGCCTCGGGAGAATGCACGGGGGCCATCGTCCTTTTTCCGTTCGACGAAGTCTTCAGCGACGTTGATTCCCTCTCATGATGAACATGACCGTTTCCTCCGATGATCCGGGCAAGCGCGGCGGTGACGCCTTTCATATTGGCCGCCTGAGATTTAAGGGTTTCCGAAGCCGAAGACGATTCCTCGGCATTAGCCGAATTCTGCTGGGTCACCTTGTCAACTTCGGTCACGGCCTTGTTTATCTGGTCGATCCCTTGGGCCTGCTCGCCCGAAGCAGCGGCTATCTCGCCGATAAGCTCGCTCGCTTTGAAGACGCTTTGGGTAACCTCGGCAAAGGCGCCGTTCGTGATTGTCACCGTTTCCGATCCGCCTTTGACCTTCTTTATCGTATCCTCGATAATAAGCGCCGTGTCTTTTGCCGCCTGGGCCGATCTCATCGCGAGATTTCGCACCTCTTCGGCAACGACGGCGAATCCTGCTCCCGCTTCGCCCGCTCGAGCCGCTTCGACGGCGGCGTTCAGCGCCAGAAGATTCGTCTGAAAAGCTATTTCGTCTATCGTCTTGATGATTTTGGAGGTATCCTCGCTTGCCTTTGCAACCTCCTCCATGGAGCGCGTCAATTCCGCCATGGACGTGGTGGCTTTTTGAACGGTTTCCGTAGCCTTTTTAACGATGGCTTCCGCCTGGCCCGCATTGTCTGCGTTCTGCCTGGTCATCGACGACATTTCCTCCAGGGAACTCGACGTTTCTTCGACCGATGCGGCCTGTTGCGACGCTCCCGAGGCAAGTTGCTGACTTGCCGCCGTGAGCTGTTCCGCCGCTTCGGCTACGTGATCTGCTCCTTCTCTCAGATCGCGCATGACGCCGTTGATGGGCTTGGTGATCGATCGCGTAATCATAAGAGCAACAGCGATGATGGCGGCGATGCCTATGACGGCCAGAATGCCGATGATCCATCCGATCCTCGCTATTGCGGCAAAGGCCTCCGATCTGTCTATTTCCGCCACGAAGGCCCAGGTGATGTTGCCTATGACGAAGGGATCATAGGCCGAAAGAACTTTGCTTCCCCGATAATTGTCGATGATGCCCGAACCGGACTTGCCGGCAAGAGCCTGGCGTACGGCCTCGGTTTCCACTTTGCCCTGGGCGGGATTCTCAAACGATGCATTCACGGAGCGGTTTTTCCTATCAAGTATGGAATCGGACCGCATCAGCATATCGGAACCCACAAGATAAGTCTCGCCGGTGGCGCCCATTCCCGATCGTTCCGTCATGATCGCGTTTATCGGGGCCGGCGAGAGTCGGGCTGCAATCACAGCGACAATTGCATCCTCTGCAATAACCGGAGCGCCGATGAAGGCGGCAGGTTTTTCCCCGGCCGGTTCATATATCGTGAAATCGGCAATAACCAGGGGGCTCTTGCCTTCCATAACAGTCTGAAAGCATTTTTCAAGACTGCTGTTCTTGAGATTTCCCGTAAGCACGCTTTGTCCCAGATCGGAACCTTTTAAGAGCGAATAAAAAACCGTCCCGTCCTTGCCTACCATTACGAGATCGGAATAGTTGTTTGCCTTAACAAATTCCTTCAATGTTTCTTCATACTTGAAGAGCTGATACTGGTAGATGGCGCTGTTGACGTCGCCATTGTCGGCCCTGAAAGAATTCTCCAATCCTTTGGCGGCCTCCAGCACCAGGGCGTTCCTGGCTTGACTTTTCATGCTGCTCATTGTCTGGTCGAAAAAACTCTTCAAGTGGTTCATTTTCAGACCCTGGGCGGTATCGAGTTTTTCAAAAACCGCTGCAGTGAGAGCCCTGTTCGTGTTGACGAGGGAAACTATCCCCAGAATAGCGAACGGTATGATGCCTACAAGCAGGAATGTTGCAACCAGCTTGGTGCTCAGCTTCATGTTCCTCATTTCAAACCTCCCTGTTCGAAAATACGTCAATGATCGACAATTAAGCGGTTGAGTCGATCGCCGTCGTTCCTCATTTTCGATTCATGGCGTGTGCAAAAAACCCTGATTATATGAACGCCCCCTCCGGCGATACAGTGACCGGATGATAGACTAATCGGCAAAAGCTCTATAATACTTAAGGGGAAAATTAGGGGTTTGATCGCCTGAAAACAGCTATTTCCGCTGAGGCATGCCGGACGGGTTATTTCATCGAACAGTTTTCAGGGCAACGATGACAATCGTTCCATGGGGCATATTGTCCTCGATGCGGAGGGAACCGCCATATCTTTCGACAATCCTGTTCACAATGAACAAACCGAGTCCGCTGTGCCGTTGTCTGTCGGTGGTGAAACCCTCCTTCACAACCTTTTCTTTGAGATTTTCCGGAATGCCCTGTCCGTCGTCGGCGAACCGTATGCGGCAGAGATTTTCCTCATGGACAACAGATATTTCTACGTTCCGGCATTTGCCGTGATCGACGGCATTCGAAAGGATATTGTCGACAATTACTCCGAAGGCTTCATCGGCCCACACTGCGATGTCGTCGCCGATCGTCGCGACCGCCTGCGGATAATGCCTGACGATTTCATTAATAGTCTCGTTTTGGGATATTAAATCCCTCGCCTTCAGGCGACAACTTTCGTAAGAAAGGTGTATGGAGCACTACAGAAGGA
>JAFGGB010000011.1 GCA_016930775.1 Deltaproteobacteria bacterium
CTTAAAACGGCCTGGATTTTCTCCAGGATCGGATCTGTCTCCCGATCCCGGCATCGGATGATCTGAAACGAGACTTCGGACTATAGGCAAAAGATTGTTCGTTGGCAAGAGGAATTATAATGCATTTGGCCGGCGACGTTTACGAATATTGTGAACGACGCTATAATGCACGCAACTGGAAGCACCCCCCCTCTTTTGACCGGACACCGGAGATCTGGAAATAAATGGAGAAGTTATCGTTCCTCATGGCGACACTGCACTCAGGCATGGGGATATTCTCATGCTGTTCGGCAACCATGAAAATGTCCTTCTGCGCAGGAACTGCCGCGACAGGGGCCGAATTGACGGATCAATCAGAAGCGATTATTGCTCTTTATCATTATCGTCATGTCGGGAGGATTTCGTTTACCCCGCCGAACCGCAAGACAATGTTCCATAGAGATATAAGACGCCGCGTCGGATACGCCCGTTATAAAAAAGGTCATATAAACAATTTTAGGAACGCTGTTGTTTGATTCTTCCAACCGTAACAGGTATATAGTAAAATTACAATTTTAGAAGTACACCGCCGTGTCGGTTCCCATGTTGTTTTGACGGGCGGGATTAATCGCGGAATCAGCATGTCCGAAGAAACTTTGTGCAATGTAATTGAGCTTTCACGGGCCCGAGGTACGAATGGAAGATATAACCTATTCTGTCGTCATTCCCGTTTACAGGAGTGAAAAAAAACTCAGGGAGCTTCATGCGCGGCTGGTCCGGACATTTGAAAGCCTGGATGCCTCGTGCGAATTCATCTTTGTGGAAGACGGAGGAAGTGACGGAAGCTGGTCCATTCTGCGAACCATCCGTAAAGAGGATAAGCGGGCGAAAATCATCCGATTGGCAAAAAACTTCGGCCAGCACAATGCCCTGATGTGCGGGTTTTCCTTCGTCGGGGGCCGCCATGTAATTACCTTGGACGATGACCTGCAAAACCCCCCTGAAGAAATCCCGAAGCTGATTAAATGCATGGAGGCGAACGATCTGGATGTTGTTTTTGGGGTTGCAGAAAAGAGGGCGCATTCGTTCTTCAGAAATATAGGAAGTGCGGTTCTTAATTTCCTGATCCGGCATAATCATTCCCGGGGCAAGGAACTTCCCAGCATGAGCAGTTTCCGGCTTATGAAACGGGATGTTGTGGACCGCCTCCTCCTGTTTGCCTCGCCCAACCCATTCATTAGTACACTCATCTTTCAGGTGACCGATCGCCTGGGGGGTGTCGCTGTTGATCATCATGGGCGGAAGGACGAGAAATCAACCTATTCCTGGAATAAGCTTTCCAAACTCTTTTTTGACAGCCTCCTTTACCAGAGCGCCCTCCCGCTCAGAGGCGTCTTTTACATGGGTCTTCTGAGCATTCTGATTAGTTTTGTTCTCGGGCTTTTCTATCTGATCCGATATTTGTCCGGCGCCATCGATGTTCCCGGATGGACCACACTCGTCCTTCTTCTCCTCTTTTTTTCGGGCGCCGTCATGTTGTCCATCGGAATCGTAGGCGAGTATCTTTTCAGGATCGTCCAAGAAGTCACAAAATCGCCCCAGTATGTCATTAGGGACAAGGAACTCTGACAGAACCGTTGTTCCGGAGTGCGCAGCCGCGATAACAACATTCAATTTTTTTTGTTGAAGCTTTTCATGTATCGGGGGGCGTTGGGTCCTTCATTTAGAATCAAATCAATGACGCTTACATCGTGGATAAAGGGTTGGTACAGCTGAGCGTATTCGGGATAGGCGGAATAGTCCGCAAATTCCACTTCGATCCCTTCCTGTCGGAATAAATGGTCATCTATATACTGTTGCGCCGACGGTCCCGAGAGATAACAGTTGGCGCCACAGTGCTTGCAGATGTCGATCAAGCGTTCGTTTTTTCCCTTCACGAGAGTGAACTCATCAGAAAATCTGAACGTTGTGTCGATTTTGAGGATGCTGGAAAGTTCCTTCAAAAAACGGTAATTTACTTCACTTAAGAACTTCTCGCGCCGCGTCAGATATAGATCCTCAAAAAAATCCCTGTATTCCTTAAAATATCTTGCATGAGAGTAATGCTGACATATGGATTTCCAATGTTTCATATTCCAATTGTGAGATTGTATTATCGCCTCTTTGATCAGTTGTCCGGAATGCTGCTGAATAGGAATGGTGAGCCAGAGGGGGCCGTTGATCGCTTTTATGCGATTTCGATTCCGCCAATCGTTTTTCGTATATTTCACGTCATCGAGCAGGATAAATTCATCGACCATGTTAATGATATCAAAATACCCCTTCCAGGGGATGTAATTTGATTGGATAATTGCAATCTTCTTTGTCATGGCAAATTCTTCCTTATTTCTTTTGGAAGCTCCCTCTTGAAAATCCGAGTTTTTCTTATCATGAAAATTGAAATTAAACTATTTTTTGATTATTAATAAATGTTGTGTGTCGTATGAACAAAAATTATTGCATGCTCATCATGGTGAAACAATGAAATTACTCTTAGTCGCATCAAATTCAAGAGCGCAAGCCGAACCTTCTCTGGGCATCGGCTATCTGGCGGGCTATTTGAAGAAATATTGGCGATGTTCGGATCTTGACATTAAAATACTGAATTACATCCCTCGAGAGTTTAGCAAGATAATCCAATTCTCTCCAGATGTTATTGGAATCAGCGCATTGACCAACCAGTACAATAAGGCCATCCGGTTTGCCGTGGAGATGAAAGAAAAAACAAATGCTCATGTTATCATCGGAGGGCATCACATATCCATCGCTCCCGAGACGTTTCATTCTGCCTTTGATGCGGCTGTTCTCGGGGAGGGCGAACAGACTTTTCTAGAGTTTCTTGAATTTTATAAAGAGCGAGGATTCGATACGGCAGGTATGAAACATATCAAAGGACTGCTGTATATAGATGACGGGAAAGTCGTTGCAACGGGCAAGAGAGGTCTCATAGAAAATCTGGATTGCGTTCCTTATCCTTCTAGGGAACTTTTCAACATGGAGTTCATGTTGCGGGAAGAAAAAAACGTCTTCGGTCTTTCCTTCGGACGGGGCACCTACATGATGACCTCGCGGGGTTGCCCCTTTCGTTGCTTTTTCTGCTCCGCGTCTGCCTTTTGGGAAAAGATACGTTATCACAGTCCGGAATATGTTGTCGGCGAGATCAGGGAACTGATAGAGAAGTATCAGGTTACGTTGATTCACATATTTGATGACTTGTTTTCAGCAGATCACGACAGACTCAGAAAAATTGTCCAGCTTATCGAAGAACAAGGCATTAATAACATCGTTGAATTCGGAATGTTTTGCCGGGCGAACCTTTTTAATGAGGAAACCTGTCGACTTCTGAAGAGAATGAATACAGTGTTTATCGAATTCGGAATAGAATCGGGAAGTCAACGCATACTGAACTTCTTGAAGCGAGGAACGCTTCACCTGGAGAAGGTTGAAGAAGCCGTTCGCCTGTCCAGGAAATATGGCATACAGACCAGCGGATCATTTATTCTCGGAACGCCCGGTGAAACCGAGGAGGAAATGTTCCAATCGCTCGAATTGATTAAGCGACTCGGTCTGGATAAGTTTGCTTTCTTTATTTTAAATCCTTATCCGGGCACGCCTTTATGGGATTATGCTATCAGCAAAGGTTTGATTTCGGGAAAAATGAATTGGGATGCTTATGTGCCGAAAAAAAAGGATAATTTAACGCCTGAGGATATTTATGATTTTTCCGGTCAGGTGTTCATCAACAAAAATGTATCACCGAAGCGATTCGTCGAAATATATGATTTATTTGAGGAAGAAAGACTCAAATTGTATGATCACAATTGGGAGACTGTTTTCCCGGAAGAGGAACCAAATCTATCGCTATGAAAATAATATCGAGCCCATGAAAAATCATTATGAACAGAGAGTTGTCATGTTCCTTCTGCTTCATGATCTGCCTGTGGCGATAGTCGATAGGCGGACAGCAGCAAGGATCGCTTGACAGAGGGCGCCAATTTGCATAGATAATAATCCCGGTGATAGAGTTCACCATACAACCGCCTTTATGGCTGATAACTCCTACCAGCAGTTCTGGGGGAGTTTTTTTATGCCCCCTGAATTAACCGGCGTTATCAGGAACAATGCACGGCGACTGATCGAGATCATAGGGAATGTACGGAACCGTTTCCATTTTTCGTCGCTCAATCGCCAGATTGAAGCCTGCCAATCTCTCGTTGCCGATGCCAAGCCTTTGGACGTGGCCGTAGTTGGACAGTTCAAGGCCGGTAAAAGTTCCTTCATCAACAGCCTCATCGGCCGGGAAATCCTTCCCATGGGCGTCATACCAGTGACTACTGCGATTACCTGCCTTCAGTACGGGCCGAGAGACCGGGCTTTCATTTCCTTTTTTGACGGCAAACAAGAAGAGATCGACTTGTCCGAGTTGGAAAACTACATTTCCGAGAGCCGGAATCCTTCCAATGGAAAGAAGGTCGCAATTGTAAATGTAGAGCTTCCTTCCTTTGCTGATTATCCCGGCATCCGTCTGATTGACACTCCCGGACTCGGCAGCGTTTTCAGCGATCACATAAAAACCGCGGAAAACTGGTTTCCCGAAATCGGCGTCGCCACTCTTGCCGTCAGCGCCGACCGTCCTCTCTCCGATGATGACCTGGAGCTTCTCAGGGAATTGAACCGCTATACTCCGAGGATTGTTCTGCTAATCACGAAAGTCGACCTCCTGACCGGAGACCAGAGAGATGAGGTGGCCGGTTTTATCGCGAAGACTCTGAAGCAGGAATTGAAGAAGGCGTTCGACCTTTATTGCTATTCAACCAGGCTTCAGACAGAGACGTTCCGTCGCCGTCTCATGATGGAGTGTCTCTCGGATTTATCGAAAAACTGCGCCGAAGAATCCGATAGAATTTTAGCACACAAGGCGCTGTCTTTGACAACAGCCGCAACCGGATATCTTACCATCGCTCTGAAGACCTCACGGGAGAAAGACAGGGACAGGCAGTCCTTGAAAAAAGAGATTCTTGACGAAACTGTTAATTTCGACCAGATCCGCGAGGAGTTGTGGCTTATTTCGAAGGAACGCCGGCGCCAGACCCGGGCGGTCATTATGGACTGTCTCAATCAACTCGAAAACTCACTGCTGAGAAAAGTGAAGGATAATCTTTCGCGGGACATGGCCGGATGGAAGGGGAATCTCTGGAAGCTGACCCGACGTTACGAAGAGTGGGTTGCCGAGACCATGACGGCAGAGATGCGAGAGATTTCACAGAGCGAACATGGCCGATTCTATGCGACTTTGGAAAAAAGTCATGCAAACATCGCAAGATCTCTTGAAAATTTCCGGATGCATCTGAAGAATAATATCGACAAAGTTCTGGGCGTGAAGTTGGCGGAAGCCGAGTGGACCCTCGATGTCGCTGCGCCGGGACACCCGGATATCAAGGCGGTGCGCAGCTTCGATTATCATTTCGATTTGATCTGGTTTTGTATTCCCATGGCCATCTTTCGCCCGTTGTTTGAAAAGCATTTCCTTCGCCGGATCGAATGGGAAGCGAAAGCCAATCTCTCCCGTCTCGCCTCTCAATGGGAAACCATCATCAACAGGCGTATAGACGACATGAGAAAAGAGACGCTCCGCCAAGTTGAGGACGAACTCGCTACAGTGACTCATCTGTTGTCTTCCAAGGCTGGAGAAACGGAAGAGATTGAAACGCTTATCGTCAATGTGCGAGAGGCCGCGAAGGAATTGAAGGCATGACCGCAGGACGACGGTGAACAATTCCCGCCGAAGATGCGGCGATTCGTCGTGCAGAGGATTTCGCGCCATCGACGATTCCCGCAACAAATTTTTTTAGAGAACCTTGCAATATTGACAAAACGACGGGGAATTCAGCAAGGGTCCATCGACCGTTCGACCGTTCAATAATCCCACGCGATATTTTGTTATTGACAAAGAGCAGGCGGGCAACTATATTCCTGTCCGGTTATATAGTGGGAGTGCGATGATGAAAAACATGGTCAACGCTTTCAAGGCAATGGCTGATCAGAATCGACTGAAAATCTTGAAAATGCTGCAATGCCGCGAAATGTGCGTGTGCGAAATTCGAACGCTTTTAGAAGTTTCTCAGCCGAGCGCTTCCAAGCATCTCCGCGTTTTGGAAAAAGCGGGTCTGATCAATTCTTATAAAGAAGGACTTTTCGTCAATTACCGGATTTCACGGCCGAACGAGAATCGTCAAATAGAGGAACTTCTGGCCAATCTTTCCCGCTGGCTGGAGACCGACGACGATATTACGAATATAATGGAGCGGCTTCCGAACATTCATCGAGAAGACATCTGCGGTCGTCAGTGATCGATAATGCAAAAAATTGTCTGGTGTCGATTGCCGGCGTTGTGAAGGATCTAATGTGAAAGAACGAACGAAGCTTTTTTTAATAATAGGCGTTTATATCGGAATTTACGCGACGCCCTGGAACAGCGACCTGTTGCGGGGCGCCGTTCAGGAATCGCTGATGATGCTTCAGGAATATGCGCGGGAACATGTTCTCACCTGCCTGATTCCTGCTTTTTTCATTGCCGGCGCTATCGCGGTATTTGTTTCCCAGGCTTCCGTATTAAAGTATTTCGGCGCTCAGGCAAAACGAATACTTTCCTATTCGGTGGCTTCGGTTTCCGGTTCGGTCCTGGCCGTATGCTCCTGTACGGTATTGCCGCTCTTCGCCGGCATATATTCCCGGGGAGCGGGCATCGGACCGGCGACGGCCTTTCTCTATTCGGGACCGGCAATCAATGTGCTGGCGATCATTCTGACGGCCCGCGTCCTTGGCTGGAAGCTCGGTCTCGCCCGGGCGATCGGGGCGATCATTTTTGCCGTTGTCACAGGACTGTTGATGGCCTTTATCTTCAGAAAGGACGACGAAAAACGGACTGCAGGACAGATATACATGCCCGACGAAAATGCGAAGGGGCGAAGCCTGCTCCAGGATGCACTGTACATGCTGACAATGGTGCTGGTTCTCATTTCCGCAACGTTCGCCCGTCCTGCCGCCGGAGAGACGGGTCTGTGGCCCTTTCTTTTTTCGATAAAATGGCCGCTCACGGCGGTGTTTCTGATCATCCTCGCTGTAATTCTCGCGAAGTGGTTTACCCGCGATGAACGGACCGAATGGGTCGGCGCCACGTGGAGTTTCATGAAACAGATTCTTCCTCTTCTGTTTTTCGGCGTTCTTGCAGCCGGGTTTCTTCTTGGCAGGCCGGGCCATCCGGCATTGATTCCCGAGCGGTACATTCAGGTTCTCGTCGGCGGCAACTCCCTGGGAGCGAATCTGTTCGCCGCCGTATCGGGCGCCCTCATGTACTTTGCAACCCTGACGGAGGTGCCGATTCTCCAGGGACTTGTCGGCGCCGGAATGGGGCAGGGGCCGGCGCTCGCCCTCCTCCTGGCGGGACCGGCCCTTTCGCTGCCGAACATGCTCGTCATCGGCGGCATCATGGGCGTGAAGAAGACGGTCGTGTTCTGCACGATCATCGTCATTCTCTCCACGGCTGCGGGACTCGCATATGGCTGGCTTGTCGCGTAAGGGCGATTTATTTATGGGCGCATCATCTGATATTGAGGGCGCTCGTTCTTTCATAAAATATTTCGAATGATCAGGAAACAATTGGTATGTCATACCGAAGGAGCTTGCAATGGAAATAAAAATACTCGGTCCCGGCTGCGCCAAATGCACCAAGGTTGAAGAGGAAGTGAAGAGCGTCGTGGAAGAGCTGGCTGTCGATGCAAAGGTGACAAAAGTAAAAGATATAATGGAAATAGCGAGCTACGGCGTATTTGGAACTCCTGCTGTTGTCATTGACGATGCGGTGAAGTGTGTCGGCAAGATTCCATCGAGAGACGAAATCAAGGCGTGGCTTAAAAAGTAATTTTTTAACGGTATAAAATCGATCATAAGAACGTTGCGGCATACGGTTTGTTCCGATGTGCCGGATCGCCTGGAGGTAGAATTCAAATGAATTTGAGGTTGTCATCGATAATCGGCTTGGCAGGATGTAAAACAATAATGGCGCTGGCTGCAGGGGCGTTAATGTTATGTGTTGCTTCCGTGGCGGCTTCTTCAGACGCCGCCGTAAAAGAGTCTCCGCAGACAACTGCGCAGAACGGCGGGGACAGCAAACTGATAGTCTACTATTTTCATACGACCGATCGATGCTATTCCTGCAATCTAATCGAAAAATTTACGAAAGAAACGCTTGTTTCGTACTTTCAGAAAGAGATCGCGGACGGTCTGATAGATGTGCAAATCGTTAATGTGGAGAGGCCTGAGAACAATCACTTCATTAAAGATTACAAGCTTTACACAAAGTCGGTCATCGTATCGGATGTCGTCAAGGGCAACGAAATCCATTGGAAGAACTTGACGAGAGTATGGGAATTGATACGAAAAGAGAGTTCTTTCAGGGATTATGTTTCCCGTGAAGTGCGTTTGTGCCTGGAGGACCATAAGGGATGAACCCTTCGTTCGGCATGGCAATGGCCACGGCTCTGTGGTTCGGCATCCTTACCTCTATCAGTCCCTGTCCGCTGGCAACGAACATTGCCGCCGTGTCGTACATCGGACGCCGTATTGACAGGGTGTCGCACGTTCTTTCGGCAGGACTGCTGTATACCCTGGGCAGAGTGTTTGTTTATGTGCTCCTTGGAATGGCTCTCGTCGCAAGCACCCAGGTTATGCCTGCGGTTGCAAATTTCCTTCAGCGTTTCATGAACCAGTTTTTGGGACCGGTGCTCCTCATCGTTGGATTGGTGCTGCTGGAGATCTTTTCTTTCTCGTTTGGATCAGGGAACAACAGGCTGATGGAATTTGTCCAACGGCATGTCGACAGGATCGGCATCTGGGGCGCCTTTCTTCTCGGCGTTGTTTTCGCTCTTTCCTTTTGCCCTATATCTGCAGCTTTGTTTTTCGGCAGCCTGTTCTCCCTGGCTATCGCACATCAGTCCATGATCGTCATGCCATCGATATACGGCATAGGCACTGCCATACCGGTGCTTGGCTTTGCGATCCTGATTGCCTTCTCGACGCACCTCGTCGGCAAAGCATATAACAACGTCACCGCAATCGCCCTCTGGATGAGGCGAATTACGGCCGTTGTTTTTATATCAATCGGAATATATTACGTATTAAGATTTAATCTGGGTATGATCAATTAGAGAGGCATAACGCAACGGGAAGAGAACATTTGATAGGCTGTCTTGATTCCATCTGTTGTTAGAACGTCGCGTGCAAACGACAGATAAAGGGATGGGGACTATGAATAAAAAAGTCAGTTCGAAGCTTTCCTTTTTGGACCGGTATTTGACTCTCTGGATCTTCCTCGCCATGTTCATAGGAGTCATGGGAGGATATTTGTTTCCCGGGATCAGGGATGTCATCAATTGCTTCCAGGTCGATACGACGAATATTCCCATCGCTATCGGGCTCATCCTGATGATGTACCCGCCCTTGGCCAAGGTTAAGTACGAGCAGCTGGGCAAGGTCTTCCGGAACGGCAAGGTCCTCCTCCTTTCGCTCGTGCAGAACTGGGTCATCGGACCTGTTCTTATGTTCCTTTTGGCCATAGCGTTTCTGTCCGGCCGCCATGAGTATATGGTGGGCCTCATCCTGATCGGCCTTGCCCGGTGCATCGCCATGGTTATCGTGTGGAACGATCTGGCTTCGGGAGACAGGGAATATTGCGCTGGTCTTGTGGCGTTCAATTCTATATTTCAGGTCTTGTTTTTCTCAGTATACGCATATATTTTTATTACAATTCTTCCGCAGTGGCTGGGTCTCAAGGGGATAGTCGTCAATATTTCCATCGGGCAGATCGCGCAAAGCGTCTTCATATATCTGGGAATTCCCTTTATTGCCGGCATGGCATCAAGGTTTATCGGTCTCAAAACAAAAGGGAAAGATTGGTACGAGCAGAAATTTATTCCCCGAATCAGCCCCATCACGCTGATCGCTCTTCTCTTCACGATTCTTGTTATGTTCTCTCTGAAGGGCGAATATATCGTTGAACTGCCGTTCGATGTGGTACGGGTGGCTATACCACTGTGCATCTATTTCGTTGTCATGTTTTTTGTCTCCTTTTATCTGTCCATGAAAGCAGGCGCCACCTATGAACAATCGGCGACGCTCAGCTTCACGGCTGCTTCGAACAACTTCGAACTTGCCATCGCCGTGGCTGTGGCTGTTTTCGGGATCGATTCCGGCCAGGCTTTCGCCGCCGTCATCGGACCCCTCGTGGAGGTGCCTGTTCTGATCAGCCTGGTGAATGTGGCTCTCTGGTTCAAGAGGAAGTATTTCCCCTACGCCGTGGAGACGCCGACGGGGGTTTGTCACGTGACCTGCAAGTAGAAAAAACAGCCGGCGCTTGCCGGAAAGCGCCGGAATATTCTGTAAAGGAGTGAAGTCGAATGGTTGCGGTAAGCATTGCGGAATCAGCGAAAAATGTCATGAATGAAGAATTTAAAGAGTCAGCCGATCCTCGAATGCTGAGAGTGGTCCTCCATGAGGGAAGCTGCTGAGGCGGTCCTTCGCTGGGTCTGGTTCTGGACGAACCGATGGATAACGATCATGTCGTGGAAGAGAGAGCCTTTAATGTTCTCGTGAACCGGGGTTTGTCGCAACGCATTGGACCGGTGATGATCGAGGCCGTTGACACTCCCCGGGGGAAGATCATAAAATTGGAAACGCCGACCTTGAAAGGATTCGTTCCCCTGTGCTTCACTGTTTGACATCGATGGGAATCAGACGACTGCTGGCGAAGCAATGCAAACCGTGAAGTACTTCCCTAATGTGTCCGTAAAGCGTCAGCCCGGAACACAATCATGAGAAAGAAAGGGACTGCTGCTTCGGATATGAGAGATATAACCAAGATATATGTAGAGCCCACCAATCATTGCAATCTGAGCTGCAAAACATGTATGCGCCATTCCTGGGAGGAAGCGCTGGGATTCATGCCGTGGCAGCTCTACGATAAATTGCTGCACGACTTAATGGAATTCCCATCGGTAGAAACTATGGCTTTTGCCGGTTTTGGAGAGCCTCTGCTTCACCCCCGACTTCCGGATATGATTCGGCACGCTCACAAACAGGGATATCGAACGATCCTGACAACCAACGGCATTTTGATCACCCAGCGTCTGGTTTATGATTTAATTGCAGCAGGTCTGAATCAAGTGGTTGTATCCATCGACGGTTGTTCTTCCGATGTCTTCGCTGATGTGAGAAATGAAAGATCCCTGGAAAAAATTATTGCAAACATGCAGCTTTTTTCGTCGGAATCTAAAAAAATGAGAACCTACAAAGATCGGATAACGATTGGAATAGAGTTCGTTGCAATGAAGCGCAATCTTCACGAAATGCCGCATCTCTCGCACTTGGCAAGCGAAATAAAGGCATCTTTCATACTTGTAAGCCATCTTTTGCCCTATACAGAGGAACTCAAAGATGAAGTCCTGTATAATGGAAGACATACCTCTCATGACAGTGAAGGCATGCCTTGGATGCCGCGATGGATTCTACCAAATATTGATTGGAACATGTTGACTAGCAACGCGTTGTGCGAAATCTTCAGAAAAAACCAAGTCATGTCGTTTCTTGATCTTAATTTAAATGATCGAAATCATTATTGTCCTTTTATAAAAGAAGGCAGCGTTGCCGTAGGGTGGAGGGGAGATGTAAGCCCCTGTCCTCCGCTGATGCATTCTTATGATTGTTACATTAAAGAAAGAAAAAAAAGAATGAAACAATGCATAGTTGGATCGGTCGGCGGCACGCCCTTGAAGGATTTATGGAATGATTCATCGTACGCACTCTTCCGCCAGCGGGTCGATAATTTTGATTATCCTGCCTGTTCTGATTGCGGCGGTTGCGATATGGTCTTGACTAATGAATCGGACTGCTTTGGGAATAATTTCCCAGTTTGCGGCGATTGTCTCTGGGCTCGCGGCCTGATCCGATGTGCCTGAAAAAGTGATCCGTTAGGGAGAAGAGGTTCAGATTAATGCAAGATGCCTTAAGCCATCTCATGTTGAGGCATGTAATCTTCAATGACTGGGAAGCTGTTTAATCTTTTGGCGATACTGTTTTCCAGGAAGGCGTTTACCCACCAGTAAATATCGTATCTGTTCAGTGTGCTTCGGATTTTACTCATACGGCGCTGTTGTTCGGCAACAGGCATTGAGAAGGCTTGAAAGATGGCGTCAGCGGTGCGATCCTGATCGAAGGGATTGACGAGCAACGCCCATTTCTGCACTTGCGCTGCTGCGCCGGCAAATTCACTCAGTATAAGGACTCCCTTGCCGTCGATGCTGCAAGCGCAATACTCCTTGGCAATGAGGTTCATTCCGTCTTTCATGGGGGTTATGAAACCGATATCGGCTGTCCGATAGTAAGCGATCAGTTCTGCGCTGTCGAGGCTCCTGAATATGTAATGGATCGGCACCCAGCCGTCAGCGGTGAACTGGCCGTTGATTTCGCCGACGAGCCGTTCAATTTCTATTTTCAAATCATTATATTCGGCTATGTTGCTTCTGCTCGGTACGACAAATTGCACTAAAACAACTTTCCGGTGAAGTTCAGGGTAGCGGATTAATGCCCTTCGAAAGGCTTTGAGCCGTTCGGGGATGCCCTTCGTATAGTCCAGTCGATCAATTCCCAGGATGATCTTAACATCTTTTAAGTGACTGCGTATATCCTCTGTTCTTTGCTCTACGGCCGAGGATGAGGCTATTGCGGCGAATGCGCGACTGTCGATGCTGATAGGAAATGTTCCGATTCTCACTGTACGATCGGCGATTCGTATGGTTCGAATGCTGCGGCCGTCTTCAAAGTGGACGTTGCTGATCAGCGTTCGTACGCATTGAATGAAATTTCGCTTGTCTCTGAGGCTCTGAAATCCCAGACAATCATATGTAAGAAGCGATTTGAGAATCTCCCATTTCCAAGGCAATTTCATGAATATGTCCAATTGCGGAAAAGGTGTGTGAAGAAAGAAACCAATTTTGTTCGTTACGCCCAGCGAACGCAGTTCCTGCGCCACATTCATCAGATGGTAATCATGAATCCAGATGAAATCATTTATTTTGAGCTGTTGTTGAATCGCCAGGGCATACTTGCGGTTGACATTGCAATAGGAGGACCAGTACGAAGGATCGAAATTGCATCGAGAAAGGAGATCGTGAAACAGGGGCCAAATTATCTCATTCGAGAATCCGTAGTAGAATTGTTGAATTTCTTCCGGACTGAGGACGACTGGCTCCAGATCAAATCCGGAGCTCTTTGAAACGCAAGCAAGAACGGCATCTATCGAGTGTTTCGAAGCATCGATATCGCCGGGCCAACCGATCCATAAACCTCCGCGGTCTTTTAATACGGGCGATAAAGCAGTGACGAGCCCGCCCGAACCAGGCGCGGCGGTAAGTTGTCCTTGCTTGTCTTTGAGAAGAACGACGGGCAAACGATTTGAAACAACAATGAGTCGATCCCGAAATTCTTCATTCCTTCCATGGTTATAGTCTGACATGGTTACATTTTCCTTTACGTTCCTTTATGATGGCGCGGAGAAAGTTTTGTTGGAGCGCTGTCGCGCCATTACAAGCCATGTTTCCAGAAATGTCCGTACAGCAGTGCAATCGGGAAGGACGGCGCCGGCTGATGTGCGTTGATTTCCAGGTCCAACGATTATGCCTACGCCCCTGGTTGCAACTGTTCGGAAAGCATCTTCATCGGTTTCGTCATCACCGATATAGACAGAAGCGGTCCCCGCCGGAAGAAGCGTTAACAGGTGATCAATAATGTCTCCCTTGTGGCGGCCGAGAGCGCGAAGTTCAAGACCGCCGTCGAAGTATCGACATTGCAGGTTGCTGTTTGCGGCGAAGGACGACCATGTCTTCCAGGCTTCCGCTTCTAAATGTCGTGCGACCGATGTCGACAGCCCTCTTGTGTGAAGTGCTATGCTGCCGATCTTCGTTTCTATCGGAGCGTTGGGGCTAAGTCGAATCATCGCTTTAGTCGCCAGGCGAAGTCCTTCCGCCTGGAGGAGCGTCGGCGGAAAGACGTCAAGCCGGCCGTCGGGATGCTGCAATTCAAAGCCGTGGCTTCCTGCAACGTATATATCCTCCTTGCCAAGGAGTTCGTTGATTTCTGCTACCGGTCTGCCGGATATGACGGCGACGGTTGTATCGGGAATGGCCGCGATAGAACGAATAAGGCGGGGAACGTCATCGAGAGGTTTTGCCTCCATTCGCTTGATCCGGAATGTTGCCAAGGTTCCATCATAGTCCAGTCCGAGAAACCGGTGGGTGGCTGAAAAAATATTCAGCCAAAAATTCCGTGATCCAATAGGATGATTATTTATCCCACTTTGCTCGTTCAATAGCCTAAGCCTGCAAAATGATCCTTTCTTTGGAATTGTGCATGATCGAAATTATCAACGTCAGATACTCGCGAAGATGCCGGGTGATAAGGAAATTTTCTCGAACGAATTCTTTTGCCTTATTTCCCATGTTTTCGAGGATGTCGCGGTGTTTGAGCAGATAGCGGATTCGAAGAGCTGCGCCTTCCGGAGAATTTACGAGGAAGCCCGTATGGTGGTTGAAAACTTGTATCCGAATGCCGCCTGTGTCTCCGCCGATAACGGCTTTTTGCTTCCACAAGGCCTCCGTAACGGTAAGACCGAATCCCTCACGGAGAGATTTCTGAAGAATAATGTTGGAGACTCGCTGCAAGGCGTTGATTTTCCGGTGAGCATCGGGCGGCAAGACGATTATGTGTATATCTGGATCGTTGTCTCTGGCAAGTTCGACTTCTTCGAGGACTTCAGCTCCCTCGGGATCGTCGTTGGCGCCGCTCCCTGCTAGCACAAGTTGCAATGGACTGAACTTTTTAGCCAATTTGTATGATTCGATGACGCCAAGAGGGTCCTTGAATCGGTCAAAACGGGAAATCTGCGTTATGATCGGACGGGATTCGTCAAGATGCCATGTTTTATAAACATCTTTAAGATCGCTAGAATCAAGGTCGATATTTTTCGGACTTAAGGGGTCGATGCTTGGAGGGACCACATACATAGGATGAGGCAGATTCTGGGCAAAAGACGGCAATGACCAGATGCTCGCATCATAGAGGGTAACGAAGTCTCTCAGATATTTCCATACAGGGCGATAGGGGTGACTTGCATCGATGTGGCAGCGCCAGAACCATCGTCCTTTCCTGTCGGCGCAGAAGCGAAGAAGCGGCGCCGGCTGAGGATCATGAATAAAGACAATGTCGGCGTTCTCGAGAGTGTCCTTCAGACGTTCATAGTTGATGGAATTGATCTTCTCGTAATGGCTCAGCATTGCATTGTTTATTGCGACCTTGTTGCCCTGAAGCGCATTGTGAAATTTCTTTGTGCATTCGTAGAATTCTCGATCGCCTGAAGTGACTTCCCAGGAAACATCCAAACCCAAGGATTTTTTCAATGGCAAGAGACATTGCAGTATTTCCGCTACGCCGCCTCCCTCGCTGGTCGAGTTTACGTGAACGATTTTGAGTCCCCTGAGATGCCTCGCCAGTTGCATCAAATGCTGGATAACCGCATCGCCCACGATTGATCTGTATTGTTCAAGGCTTGGCGTCATTGCTCGTTCCTGTAATATTTTTGCACTATGTCTTTGATCTCCCTTTCAATGTCGTGCAGGGTTGTGAAGTAGGGATCGATATTGTTAATGGACCGGACAAGAGAATCGTGTTGTCCGTCGAAGCTATGCAGCCAACGAGAAAAATCGTTTCCTTTATCGGGATTCCGCCGCCGAGCATCTATGAAATGATAAAAAATACTTCCCAATGACATTAAGTCGATATTCCTGAGAAGATCTTGCGGTTCTGTAAGTTTCAACTTCGTATCAAATACAACAATTTGCGAGTGGACGAAATAGAACTGTCGATCTTCATCAACCCAGGACGGCATGTCCAATTCGTCGAGTCGCTCGTCGATGACTTCAAGGACCTCTTTGCGTAAATCTTCCAGATCTCGGAAGTCCATTGGATTGATAATGGCAAGACGTTCGGCCAATTTTTTATCATGGAGGCTATGGCTCGCCCATGAAGCAAAATCGTTGGGAAATTCGGGATCGTCGAATCTCGAACGAAGCAAGGCGCCCCAAAAGTGGTAATAGATGCAGGACGGCGATATCGTGTCCGCAATACTGCGGACCTCGCGAAGGGTTCGAGCTTTCAAGCCGGTTGCTACGGCGACAAGCGTACAGTCTTTAATGGAAAAATCATTGTTCGTCGTTTCACGTTTCATGATAAAATCATTGCATTCAAATCGTTTATACCCTGGTTTTTTAAAATACAATAAGAATTGCCGGCTCATACTGCCCGAAAAAGAACGAACCGGAATTTCAGCCTTGTTTGATTTACCGCTCGGATTAACGTCGAACGACCCATCAGTGATTATCGGAAACTTGCGTATTCTACCATGACTTCATTTAATGTCAAGGTTGTCGTAGATTTTCTCAATAATTGATAAATAAAATTGCAGACAAGAAAGATTATATAATCTTAAGATTCAAAATGTTGCTGAGGTCTTTCGTTTATAAAATCGTGTTGATTGATTATTATTTGGGGTTGCAAAGATAAAAACTTTATTTGCGGACTTGCGGGAAAGATCCTGTTGTTGCGCATTCAGACAGTTCTGAATATGAACCTTGCCGGACGAGAAGGCTGTTCGGCTCGACGTTCGATTGGAAGACGCTGCGCGAGTAAAAGAGGAACGCCGGCGGTCTATCCTCATAATGAAGAGCGGAAGAAAGAAAGGTCTTTTCCGCGCCGCAGTACCCTTTGAGTTGTCCGGCATTCGAAAGGTCGTCGGGCTGGGGTATGAACTGATAACTGCGGAGAATAAACCAGCCAATAACGGTCGTCGACTGTTGCTGCACGATATGGCGTCCGGCGTCGGACTGTTGTGCGCAGGATCACAAGAGTCGCCTATGACCGATCCACGCGATGAAATCGTAATCCCCGGGAAACACTCTGATGCGGTCCGGAAGATCGGGGATGACCTGAGGAAGGGCACTCTTCTTCCTCGTGCGTATAAAATTGCTTTTTCGATAAACGCCATCTCAGGAGTGTTGCAAAGTTCTTTTCTTCCATGAGCATCCATGGATTGAAATATCTGCCGTCCCTGAAATGGGGGTCTGGTGAAGATCAGCACTAGCGTTTTCTTCGATTGTTTGCCAGTTCTTTTGGAACTTCATACGCAACTCCTCGATGTCTGCGCAATAAGGCCTGAAATATTAAGTGAATAGAAGCTCCATTGCACGTGACCGTTCAACATTGTCTTTCGACCAAGGCAACGTTTTGCGGCATGGTCCATATGTTGCCGTCATTTTGAGAAAGGCAGCGATTTGACTTTAAGGCTCTATCGGAACGTTATGGCCGCGATGCACGGGCAACCTGTGGCGCAGCCAAACGCCTGCAGCTTTGCTCCACAATGCCTGATTTCGAAGCTTGTTGCCCAGTCCCTTGGTTGACAACGATACGGGGCGTGCCTTTTCGATATTGCGAACTTCGCATTTAGTCTATTCGTTTCATTGATATGCAGTGCCCTTGAGCGGCCAGAATGACTGCACAAAAACAGAAAAAAGAGGCGCTCTTGCTGGAAATGTGGTACATTTTCGGCGCAGATCATTCAAATGCAGATTGAGCCTGTCCGTGGAAGTTTCAATGTTCTCAAAGGCGATAACTTTGGGAAGAAAAAATTTCAATAAACCATATTTCAGAGTCAGATAAGGAGGCAAAACCATGCAAGCGTTGTTTACATTAACCTCTTCAGAATCGAAGCGACTGCTCGGCAAGGCTGTCGCGGCGTTGCCGGAGGTGCAGCAGGCAAAGGAAAATGGGTATTTAGTGATAGGGCGCGGTTCAACGAACGCCTTCGTTATCGAAGAACTTATGAACAGCGCGATGGACAAGGAAAAGTATGTCGCCGGCCAGATTATCAAAGGCGTTTTATGCGTCCTGGGCCAGGACCTGAGAAGCAAGCCGGTGACCTTTCATAAAGGCGAGGTCCTGGCTGTGGAGCCGGGTGCGGTCGTAGACAAGCTCACGCCCGGCGATATCCTCATTAAAGGCGCAAACGCAGTCGATCCCTTCGGCAATGTTGGCGTTCTTATGGCCGGTCCAGGCGGCGGGACGATGGGACAATTCTACATGGCTCTGAAGGCCCAGGGCGTCGAGACCATCTACCCGGTCGGTCTCGAGAAACTTATTCCCTCCGTGGAAGAGGCAGCTCTTTACGGCGGCAAGCTGATGCTGGACCGAACCATCGGTTGCCGAGTGGGGATGGCCTGCGTCGCCGACGGGCGGATCGTGACGGAAATAGAAGCGATCGACATTCTCTTTGGACTGGACGCAATCCATTATGCTTCCGGCGGCTGGGGAGGCGCAGAGGGGTCCGTTACGCTGATTGTCGAGGGCGATGACGATGATGTGAAGGCATGCATGGATGCGATCGAAGCAATCAAGGGCGAACCCCCGCTGCCCGTCGTCAAATCACCCTGCAAAATCTGCGGCGCTCCTTGCAGCTTCAAAGGGAAGGATATTGAAGAACTGCCTGCCTATCTCAGATAAGAACAGGCGTTCTCCCGATGAACTATGGGAGTATGAGGAAGTTTAAAGGGGGGGTTGCGATTCATTCGTCGCAACCCCCGTTCTTTGCTTTTTTTAACCAATGACGGGATTCGAACCGAGGTCCGGATGATTACGGACCATGAAGTTGAAAGAGGGGTGCATCGGAGATTGTTTGTCGCCCACAGGTAAGTCTCTTACAGATCAGCGACAGACAGCAAGTCGTCGCTGTTTTTTCGGAGATCGCCGTCTGAAAGAGAAGATGTTCCGTGAAGCGCATGCCAGCGTTTCCTTTGCCAGTTGGAGGCGCCAATTGGAAGGCTGTGCATGCTTTTTAATCATTGAAAGCCGCATATCCACAAGAATAAGCTTTGAATTTAGGTTCTTGTCAGGGCCGACAAGGTTGTGTTCATCCTGCCCTTGGTCAGGCCCGATGCCGTCCGGTGGAGGAACTGATGGAGGAGCGATCCGCCGAGGGGTTCATCGATTCTTTGCTGATGGTCCATAACTTGTTCTTCCCTACGAACGAAATCTTTTCAAAGCCGCATTCAGCAATTTGTGGATTCACAAGATTGGTATAATCGGCGCGGTCGGCTTCCTTGTTTCCGGGTCTGCGCCAGTCCAATGGCAGAGCTGAAAGCCTTCCGTGGCGGAACCACAACAGGCCCGCATACGAGTTGATGAATACAAAAGAAATGGCCGGCCACCTCGGGATTCATGAGAAACGCGTTTATGCACTGATCAGGCAGAAGAGGGTTCCTGCTTCCCGGGTAACCGGCAAGTGGTTGTTCCCGAAGAATCTTGTCGATGAATGGATTGAGCGGGATGTTGCATCCGGATTTGCCGAAGCGAAGAAGAAAGGGAGCAGAATCGGCGGAGCTTTATTGGCTGCGGGAAGCAACGATGCGGTCTTGGACATCCTTCAGAGTGAAGTGCGCAAGACGAATCCCGATATTCTTCTGTTTTCATCAAATACAGGCATTAAAGCGGGTTTGGCAGCGCTGAACAAAGGATATTGCATGGTCCCATCTGCTTGATCCATCGTCCGGCGGTTATAATATACCGTTTGTATCCAACGTTGTGTCAGACATCGAGCCCGTCGTCGTGAATCTCTTTAGGCGTGATGTGGGATTCATAGTCGTGCCGACAAATCCCCTTGGAATTCGTGATTTCATGGACCTTGCCAAGGAGAATGTCCGATTTGTCAACCGGCAGCAGGGCTCAGGCATTCGTGTTCTGATCGATCGCCAGCTCGCTCAAAATGGCGTCGATGCCTGGGAAATAAGCGGTTACGAACGGGAAGTCTATACTCATTTTGAAATCGCGCTGAAAGTTCTTTTGGGTGAAGCTGATGTCGGCGTCGCCACATACGCCGCCGCAAAACTTTTCGGCCAGCCGATCCTCGAATGCTGAGAGTGGTTCTCCACGAGAGAAGCTGCTGAGGCGGTCCCCCGCTGGGCCTGGTTCTGGACGAAGCGATGGATAACGATCATGTCGTGGAAGAGAGAGCCTTTAATATTCTCGTGGATCGGGCTTTGTCGCAACGCATCGGACCGGTGATGATCGAGGCCGTTGACACTCCCCGGGGGAAGATCGTAAAATTGGAAACACCGACCTTGAAGGGATTTGTTCAGCTGTTTTTCAAAGCCTCGTATTGAACGGAAACGGATGAATCATCAGACAATGAATATCAATTAATGAGCGTGGATTTTATTGTCGGACATCAGAGATCGTTTACATAAGCCCAATTGCTGAATATGGCCTGTTCTAATCTTGCTGGCGGCAGTGATGTTTAACTAAAAACGTTTTGGTACATTCTTATGATCCGCAGCCGAAAAAAACGGATTCTTGTTCTTGGCGCAGGGCTTTTTCAGATATCAGGCATACAAAAGGCCGTTAATCTTGGTTATGAAGTGATCACTCTGGACAATAAGCCTGAGAATATCGGCCATGCCTTATCCCATCAATCAATTCATTGCAGCACTGTTGAAATAGACCGTGTATATCAATATGCACGGGTTCTCAATATAGATGCTATTTGCACCTTTGCGTCGGACGCTGCGATTCCAACTGTCAGCTATATTTGCGATCGTTTGAATCTGCCCGGCGTTTCTCATGATGTTGCCGTAACGATGACGCTAAAACATCTTTTCAGGCAATTCATGCACAACCATTGTTTGCCGCACCCAGACTTTGTCGTTGCCGCTGAAGTATATGATGTGATGGATTATGTTAGACAAATGGACTATCCGCTCATTTTGAAACCTGTTGATTCTTCGGGCTCCCGGGGCGTCTTTAAATTAAACGAATACGAGGGACCAATATTCCTAAAAAAAATGTTTAACGAAGCAAAACGTTACTCGCGGTTGGGGCAAGTCTGCATAGAAGAATTCATTGATGGTGTTGAAGTTGGGGGAGATGGGTTTCTCTTGCAGGGGAGATTTAAGGCTTTGTTCATAACTCAAAAATATATGAACGATTTTGTCGTTACCGGCCACAGGTTGCCGACGAATATCGAGGAGTCGGATAAGCTGCGTGTGATATCGGCGCTTGAGCAGTGTTGCCGTGCCATTGGTTATAGTGACGGGCCCCTTAATTTCGACGTCATAGCTGCCCCGCAATCCGTTTATATAATTGAAATGAGCCCTCGAACAGGCGGCAACGGCATTCCCCAATTGATCGAATATGCCAGCGGCGCGGACCTGGAAGCAGCGACGATCAAAATGGCTTTCAACGAAAAGATCGATATCCCTTTGCATGGAAATATGAAGGGTTGCGGTTCGCTTGTTTATGGAAACTCCAAGAGCGGATATTTGCGGAACATTGCCTCTCGCCGCGTTCTCAAAGAAAAAATAGAGGAAATCTTTTTTGTACATACCGATGTGCATATAGGCCAACCGGTCGATGCCTTTGAACATAATGGCAACAGCATGGGATTTGTTCTTTTTTCATGCCGGTCTCATGATGAATATAAAGAGATCCAATGTCGCATTAGACACGCTCTTGCCATTGAGGTAGTGTAACTGCATTTTTTGGCCAATAGTTTATTGAGGGATCGTCTGAATGAAAACGATATGCCGCAAGGAGTCATTTTGACGCGCTTAAAATCAATAATTCATGCCTTCCAGCCCTGAATATTTTGTAACCAACAACATTTGCCGGCCGTTCATGTTTCATGTTGATTGTCATGGCAAAACTCTGATTGTATAAATGACGACAGGAGAGCAAGGATGATATGACTTGATAAATCGATATTCGGTGGTGTACAAAAAACATTAATATTCTGAGTTGCTGAAATAATGAAAAGCAGTTTTCAGACAAGAATCAACCGGGACGAACATGGCTTGAAATATGGGAAAAAAGAAGTTGTCCGTAATTATCCCCGTCTACAACACCGCCGCTACGCTTATTCAATTGGTCGGTCGGCTTTCATCGGTCCTGAATGCCATTGACGAAGTTCCCTTTGAAATAATTTTTATTGATGACGGATCTTCCGATCAGGACACCTGGCCGACTCTAGTAGCGATAGCCGAGGAGAACAAGGATGTGAAAATAATACGGCTCACAAAGAATTACGGCCAGCAGGCAGCAACAATTTGTGGAATGGCGCAATCGACAGGGGAGCATGTCATTACAATGGATGACGACCTCCAGCATGCGCCGGAAGATATTCCAAAATTACTTGCGGAGCGTCATCACGACGTTGTGCTTGCTTCGTTTCAGATTAAACGGCACGGTTTTATGCGGAGAGTGTTCAGTAGAATAAAAGACATGGTTTTTGCGATTGCATTGGACAAACCCAAAGGGATTCAAACGACTTCCTTCCGTCTCATCAATCGTGCTATCGTCGATGCTGTTGTATCCATCAAGAGTCCCTATCCTTACATTGCTCTTTTGCTTTCATTAGTCACTAAAGATTTTGTTAACGTGCAAGTGCTCCACAATAGTCGTGCCGAAGGCAAAAGTGGATATACTGTCGCTAAATTATTCCATCTGCTCAGTCACGTAGCAGCTTCACAGTCTTCGTTGCTTTGGAATTTCGTAGGATACATAGGACTGGCCTGTTTTGCGCTAAGTGTTTTCATGATCATCTACATAATTTTTAGAGTTCTTTTCGGTTCTGCATCTAGTCTTTATCTTCATTGCATAGTCGTTGTTATCGGATTTCTGGGCGGTCTGACATTGATGTGTCTTGGCATGATGGGGGCTTATCTGCATCGAGTAGCAATCCTGTCGGAACAGAGGCCAAGTTATGTAATTCGAGAGGTGCGCGCACAGTAAACGATTATCAGGCGCGATCGAGCAATAGATTTGAAGGGGACCCATGGATAAAAAATGCGACCAATGCACGATACCCTTTAACCGGCCCTTTATAATCGGAAAAGAACTTATAAACATTCAAGAAGCGGTAAACCGGCGCCATTTAGCCGGCGATGGTTATTTTACAGAGCGATGCCATCGGTGGCTCGAGGATAAACTTGGTTGTAAAAGGGCTCTTTTGACGCACTCTTGCACAGGCGCCCTGGAAATATCGGCGTTGTTGGCAAATATTCAAGAAGGCGATGAAATAATTATGCCGTCCTTTACGTTTGTTTCCACGGCCAATGCCTTTGTGCTTAGGGGAGGCGTCCCCGTATTCATTGATATTCGAGAAGACACGCTTAATATCGATGAAGAAAAAATTGAGGCAGCAATTTCGCCCAGAACGAAAATGATCGTTCCCGTGCATTACGCCGGTGTGCCCTGTGAAATGGGAACTATCATGAAAATTGCCGAAAGCAATAAACTGCTTGTGGCTGAAGATGCCGCTCATAGCATGCTTTCCAAGTATCAAGGCAGATATGTGGGAACAATCGGCGATATAGGATGCCTAAGTTTTCATGAAACGAAAAATATTATCAGCGGCGAGGGAGGAGCCTTGTTGATCAATCGGGAAGATTTCATTGAACGCGCCGAAATTATACGTGAAAAAGGTACAGACAGACAGAAGTTTTCCCGGGGCGAGGTTGATAAGTATTCATGGCTGGACATCGGCTCGTCCTACCTGCCGAGCGAACTTGTTGGCGCCTTCCTCTGTGCTCAACTAGAAGAAGCAGAAAATATTATACGTAACAGGATACAAACCTGTCATCTCTATACACGGCTTCTGAAGCCTCTTGAAAACGAGAAAATGCTTTTACTGCCTGTTGTTAAAGAGAATCAAAGCCAAAACGGACACATGTTCTATGTCATGACCCGCAGTTTTGATGAACGCCGGGGGCTGATCGAACATCTTATGCATCAAGGCATAAAGGCAATATTTCATTACATTCCGCTTCACTCGTCGCCAGCCGGCAGGAAGTATGGCAAAATGAGCGGGAACATGAAAGTAACAGATCGTATGAGCGACAGAATACTGAGATTGCCTCTGTATTACGGCATCACGGAAAAAGAGGTGGCAACAGTAGCGCGAGATATTTATTCTTTTTACGGGCGTTGTATCGCTGATTATTTCAACGAACTGCCGTTCGGTGCATGAAATTCATGGCGCCCTAAGCGAATATGTTAAGAGTTAAAAATACGAATGAATTAACGACCTTCAGTGCTGAGGGTCAGGAATTTTCCATTAATGCTTTTCTTGTTGATGGTGAAATTTTACACTGTTTTTTATGCCGATCGCTTAACCGTGAAGCATGTACCAGGGGAATTCCCAGCAGTCATAGAATTCCCCCTATGACATCTCCCCGCATCAAGAAAAAGCCGTTGCCTTAGCAATCACCGTAATAAAGACTTTGCATATCAGCAACGGACCTGTTTACATGTAGACGAAACATGACAAAGAAGGCAATGTTTTTATGCTTGAAGCCTTCCCCCGTTTTGACGGCCGACATCTCTAGAGGGTGGTAAAATGCTGTTACGGCATCGATCTTCTGGACAGCTCTTTCAGATTGTTGGAGAATGACCTTGCTTCATCTGAGACAAAAAATGCACCTTCCGGTATGGCTTGATCGCTGGAACTGGAACATTTTCTCCTAAAACCGGGCACTGTCTTTCAGGGGCATTCAACGGAGGATAGTCATGATGTCTGCCGGGAATGGCATTACAGTGCCGGTGAAACTGTTCGCTCTATAAATGGATATATGGAAAAAAACTGGATACCGGATTCGCGAAACTGAAAACTCCACAACCGGCTAAGAAAATAATGGATAGACCGGATCCATCAAAATTGAAATCACTGGAGCAACAAGCTTGGTCGGAATAATCTGTGCCGAGTATTTAGAAGGAGCCGTATGATCCTCTTTTATTTATGTACCTATGCAGGTTTTAAAGAAGACCCGGCAGGCATTGAATGCTCTTGTATCGAATGCGGCCCGATTAAACATTCACACAACAAAAGGTCGGCCTCTCCGAGAAAGATATGCTACAGACCCTCCAAGAGACGCCGGCAACCGTTCATGGCAGGATAGGGACTCTGGAAGATAATGAAACGCGTAAGCCTTAGGACTCTCAGGCCAGGGAAGATAAGCCCAGTCCCATTTATGTTTTATGGGACTTTTGTCTTTTTGCTCTCGTGCTCTTTCATCCTGGCCCTCAAACTGCCGGTGATGTTTCCTTGGGGCGGGCCTGATGAGCCCATGCATATATCGCTGGTAAAATATATAGCAACATACTGGGAGTGGCCTTCCTGGGATTCTTACAAGTTATTGCGCTATATCAACGGTCAAAGCTACAGTACGGGCAGCTCAATCGTCTATTGGATCCATGCAGTTTTCTTAAAACTAACGGGACATAACCGCTTTGGCGCCGTTTTGCTCTTTACGGTCCTCTTGGGATTCCTGTGGACTATTTATCGGCGAAATAAAGATGCAGGACTTTTTGGATTGTCATTGATAACTCCGCAATGCATTTTTATCTTTTCCTATGTTAACGGCGATACTGGAACCATTATTGTCGCATTTTTTCTAGGCGTTGCATCGGCTTGCTACCTTTCTGCGCCAGAAAAGAAACATTATTTCTACTTTTTTATGTTGTCGTCGGCGGCCTGCATGACGGGCAAATTTCATGTGTGGGCTGTAGGCTTTGTTGTTTTTGCAGCCATTGCTATTGTCAACATAAGGTACATAGTGCGTTTGCCGGTGCGACATATCGTGACGGCCGGAATGACTTCTCTGCTGATTGCATCATGGTGGCCTGTCACAAGCTACTTTGCCAATGACGGCGACATGCTAGGCTTCACTGCACAAAAAAAAGCCATGGCTGTCTTTGGAGATCCTGCCTATAAGCTTACCACCTTTGACTTGGATGCATTTCCCTTCAAAGTATTTTTAACATTGCTGATGAAATCGTTCTATGGCGTGTGGGGCTGGATGAGGTGTTATCTGCCCGATCCAGTCTATGTTGCAGCTTTTCTTCTTGTTGCTGTTCAAATAATACTGCTATTGATTCAGATGAAGCGACGAGCAGCTCTTTTAATCGCTTTAATGATCTTTAATGTGCTACTTGTAGTCATATATTCAACAGGTTATGATTTTCAACCTCAAGGCAGGTATCTGTTCCCCAGTTATTTTATTCTTATTGGTTTTAGCGTTTCTTCCATGGCATTTCATCGGAACCAAGAATCTGGCAAGACTGTGAATGATATCTCAAGAATCGTCAGTATAGTCCTTATTGCGTTAAACATATTTGCTATCTTAGTTTTGGGTAAATCTTATATTTTGCCAGATGTCAACCATGTAAAACGAGTAGTTGTAGCACCCCTCAAGACAGCGCAGGAAAACACGTCCGGCCAGCGCCATAGTGATAACGACCTAATCATTTACTGTCGAGAACTATTGAAGCGGAATCCGAGACATGTTGACGCAATGCTTAATCTTGGCTTTGTCTACAATCGCAGGGGGGAATATGAAAAGGCTTATGATTATTTAATGGATGCCCACTCTAAAATTGATCTCTATTCGCTTCCATCAGCAGCGCTCAATATTCATCTTGGTTACAGTCTTCAAAAGCAGAGTCAGTTTATGCCGGCCCTGCGTCATTACTTGGAGGGGCTTCGTCTCAACCCCGATTACGGCGGCGATGTGTACTGTCATGTGGCGCTTCTTCTGGGGAATCAGGGCATGCGGGATGATTGCCTTTACTGGTCCGCTTTGGCAAAAGAAAAGAGTTATCTGTTCTGTGCATGTTCATCTTCATAAGTAATTTTATTTGCATCGCCCGCATTATCCGTTACATGGGGAACTTATTTTTAATGTGGACGAATGATTTTCCAATTGACTGCGGCGCATTCCTCGATGATTCGTAAGCAATGCAGCGTGTTAGCTGATCTCACTATTATTCCTGACTATCGGAGGCTCCGTCGCACGGTTCAATGGCCGCAGGCGACTTTTTTGCGAGGATGACGATTTCCCCGATGTTGAGAATGAGAAATAGTCGTCTTCCAGGATCTTTTTCCGAAATAAGTCGTCTCAAGCACAGAGTTGTCCTTGCCGGGCGGATCATCGCCAAGGCGGAAGGTTCCCCACTGCATCGGCATGAACCAAGATGCTCCAAGGTCTAAAAAGGTCCCCAACGCTTCCTCGATATTTGTGCGAGCATAATGCATGAAACATCGAGAATGATAGGCTGTCGTCGGCATTAATGCGTAATCGATGCCGGGATAGCGCTTCGCAAATTCACGGTATCCTATGAAATAACCGCTGTCAGCGCCGTGGTAAATCGTCGTGTCCTGAGTTGATAGAAGATAACCGGCCCACAGTGTCTTGTTTGTTGCCTGGGGAATACGGTGGGACCAGTGTTGAATCGGGAGGCACACAATGCGAGTTCCATTGGGCGAATACAGTGTCTGCCACCAATCCATTTCTTCCACTGCGGCGCCCTCCAGATCACGGAGACATTCGCCGAGACCCTTTGGCATGTAGTAGAGGGCGCCTCGCGGCATGGACTTCAGACTTGTCCAATCCATATGGTCATAATGATTGTGGGAGACGACGACGTTGACATGTGGGACAAGTTCCCAGAATACCTCAAGTGACATGCCGGGCGGCGTGTAACGTTTGGGGAGCAGAGCTCTGTCGGACAAAACCGGGTTTGTGAGCCGGTATTCTCCGTTGAGGCGGATTTGAAAAGTTCAAGGAATTCTTCTTCCTCATGTGTATAGATTTGTTGTTTCGATTACACGCCGACGGCAATGATCATCGCCCAGGCCGTGATCGCCATTCCGATCGTCACCGGCATCAGTCTCGCAGCCATGCAGCAGCTTCCACCCAGAATGCGGTTGCAAATCAAGGCGCTCGGCGCGACCCGAATGCAAATGCTGCTCTTGCTCATGCGAGAAGCCAGGCTTCCCCTGCTGGCGGAGGTCATGGCAGGTTTCGGAGGCGTAATCTCGGAAGTTGGCGCTTCGATCATGGTGGGTGGAAACATCAAGAGTTGCTCCCGCGTGCTCACGACGGCCACAGTCATGGAAACGAGCCGTGGCAATTTTGACGTAGCCATCGCCCTCAGTCTGATTCTTCTTCTGATCGCCTATCTCATCAACCTTATTCTGACCTCCATCCAACAGCAGCAGAGGCCCCGATGACAGGAAATAGCGCTATCCTCGAAACACGGGATCTCGTTGTCAAGAGAGGGGGAACCACCATTTTGTCTGTCGACACGTTGGCTCTTTCACCGGTAGAAGTCCTCTCCGTCATAGGGCCTAACGGTGCAGGCAAAACGACGCTGCTTCAGGTGTTGGCTGGTTTGGTTCGTCCGCTCCGTGGAGAGATTCTTTTCCAGGGCGCCTCGGTGAGAGGCGAATCAAATCTGGCCTTCCGCAGGCGGATCTCGATGGTCTTCCAGGAACCGCTGCTGTTCGATACCACAGTCTTCGGCAACGTGGCGTCCGGGCTCAAAATCAGGGGCATGTTGCGGCAGGTGATAGCTGAACGCACAACCAGGCAGCTCAATCGTTTCGGGATCAGTCATTCGGCTGATCGTTCTGCGTGGACGCTTTCCGGCGGCGAGGCGCAACGGACTTCTCTCGCCCGGGCTTTTGCTGTTAATCCGGAAATCCTGTTTCTTGACGAGCCCTTCGCTTCCCTTGATCCGCCGACGTGGTAAGAATTGATCGAAGATCTCAACCGTGCGTTGCGGGAAACGGGGACAACGGCCTTGATGGCTACGCACGACCGGGGAGAAGCCCTGCGCCTGTCCGACAGGATCGCCGTCATGAATGACGGGATGATCGTCCAAGTCGGATCGCCGAAGGAAGTGATGAACAGGCCTGTGGATGAATTTATCGCGGCCTTCGTAGGCATGGAAACGATTCTGAAGGGCGCCGTTAAAGAGTCCGGAGGAATGGGCGCCTTCATTATGTATGTATCTTCCTCTGACCGGACGGACAGCCAGGCAATCGAAGCGGTGGGAAACATTCCGGCGGGCGACGAAGTTGTCATAGTCGTCAGGCCTGAAAATGTCACGCTCACATTGCCCGCAGATGATTCAGGCCGAACGAGCGCCCGCAATGTTTTTACGGTACGCATTGCCAAAATCATCAAGATGGGACTGTATTTAAAGGTAAGTTTCGATTGCGGGTTCCCTTTGTCTTCCTTCGTTACACTTCACGCCCTGGAACAGCTAAAGTTGCAGGAGGGATCGGCTGTCGTCGCTTCCTTCAAAGCTATGGCCGTTCAGGTCGTCCGCAGCAACAAGCCGGTTGATACTGCCGCATTGCGGACATAACTTTTGAGCATTGTCTCGGAACTCTATCAGCCGGCCGATTCAAGCTGCGGGCGTGGATTCCAGGGACAGAAAACAGCGCCGGCTAATTGACATGGGTAGGTGGAAACTTCAAGAAATGGGTGCATAATGCGCAATCAGCGCCAGTTTCGTCGGCGGGTGTACAACCTTACGACTCCTCAATCGCTTGCTGGATGAGGCGATTCTACGATCTCAAATTCCCCCTCATAATGATCAGCGACATGGTGGCTCAACAAGCACCGCCATCTCATTGATCTGACGGGGATCGATTAACTCTTGCAAGATGCTGCCAATGGATCAAATTAATCCACGCCGACCATTACATTCGATGCCTTTATGATCGCATAGGCTGTCTTGCCTTCCTTGAGTCCTAGCGATTCAGACGAAGCATTCGTGATGATCGATACAACCTCTACACCGCCTGAGAGGGAAATTACGACCTCGGTATTGACGGCGCCTTTGCTGACTTTTTTTACCTGACCTTTAAGTATATTGCGGGCGCTGAGCTTCATGCAATGCCTCCTTGATCCGCCGTGAAATCGTACAATCCATGGCATATTAAATTCAAAATACTACAGAGACACTCAAAAAAACAATAACATCGTTTGTGCTCAACGTTTCCGCGGCAATGAGGAACCAGGATCGCTGATTATCCGGCATCCAGCATGACAATCTCGCAGATGAAATATGCGTTCGCTTATTGAAAAGAGTTGTTCAAGTTTTATTGTTGAATAACTGTCAGAACCGGTCTACAAAATAAATAATAAAGTTGTTTTGTTTGCCGAGATTTTGTTCTGGCGGACGCGAGAAATTCGGCATCAATTTTCACGGCTAATCAGGGACAAGATGTCCTCATTTGCCTGGTCATTGACTGCGCATATTAGTTCTCAAGGAATCGACCTATGAAACAAACGCATTTTTTCAGCAATCGCCTTCACCGGGTAAAAACGTATGTTATCGGGGGGGCAGTTTTGTGGACGATCATCATCGGATCATCCCTCCTATGGAACATTCATTACACGGAGAAACAGACCCTCGCCAAGTCTGATGTGATCGGGCGACTTGCCTTTGACAAGGATGAGTCGTTTCGCCTCTGGGTGACATATCACGGCGGCGTTTACGTTCCTGTTACGGAGTCAACCAAATCCAACCCTTATCTCAACGTGCCTGATAAAGATATATGGGCTTCGCAGTTCAGGCAGCTTACTCTCATGAATCCGGCCTATGTCATGCGTCAGTTCTACGAGCAGTTTGAGAAAAAAGGCGGGGTGAAAGGACACATCACCAGTTTGCGGCCCCTTCGTCCGGAAAACAAGCCCGATCCCTGGGAAGAGCAGGCGCTTCGGGCCTTTGAAGCGGGCTGGAAGGAAGAAACCATCATTCAAGCCTTGGGAGGCACTGAATATGTCCGATTCATGAAGCCCTTCGTTGTTACGAAGGGGTGTCTCAAATGTCACGCCATGCAGGGATACAGAGAAGGGGATATTCGCGGCGGCATCAGTGTCTCCGTGCCCATGGCCCCGTTGAGACAGCTCGAACAAAACAACCTCGCAATGCTGTCGCAAGTCCACGCGGTCCTCTGGGGTCTGGGTCTGGCCGGCATTGTCATTTTCGGGAAAATGAGTCGGAGAAGTGAAGATGCACGCCTTTTGACGGAGCAGGATCTGCGCATGTCAGAAGAAAAGCTGGCCAAAGTCTTTCAGGCGTCCCCGGACTGGATCACAATCACGACCCTCGATGACATCCGGTATGTTGACGTCAACAATGCCTTTGAATGTATGACGGGATTCACCCGGGATGAAACGATCGGCAGAAACGCCGACGAACTCGGTCTCTGGGTCAATTCGGAGCAGCGAGAGATCGCCTTGACAAAACTGCAGGAGCAGAGAGCGCTGCATAATTTTGAAGTCGATCTGCGTATGAAATCGGGAAGAACGTGCACCATGCTCTGGTCTGCAGAAAGCATCGACCTCAAAGGACAGAAATATCTGGTGAACGCCGTAAAAGATATCACTAAACGAAAAGAAATGGAGGAGGAAATCAAGCGTATTGCCTATCACGATGCGCTGACCGGTCTGCCAAACAGAACGCTCATGATGGACCATATGACCCTGGCCATGCACCAGGCCGAAAGAAGCGGGGATAAAGCAGCCATCATGATGCTCGATCTCGATAAATTCAAGGAGGTCAATGACACAATGGGCCATACCGTCGGCGATCTGCTGTTAAGGGCAGTGGCTGCCCGGTTGACCGGGGCGTTGCGCAAGGCGGATACTGTGGCGCGTTTCGGCGGCGATGAGTTCGTGATCGTTGTCCCTGGGCAGAAAAATCAGGCTGATGTTTCGGTGATCGCCCGCAAGATCATGGATTCTTTTAAAAGTCCATTCATCCTGGAAGAGAGGGAGTTAACCATAACGGCCAGCATCGGCATCGCTCTCTATCCCGACCACGGCAAAGATGTCGATGTGCTTCTGAAGTGCGCCGACCGAGCCATGTATCAGGCCAAGGAGGCGGGGAGAAGCGGTTTTTACATGTATTCCGGCAATTGGTCAGGATAGGTGATAGTTATATGTCTGCGGCGAGAATGCATTCAATGTATTCAGTGAAGACGGATCGATTGTAACTGCTGGCCATCGATGACAATCCGGACAACTTGGCGACGCTGAAAGAGGTCATGGACTTTCGACTTCCCGGGGTTGTAACCTTGACTGCCTTGAACGGCCTCAAGGGTCTTAAACTGGCCCAGGCCGAAGACCCTGATGTAATCCTGCTCGACATCGTCATGCCGGCAATGGACGGCTATGAGGTCTGCCGGAAGTTGAAGGAGGACCAGCGTCTTCAAACTATCCCATTGATTTTTCTAACCGTTCTGAGGACTGACCCCAACAGCAGCATCTTCACACCTGTCTGAATAAAAACGACTTTCACAATAAAGAGGCGGAGACCTTGCAGGCTGCCTTAATAATGGCATTGAATATGACGAAGGTAAGACGGATGCGGCGCATTACAAATGCGGGAAGTGCAATGAGGTCATTGCAATCCGTGAAGTAGCCGCTGTTGAGAGGGTGTAGATTGATTTTTCAGAGCAGTTCATTGATTGCAAGTGAAAACATGAGAAATCACGACCACTCATTTCCTTGATTAATAGGGCATTTATGTGTTCCTGTTAACGATGATTGACTGATTCTGGGAACTATGAAAGATTACCACCGATAATGACTGCAATATGTGGCGCTGTCGGGAACCTAGGAGAAAAAGGGATAAAACAAACTCAATCTGCACATTGGGAGAAACCAGGCTGCTAGGCTCAATTAATATGGATACACTATTCGAAAAGAGGAATGTCAGATGAAACAAATGATGAGTCTTGTTGGACGGTTCCTGTATTTTCTGATGGGCTGGCGGTTTGAGCCGGTTCCGTCTTATTTTTCCAGCAAGCACGTGATCATCGGTTTTCCTCATACGTCCAATATGGATGCCGTCAGAGCCTTCGCGGGTTTCAGGATTATCAGGCGAACCGGCCATATCATGGTAAAACAAGAATGGTTTTTCTGGCCCATGTCTCTTGTTCTCAAAGCCATCGGCGGCATTCCTGTCAATCGCGGCGCCTCTCAGGGCGTTGTGGAACAAATGGTGGATATTTTCAATGCGAGAGATGAGTTTCTTCTGGCAATCGTGCCTGAGGGAACCCGCAAAAAAGTGACGACCATCAAAACCGGATTCTGGCACATTGCCAAAGCCGCCAAGATTTCTATCATATGCTGGTATCTGGACAATGAAAATAAAACGGCCCGATGGCTGGGCGAAATAATTCCGGGTGAAGACAAAATTGATGATTTGATACGGATACGGGATCTCTATGAGAGGGCCGGATATCGATTCCCCCTTGATGTCATATCGCCCTATCCGGCATATAACTGATCGATTTCCCGCATCATCAGCCCCGGCATATGGAAGAAAGACCTCCTTATCAAACCTGGAACTTACATGACAGAAGGCTTCTAAACGGGTTTGCATTTTGAAGAATAACCGCCAGGTGTTCCGAGGGCATGATGTATCGATTTGGCGAACGCGCATAGAATGTACGCCTTATGCCTTATTCCGGCACAAGCCTTCGTGAAAGATGGCATTGCTCAAGGCTGGCAGGATTTGTGAAGACAATATTTTTGTTCTTTATATAAGTTCCGGTTTATATGAACACAAAATAAGAGAATTTTAAAGCAACATATGCTACAAAGTCCCGGCCGGATAGTTTCCCGCAAGGATTTGAAAATAGGAATCGCCCCTGCCTCATGGGAGAAATCGAGATCCAGGGGAGGCATGTCCGGCGAAACAGTTGTTCAACGCGTATTTTCTTTTTACTGGGTATATTTGACGGCGCCATCAATGGAAAGCCGATTGATATAAAAAATAGAATCTTCGATGGATCATAAATATAAGAAGATGAAAAAATCAATTGCCATAGGAATAATCGGTTGCGGATCGATGGGCAAGGGGTTGCTCTACCAGTCTACGATTCATCCTGAAATAGATTGTGCCGCTATTGCCGATCTGAGGATAGATAGATGCACTGCGTTTTTAAATAGATTGGATCTGCCCTATGAAGTGGTAGACAATGCAGGGGCAATGCATCGGGCCATAGAAAGCAATCGAATCGCTGTAACCGAAAATGGAGATTTAATTCCTCAATGCGCCGTGATTGATGCAGTTGTTGAAGCAACAAACACTGTTTCTGAAGGCGGCAGATATGCGGTAGCGACCTTGCAGCACAACAAACATCTGATTCTTATGAATTCAGAGATAGATTTGATCTTTGGTCCTTATCTGAAATGGCTCGCTAAAAAACACAATGTGATTTTCAGCAGTTGCGACGGCGATCAATACGGAGTGCTCAAGCATTTGATCGATGATTTGCAGTTATGGGGTTTCGAGCTGGTAATGGCGGGGAACATTAAAGGATTTCTCGACCGTTACGCCAATCCTGCGAGCATCATTCAGGAAGCCGATAAACGCAACCTCGATTATCGGATGTGCACCTCCTATACGGATGGCACGAAGCTGAATATAGAAATGGCCATTCTCGCCAATGTTTATGGATTAGCTGCTCCCGTTCCCGGCATGTACGGACCGACGGCGAGTCATGTTTGCGAAGTATTTCAAAAATTCGATTTCGACCGATTGTGGCATGACCGGAAACCTTTCGTGGATTACATTCTTGGAGCGGAACCAGGCGGCGGGGTATTCGCCATCGGCCGCTGCGATCATTCCTATCAACGAGAGATGCTTGCCTATTATAAAATGGGCAACGGTCCGTACTATCTATTCTACCGACCCTATCACCTTTGTCACATCGAAGCCCTGTCGTCTGTTGCGAGCGCTGTTGTCAGAAATACTCCCTTTCTTCAACCGGATAAAGGCTTTCAGACCAATGTTTACGCCTATGCAAAGAGGAATTTAAAAAGGGGAGTCGCATTGGACGGCATCGGTGGATATGACTGTTACGGGATGATTGAAAACTGCATCGATCAGATGGTCCGGCCGGGATTGCCGATTTGCCTCGCTGAAAATGTCGTCTTGAACAGGAATATTCAAAAAGACGAGAAAATCTATATTGACGATGTAATTATAGCGCCGGGTCGCTTTGATTTCGCTCTGTATGAAAAAGCGCTGCAACTATCTGTTGCGAGTGTTCCATGCGTATAGGAATTGTTGTTGTATACATGATTAAATCGGAGAATGAAAAGCTTTTGGAACTCCACCTGCGTCAGATCAGGACCTTCACCAACGTCTCTTACACCATTTATGCAGGCGTCGGAAAATTGGAGCCCAGGTTGCTCAAGTTTCTTGAAAGTGAACCCCATGTTAAAATTATTCCCCTTCCGGAAACCAATCTCAGAGGCGGAGAACAGCATTCCTTTTACCTGGAACGATTGATCCGGACTGCTGTTTTGGACGATGTAACCCATATAGCAATTCTGCACGTCGATTCTTTCCCGATACGATCGGACTGGGTTGAAATCATCGCCGAAAGACTCGTCGGCAGCTGTGTGCTGTCTACAATATCCCACAACCATTATTTGGCTCTGTATACCGCCTGTCTCTGCTTCCGAAGAGATTTTTACATGAATTATCATCCCGAATTTTTTCTGACTGAGAACGAACGCTCCTCCGATGATTATCGACGTTTCAGTCGTGAATGCGATCACTACTCCATTGATTCAGGCGTTGGATTTGTATTTAAAGCCTTCTGTCGGAACTTGTCGTGGATCGGTCTCGAACGATCGAATAAAGGCGAAGATCACGGCTGGTACGGCAGCATTTATGAAGACACCGTTTTTCACCTCGTCGGGGCTTATCGCCGACGAAAATTGTCAAAACTCGATGCATCGTTCAATCTGAAGGCATTGCATCGGATTTTGCATGGCATTGTTAAGGCGGCAAGCGTCAAACTGAAAGGAAGAATGCCAGAAAAAGTCTGGAATATCGCGAGATTCTATGGTTTCCCTGTTCTGCTGGCCCAGCCTTCACGGTCGTACGACAATGTTATTTCACAGCTGATGATTGATCCCGATGGTTATCTGGATTATCTGCGTTATGGGGAAAGACGAATCAAAAGAAATGTTTAATTGAAATTCCATAAAGACCGATTTTACTTCGCTGGTAGCAACAAGGCAGCGCAACAAAAAAGAAAGGGTTAAGCAATCCGCCTAACCCATTGATTTTCTTGGTAGCGGGGGTAGGATTTGAACCTACGACCTTTGGGTTATGAGCCCAACGAGCTACCTGGCTGCTCCACCCCGCGTCATTTGAAATGAACTTATTATAGGATTATCCGCGCTATGTCAAGCTCCTTTCGCCTCTTGGCGGTTCTCCCCCGAGTATCTCGTAGACCTCGGGAATGCCTTTGATTCCTTTCAGTTTCACGTTTTCGAGCCTCCTGCATCGGACGACCGAACGGACGGCGGCGAAGGTCTCGCCGCAGATAAGAATCTGTCTTTTCTGGGCAATCCCTTCCAGGCGGGCGGCCATATTTACAGGAGGGCCGAAGGCTGTGTATTCCTTTTTCCGTGACGATCCGAACACGCCTGCCATGACCTCGCCGGTTCCTATGCCTATGCCGACCGACAGCGGCGTTGCATCGCTATCGGCTTCATCGGCAAGGTTCTCCAGTCTCTCCTGAATTCCAAGGGCGCATTGTACGGCTTTCAGGCCGCATGTATCGTCGGCTACGGGAGCGCCAAAGATGCCCATGACGCCGTCCCCGATGTGTTTGTCCAGCGTTCCTCCGAAAGAGCAGATCATTTCGTCTACGGGAGTGAAATAACGGCGGTTGAGAAATTCCGAGAGTTCCTCCGCCGGAATTGACTCGGACAGCGTGGTGAAACCCCTTATGTCGCTGAAAAGAACGCTCACCCGACGCCTCATCGGATGGATGAACTTTTCGCACCGTTGAATCTCCGTGAAGACCGATTCCGACACGAACTGCTTGAGACGTTTCTTCAGTGTGAACTCTCTTACTTTCGCCCGCAATTCAAGATTTGAAAAAGGTTTTGTGAGAAAGCCTTCGATTCCGGCGTTCATTGAGTCAATAGCGATTTCCATGGTCGCATAACCCGTGAGGATTATTTTTGTAACCTCGGGATTCAGCCTGCCGATGGCCGTCAGGGTCTCAATGCCGTCAAGACCGGGCATTTTATAGTCCGAAATTACCGTTTCAATTGCTTCTTGACGCTCCTTTACGATATCAATGGCCCGGTAGCCGTCCTCGGCGAGAAATATCCTGTAACCTTCGTTTTTCAGAACTTTTTCCAAAGATCTTCTGACAATCGCTTCATCATCGACAATTAAGATTCCCATCAGGACATCCTCCCTGAAAACCCAATTCGATGGAGACGGTCGTTCCACCCTCTTTCGGGCTTTTCACCGTTATGATTCCGCCATGACGCCTCACTATCTCATGGGCGATGTAAAGACCGAGACCCGTGCCCTTTCCCGGTGCTTTTGTCGTAAAAAAGGGCTTAAATATATCTTTCAGGACCGCCGGCGGTATCCCGGGCCCCGTATCGCTTACGTTGATGCGGATTTTTTTTTGTTTCTTCAAGGTTTCGCCCGTTATGACGATGCGTCCCGCGCCGCCGGGAAGGGCCTGAATTGCATTTCTGATGACATTGATGAAAACCTGTCCCAGTGAACTGAAATTCCCGCGAATCGGCGGAAGATCGTCAGCAAAGTTTTGAACAATCTCCATCTCCGGACTATTGCGCTGGTTATGGAGCACCCTGAGAGCGTCTTCTATCAACTCAGACGGATAGACTGTCTCGTCAAGGCGGGAAGTCTGTCGTGAGAGCCCCAAGAGGCTCTTCACAATGGCGGCGGCTCGGAGAATTTCTTTGCGGGCAAATCGCAGATCGTCCATCAGTTCATTCTCGCCTTCATTGTGCTTCCGCCGCACCTCAAGAAATTCCAGTGAACTTTCCATAAGGCTCGATGCGCCGGCCAGCGGATTGTTCAGTTCATGGGCCACGCCGGCCACTAGTTGACCGACAGCGGCGAGACTCTCGGAACGAATAAGAAGCTCCTGGGTTCTCTCCTTTTCTACCAGGGCTGCCTTCAACGCTTCCGTACGCGCCGATACTCGAAATTCAAGCAATCTGTTCAGCTCCATGATTTCCTCATATCGGCGGGCGTTTTCCAATGCTATGGCGCACTGATGGGCCACTGTGGCAAGAAGCTCCATGTCTTCCTTCACATAGAGCATACCCGACATCTTTTGGCCCAGGGCGATGACGCCAAGAAGTTTTTCCTTGCTGAGAACAGGCGCCACAAGAACAGCTGCATGCTTGTTGAAAAAACTGAGCAGGCGTTCTTTCTCCTTTGTTTCTGCTGATTCCAGGGCCGACAGGCTAAGAGGCTCTCGATGATTGACAAAAAAGCTTTCGATATCGGTGGCGAGAAAGACTCCAACGTTTCCTTCATCCAGTTCAGCGACCTTTCTGTGGTTTGCGTCGGGTTGCACTTCTTCATCGGCAGGCAGGACAATGAGACGAACAGATTCCGGTTCAAGGATTCTTTTCAGAGAATCTTCCAGGAAGTCTCCGATGTCTTCAAAGACCAGATATTTCGTGAGATCGCCGCTGAAATGCTTGAGCGTATCCTGGTAATCATAGCGGCTTCCAAAGACGAACCGGTCCACCGATCTTTGTACGAAAGATTGCAACGGTTGCAGCGCCAGCACGACGACAGCCGCCATTGCCGTTGCAGCTACCAGAGGATGACTTCTGTCCGCTCCGGTAAAGAAAGCATTAATCAGGCCGATGACAACGATATACACGGCTGAGGCAAGAACCGTCATGGTTCCATAGATGACACTGCGCCGCACAAGGATGCCCATATCGAGAAGGTCGAACTTCAGGACGCCATAGGCGAGGAAAAGCGATGGAATGACAATGAAATTGCCCGGAGGATACAGAGGAAAACCGGTCAGTGGCGCATAATTGAACAGGAAGAGAAGTGAACTGCCGCCTATTCCCGCAAGAATATATTTGATGCGATTTCGTTCACTGTTCGTTGCGGCAGCCGAAAGAGCTGCTCGCAACGTTGCCAGACAATAGAAGACCGTAGCGGCCGCACATATCATGAAGCAATGGTAGAGCGGGCCGGCTTTTGCTATTGCGCCAAAATAATATTCCTGGAGTCCACTTACGAAGAGAGGCGTCTGGGTGAAGGGGAGGAAGACAAAACTGACACAATAACCCGTGATCTCCAGGAAGCGGCGACCCTCGATGGCGAGGAAGGAATGGACGAAACGGATGTAAAGGGGGATTGAGAATACAAAGAACAGGTAGGCAATGCGGTCAACAGTCAGTGCAATGTCCTTGTCCGTCAGAACAGTGACAAGGACAATGTCGGCGTTGATACAGGCGCCGAGAACGGTCAAGGCCGCAAAGAGGCGGTTGGTCGCCGTTCCGGGCGCCCGAATAACGGCGCCGAGGCCCAAGCCGAAAAGAATGAAAGCGCTGGCGCCGGGAAGAAGGAGATAAACCAGTGAAACCAGTACAGTGCACCTCATGGCACACCTCCAGATTTCGTTGGCATGATGCTAACTAAATAAACGGACTTTGAAGCTTAGAGCTAGAAGATAAAAACGGCCGCCGCCACCACAGTAGTATACCCGCTATTCTTAACAATAGCCGACTGTGTTATGTTGGTGGTTCTGACGATCTTGCCGCTGATTTTAAAAATCTCTTCTTTTTCGTCCCAGCTTTCATCGATGTTGAAATCGATTCCCAGGGTTGAAGCCAGCATGGAGGCCGCCAGATCTTCGGCATAATCGCCTGCCTGTTGCTGTGTTTGACCGAAAGCATGGTGTTCGCTTATGTATCCGTAAGCGTTTTTATCGGCCGGAACGGCGCATCCGGCGGAAGCGACAAGGAGCCGGCGTGGTTCGTTGCTGCAACATCGGCTCATTACGCAGAAGGTAATCTCGCCGGGCTTAAGGAGGGCCAATCCCTTGGATCGGGATATAAGTTTGCAATTGGGAGGAAATATGCTCGAGACCTGCACGAGGTTGCATTTTTCTATACCGGCATCTCTAAGGGCAAGTTCAAAGGAATGGAGTTCTTCCTTGTGGGAACCGGCGCCTTTCGTGAAAAAAATCTTCTTTGGCAGTAAATCTCTCAATTCTGTCACTCCTTTACCGTGATAGTTCGTGTGCGCCGACGATATATCCCATAAGGCGATATACTAACTTTGCGGCCGTGAAATCGGGGGCTATCATCCCTGGAATGGGACAAAGCTCGACAACATCGAATCCCCGTATTGTGCGCTCTGTCGCTACAGTCCTCAGAAGTGTCATAACATCCCACCATCCCAGTCCCCCGGGCTCGGGAGTGCCCGTTGCGGGCATTAGAGAAGGATCGAGGACATCAAGATCAAGCGTCACATATACATCTTCCGTGAGTTTTTCACAAATATTTTTTCCCCAGTTCGACTGCTCCCTGATAGTGCCTGAAGTAAATTGAGGGATGTTAGAACTTTCAAGAAATTCAGCCTCTTCCATGCTAAGGCTCCTGATGCCCGCCTGGACGATGGGGCAGATTTCGCTGATGCGTCTCGCCACCGAAGCGTGGCTGTAGCGGCTTCCCTGGTAACTGTCGCGAAGATCAGCATGCGCATCGAGATGCAGGACCGAAAGACCGGGATGCCGCCCGTAAAGAGCTCGGACGGCTGCGGCGGAGATGCTGTGCTCGCCCCCGAGCATAACGGGGATTTTCTTCCTGTCCAGGATGCCGTTGATCTCCTTTTCGACCGCGGCGATCATCTCTTGGGGTCCCCGTGCATCGATCTCGAGAGACGGCAGTGTAAAGATGCCAGATCGGTATGTTTCCCGACGAAGTTCATCGTCATAGAGTTCCATGTTGGCCGAGGCTTCAAGAATGGATTGCGGCCCCTTCCTGGATCCCGGCATATAGGTAGATGTAAGATCATACGGGACTGGAAGAACAACGAAGGTTGCCTCTTCCAGTGACCCACAGGATGCTTCATGTCCGCCAAAATCAACCATTTTAAACTTCCCGTTGGTGTAGATTTTTTTACTTTTGCCTCGAAAGAGGATTCAGGATCGATCTTTCGGTCCATTGCCCCTGTAATAGCATGGCCGGAACGATCCATACTCGTACATAACATAGGAGCAGTGTCGGCTCCAGTCTCCCAGCGTCACGAGAACTCCCGTCCCGTTCGCGGAGACCTGCTCCTTGATCGCGGGCCTGTGGCAATGACCGAAAACCGCCCCGTCGTACCCTTCGTCAAGCTTCTCGAAGGCATAGGCCTCTATTTTTCCTGCCAGACGTTCGCATCCCTCATCGCCTCGGCGACGGCTCAAACGCGAGCATTTCCGGGCCAGACTCCAGAGCAGGGGAGGGGGCAAAGCTTGTTGCATCCTGTAGAAAATCGGGCTCCTCAAGAAGCCTCTCCAGGCCATATACGACCAATTATCCCGGTCCGCCCTGTCGCCGTGAGCAACGTATATTTTTTTATCGTCCAATATTATGTCGGCGCCGTCGGGGTAGGTGATGAATCCCCTTGGACCGAAAAAATCATGGAGAAAAAAATCGTGGTTGCCCTCGAAGAGAACAACATCCGTGCCGGCCTCACGAAGAGATTCAAGGCACTCGACCATCTTCCGAAACGGCGGGTAGAGAGCGGCGGGACGGCAAAACCAAAAATCAAAAAAGTCTCCTACAATATATATCCTGTCGACTTTTCCGGCCTTCTCCTGGAAAAAGGAAAGCAGGTTTCTATATGTATCAGTTTGATCGTCATTCAAATGAGCATCGGAAAGAAAAATTACCTTCATGCAGTTCACTCAAAACTTCCCATAGGTTTACGAATGCGATCCGTAGGCGAAGATTCGACCGATAAAAGCACCTGTCTGGGAGATAATCCGTGAGATTTCTTCCTCCGTCAATCCGGCGCCTCGGGCAATGCGATTCGCCTCTTCGCGGGTCGCAAGATCACCGGGACTATGGCTGTCCGTGTTTATAACAAGGGGCGCTCCATGCTTCCGGGCCATTGAGGCCACATGACCGTTCGACAGGCTATGCCCGGAGCGGGTGGTAATTTCCAGGAATATCGATCGTTCCGCCGCCAGTTGTGCTTCTTCATCGGTTATGAGTCCTGGGTGCGCCAGCACATCTATGGAACTATCCAAGGCAGCCCTGTTTGTGCCGGCGATGACCGGCTCCGCCAGGGTCTCGCCGTGGACAACGATAATTTCCGCTCCCTTCTTTCGCGCCTCTGTTGCAAGCGCTGATATATCCGCCGGGTGGACGTGGGTGATCTCTACGCCGGGTATGACAATCATGCGGTGGCGTTCGGCAAGAAGACGCGCCACCTGAGCCACCCGGGGAATAATAAAATCGTAATTCGCGTGATCGGCGTGGTCGGTAATGGCTATCGCACGGTATCCTTTTACCCAGGCGCGCCGCACAAGTTCGGACGGGATTAATGCACCGTCGCTGAAAATACTGTGAGTGTGGAGATCGATCATAAACAAACCTCGCTCGGCAAAGGGTCTCCTCTTTCAAGAGGGCAGGCGTGAGATATACGGGAGTCCGTCGTCCTGAAAAACGTAGGGAACTCCTTTATCAGATTACGACACAGGGGTCAATTCAGATCATGAGCAAGGACAACGGCGTCTCTACTCTCCGAACATCGTCCCCTGCTCTATTTTCAAAGACGCTGTTGTATGCTATAACCGGCGCCGAAATCCCAATAACAAGGGACGAACAATAATCGTGAAAACTATTTCCCGGTACCTTCTCAAGGAAATCGCGCCACCGTGGTTGCTTAGCCTTATCGTTCTAACTTTTATACTCGTCATGACCCACATACTCCAGCTGATGGATCTTGTTGTCAACAGGGGTGTGGGCCTTTCAGCCGTTACGAAGCTCCTTCTTTTCATAACGCCGTCATTTCTCATGATTACCATACCCATATCTCTTCTTATCGGCATTCTTGTCGCCTTGGGGAGACTCTCGCGCGACAACGAGATAACCGTACTGAAATCGTCGGGATTGAGTCTTTATCAACTCCTCCCTCCTATCGTTGCAGCCTCCTGCGCGGCTCTCGCAATAACGTCGGCGATGAGCTTTTTCCTCGTGCCCTACGGGAATCTGGCAACGAAGACGCTTCTCTTCGATCTGATGCAGCGGCGAGCAAGCCTGGGCATAAAAGAAAAGGTCTTCAACGATGATTTCAAGGGTCTCATGATATACGCCAATACCATACCAGCCCACGGCGGCTATATGGAGGAATTGTTCATTGCCGACAGCCGATTGATGAAAAATCCAACGACCATAACCGCATCACGAGGGTATCTCTTTTCCGATCCCGAATCCAGGGCCTTCGTTCTCCGGCTTGTTGAAGGCAGTACGCATACCGTCGATACGGAATCAAAGGTCTACAAGAGAATGGACTTCAGTTCCTATGACGTAAGACTGGACCTTGAAGATCCGGCGGCCTCAACAGCAGGCTCCTTCCACAAAAGCAAAACAGAGATGTCTCTGGCGGAACTCTACGGGGAGCTGGGCGATCAGAACCTTCCGGAACTCCGACGACGCGAGCATGTCATCGAAATGCACAAGCGTTTTGCCATGCCTGCCGCCGCACTCGTTTTCGGACTTTTGGGACTATCTCTGGGCATCGGACAGCCGCGGTCCGGCAAGTCCAAGGGATTTGTCATCGGCCTCGCCGTGATCGTTGTTTATTATGTCATGCAGCTCACGGGAGACGCCTTGGGAGAAATGGGCGCTCTTCCCCTGGTGGCAGCTACCTGGGGCCCCGATTGTATACTCTTCATGGCAGGCCTTGTTCTGTTGACGATGAAGGCGCGGGAAATATCGCCAGCCTTTTTCCTGCATAGACTGCTCCGTCATCGCGGCATTGCCCGGAGGAGCAATAGCGGCGCCGGCCGGAAGGATCGGCCATGACGATTCTGGACAGGTATGTTCTCAAGGAGTACGTCAGGAATTTCAGCCTGATCCTCTGCGCACTCATGACTGTCTATATAATAGTGGACTTCTTCGAGCGCGTCAGGATGTTTCTGAGCAACAACGCCACGATTGGCCACATCCTCTCGTATCTGCTCTACAACATCCCCATGATTCTTGTCCTCATGCTTCCCATAACCGTTCTCCTGGCTTCTCTCGTGACCTTCACCATCCTGACCAGGAACAACGAGGTAACGGCCATGAAGGCCAACGGCCTAAGTCTCTACCGCGTTTCGGCGTCTCTTATCGCCGCAGCCATTGTTGCTTCACTTGCAATCTTTCTCCTCAATGAGTTCGTCACTCCCCGGACGAACCGCAAGGTCAAGCACATCAGGTACATCGAGGTTCAAAAAAGGGAAAGCATGGGAACCTTCAAAAAGAACGAGATATGGTACCGGGGGCAGAACGGAATATACAATTTCGGCATCTTCGACCCGCTGACCGGGACGATTCAGGGGATAAAAATCAATTATCTCGACGATCACATGAAACTGGTGAAGCGCATCGACGCCCGCCGCGCCGCATGGGAAAAGGACCGATGGGTCTTTTACGACATCCTCGTTACCACCTTTGATGAGAAACGAAGGCCTCTTCTTCAGAAGCTGGCCTCGGCGATCGTGGACATTCCGGAAAGCCCGGAGGACCTCAGCGTCGTCCAAAAAGGCGCCGATGAGATGGGGTACTTCGAGTTGCTGCGCTATATCGCCAAAATCAGATCGGAAGGATTCGATGCCAGTCGTTACCTGCCTGATCTTTACGGCAAAATTTCCTTTCCCTTTGTGACGATAATTCTTACGATGCTGGGAATCGCCTTCTCCGTCCGATCCGAGAGGAGCGGCGGAATCTTCCGCAGCCTCGGCATCGGCATCGTCATCGGCCTTTCCTACTGGATTATCTTCGGCTTTTCACTGTCTCTGGGAAGATCTGGTTCGATTCCGCCTGCCGTGGCCGCCTGGGCCGCGAATTCACTCTTCGGCGCCGCCGCCCTGGCGCTCTTTTGCCGAGTGAAAACCTGACATCGCCGAATAGCGGAACAGTATTCAACCGTGGCGGTGAAGATTCAAGGTCATCTGTTTGTTGCGGAACAGGATCTCCTTCTTCCGGTCAGGCCCCGCCCCGCCGGTCCTTTTTTTCAGGACGCACTGCGGTTTCGACCCTCAGCCTTCGCCCTGTAGAGTGCATTGTCTGCGGCGCCGATTAATTCCGCCGGCGATTTGTCTGTCCGGGGGATAAGGGTGGCAATGCCGAGACTAATTGTGACAACGGGACCGGCAGCCGAGGAAGCGTGGGGAATTCCCAGGGCCTCCACGCCACTGCGCAGCTCTTCCGCCACGATCAACGCGCCTTCGCGAGGTGTGTCCGGGAGGATAACACTGAACTCCTCTCCGCCGTAGCGTGACGCAAGATCCATCGGCCTGCGCATGTGCTGGACGAGGGCGCCGGCGACAGCCTGGAGGCATTCATCGCCCTGCTGATGACCGTAGGTATCATTGAAAGCCTTGAAAAAATCGATGTCACAGAGGATGAGCGACAGATTGGTCCGTTCACGGAGAGCACGTTTCCATTCTTGCTCGAGAACCTCATCGAAGTGGCGGCGGTTGGCGATGCCGGTGAGACCGTCGTGCCGGGAGAGCCGATCGAGAAGTTCTTCCACACGCTTATGCTCGGAAATGTCGTGGGCGATGACCAGGAGCCCGTCCTTCTCATGAAAAGGAATTTTCGTGCGGACTTCTTCGACGTCTACGTCTTCGCCGTCCTTCTTCCTGTATCGGGATTCCTGCCCATCTCCGGGCGCTCGAAGATCCTGGAGTGTCATTGCCAGCAGTTCATTGTCGTCGTATCCCAGCCATTCCCTCATAAAGGGGTTGCAGGAAATAATTCGTCCGCTCTCAATTTCCGCGATGAATATCGCGCTTGGGGCGTTTTCGTAGATCGCCCGGAAGCGGCTTTCCAGAATGGCGGATTTCGCGGCCGATTCGAGGGATTTCTGGAATCCTACAGAGAGACCGATGGTCAGCAGGCAGACGGTGAGAGTAATCAGGATTGCCATGAGTCGATAGAAGGCAATGATTTCGGTGGAATTGAGCAGAATGAGCGACCACCCTTCCCGGTTGACGAATTTTCTTGTAACGAGATAACGGCGGCTGTCGAGGAGAACGTCGCTTCCATCGACAGGCTCGGCTGCGAGGAAAGACCGGAAAGGTCCCGTACCGAAGGTGCGACGTGTCAGAATTGCCTGCTTTGCCGAGGCAGAAAGCGGCCAGAGGCTCATGAGGCGCATCTCCGGTTTGCTGGAGAGGAAGATGATCCCCTCGGGACTGACGAAAAAGACATGGTCGTATCCAAGAAAGTCCGCCTCTGCACGGTCCAGGACTTGCTTTATAACGGCCACGCCGGTGATCCGCCTGTCAGGGGTGTATATGGGGGCGCCGGCATAAAAGCATCGTTCGCCCGAGGGAATATCGAAGGCAAACTGGGTGGCCGCCGAACCGGAGGCAGAGATCTTGAAATAGCTCCAGTCGTCGTAACTGCGGCCGAGAAAGCTCTCCGGGTTGAAACGGTTCGACGAGGCGACTGCCGTTCCCTCCGTATCAAGAAGATAGCAGACCGACACGTCGAGAGACTCCCGGTACTGGTCGAGGATGATATTGGCGATGTCGATATCCCGGCCTGCGCCGGAGATGAGCGCTGTTTCTATCCAGGGAGAACCGGCCAGGATTTCTACTGCCCGAGGCGGTTCCTGGAGAGTGCTGTTCATGTGACTGACCAGCACCATCATGTGCTGCTTTCCCTTGGCTGCAACTTGCGTTCGGGCATGACCGCCGAGGTACAGAGTCAGGGCAAAACCGGCCGAGAGGCACAGTCCAAGGACGAACATAAAGGTCCAGTGCAGTGAACGAAAGTTTCGGCCAAGAAGGTTGCTGTCAGCGGCACTGTCCAGTGGGCTCATGGAGTAATTGATGATTGCTGCGGCAATGAAGAGTGTCAGCAGGCCGCGGATCATCTGAATCGGCAGGCCGGTCCACCGGAGGAAATACCCCGTGTTAAGCAGTGAAGCAGGGAAAAAGGAAGCGTCGGGGACGATCATGCCGGTTGCGGCAGCAAAGAGAGCCATGCAGGCGGCAGCGGTTATGAGAAAAAACCGTTCTCGACCCGTCTTCTTTTCGGCATAACGGTAGAGCGCCGCTGCGGCCCAAAGACCGCCGGTTAAGCCCAGAGCGTAACGGGTGACCGCATGTGCGCCGGTCAAACCCGTCGCCCATCCTCCAGCGATGGCAAGTGCGACGGGCAGGAGGAGAATTCCCCTTCCCGGTCCGCTTCCCCGAAGGCGTCGCTGTCCGGCTCGGGCGAATTCCAGGAGAAAGAGATACGAGAGCGCCAGGACGAGGAGGCGTCCACTTTGAAAGAGAGATGAATCGCCAAGGGTGAGCGCCAGGAGATCGAGCCATTCATTCCCGCCGTGGGCGAGACCGAAAAGGCCGAGGATCGTCCAGGGGAACCGCTTCCACTCGGCTCTCTGTAAGGAAAAGCAGACGGCCGCCAGAACGATGAAGGCGAGGCCGTACAAGAAAAAAATGTAATCGAGCTGTGCTTGAAACAATTCAGACATGAGATGTTTTCTCGGCGCTACCGGTTACAGAAAGAACGGATTTCCAACATTTCAATCATCTGACAATCGTGCCGACTCAGCAATTATCCCGTTGAAATTGCCAATTATTTCACAAACCCGAGATCGATCAACATTTCCAGGTATGTTCTCTCTTCTGCTGTCAGAAATGCGGCGAAACTGTTCGCATCGGCATAGGAATCTACCCATTGCAGCTTCTCAAGAGAGACCTTCCACGTCTTCGCGCCCACCATCGTTTTCAGGGTCCTTGCCCAGAAGTCCTGAGCTTCCCTGGACATGCCGGGAGGGCCGAAAACGCCGCGCCACACCTCATAGACAGTCTCGATCCCCAATTCCTTGAGGGTCGGAACGTCTTTCAGGGGACCGCCGCGCCGCTCGCCGGAGGTGATCGCCAGGGCGCGAACCGTTCCCGCCTTGATGTGCTTGAGAACCTCGCCGGCGCCGCTGGACACAAAGAATACGTTCCCGCACAGAAGAGTCGTCAGGGCCTCCCCGCCCCCGGAAAAGGCCACGTAGGAAAGATCCCTGGCGTTGATCCCGACCTCCTTCGCCACCTTGCAGAAGGCTAGATGATCCATCGAACCGGGGTTCGATCCGCCCCCAAACTTCATCGCGCCGGGATTTTTCTTCAGCTCCCTCAGCAGATCATGAAAGGTTTTGTATGGAGAGTCCGCCTTCACAATGAATACCTGGTAGTCCGTAATCAGCTTGGCCAAGGGGGTGAGCACAGAGTAGCGATGGGGAAACTGTTTCGTAATCGAGTTGATGATCAGTGGCGGCGAGTACACTATCAGCTCGTAATCGTCGCCCTTTTTCATGTTCATGTATGCCATGCCGGCCGCTCCTCCTCCGCCCGGCTTGTTCAAAACTGAAATGGGCTGTGAACAGAGATTTTCATCCTCCAAGGTGCGCTTCAGTGTACGGGCCAAAGCGTCCCAACCTCCGCCAGGGTTGGATGGCGCCACGATCTCGATCGGACGGGAAGGATAAGCCGCCGCCTCGCTGAATCTGACATGGACAGGGGAGAACAAAATAATGAACGCAACCACCAAGAAAATCCTTTTCAACATCACCATGCTCCTTTCCTTGGTGCAGTATTCCGCCACGGGGCGGGACAAGCAAGATCGAGTTGAGGAGAAAAATTGTCTCCTCCTCGCCGCTGCTTTGTCTCCCCCCATTCAAAAGACAACGCGTTCTCGTGATTTTTCCCTGATGAAGAATTAAGATTGTTACTCTGGTAACGGGAGTATGTCAATAGTGACGTTTCCTCCTGCGGCAGAGTCCATAGGCACATGGGTTTTGAGATTGCCCGCTTTCGGTTCCCTTTAGACTCTTTACGAGATCGTTAAAACTAATCGGATCGTATGGCAATGATGGATAAATATGGACTTATTGCAGCAGAAAGGTTCCCATCGACAATCCGTTGGGTCCTGTGTGAGAGGCTTTGAGTCCCATTGCCATTGCCGGCATACTGGCGTATGTAATAACCTATGATTATTGACGGGTAGTAGGGTGTCTGCCCCATGAACAGGGCGCGAAAAATGCTTACAGCCATTCTGGTCGATTTCGACAGCAGGATGATTCTTTGCGACGAGCCGCGTTTCTGCAAGCGCTGTTTCGCTTGTCTCAATAAGGGCATCGCAATGGTTTCGGTCCCGAGCGATCCCATATTCGGCTGATTGGACCCATTGCTGGCATTTTCTGCATTAATGCAATGCCGGCAGTTTAGTCTGCTTAAAGTTTCGGCGGCGTTCGTGTTTAATGCCCGGCCGGAAATATTGAAAGAAAGGATGACGAGACATTTCATGGTAGATGCATCCGATGGGACCAAAAGGGTTGCTGGCGTGATACCCTTCGCGCAGGCTGAAATTTTGAGGCGGGATATGAATCGTCTCTCGGGGGGCCAACTGCTGAAAAGAATAATTGACGACAAGAATTCGCGGCAGCTTATACAGGGTCTTGCCATTCAGGATTTCTATTGGATAATGAAGAAGATAGGAGAAGAAGATGCCCTGCCCATCCTGGCAATGTCCTCGCTGGAGCAATGGCAGTATGTGATGGATCTCGAAATCTGGGAACGAGACCGGATGGATGAGGATAAGACTGCTCAGTGGCTTAAGCGGCTCGTCGAGGCGGACTCGCAAAAAACCGCAGCCTGGCTTATCACTGAGGAGTATCTGATCTATCATTTTCTTGCAACCCAGGTGGAGACCGAGGCCAGGAACTTTGATGACGAGGATGCTCCTAAAGAAGGGTATTTTACCCTTGACGGTCTTTTTTTCATTAAAGTGAAGGATGAGGGAAAACGCGAATTGATCGAAGAACTTCTCCATGCCCTGTATGCGGTCGATCCGACTGTCTATGGGAGCATTGTCATGGGAATCGCCGGCGCCGTGCCCGCGGAAATTGAGGAGGAGTTGTACAGACTCCGGAATGTACGCCTTGCCGAGCAGGGATTTCTTTCTTTCGAGGAGGCGCTGATCCTATATGCCCCGCTGGATCCGTCCGTTCTCTTGAAGCCGGACCCGGCCCTTTCCGTCGAACCTGGACCCTTTGACGAAGGGGTCAAAACGCCCGTAATACCTCTTTTTCACAGTCCATCGGACACATTTTTCACGCATCTCCTGGGGCGTATCAATGAAAAGGATAAACTTGAACGGATCGGTCTGGAGTTTGCCGGCCTTGTGAACAGAATCATGGCGGCTGACGGCATGAAGACGCCCGATTATGAAACTCTAGCGGCGATTTCCCGCAGGCTTTCGGGCTATGTCGGCATCGCCCTAGAAAAGGCAACGGCCGGGAAAGAGGATAGGGCGCTTGCTATCCTCAGCGGTCACACTCTTGAAAGGCTTTTCCGGGTGGGCTTCGGTTATGCCGTTGATCTTCGTGGGAAGTTTATGCGGTGGCTCTCCGGCAGCTGGTTCCGCCGCCGCGGTTTTACGATGACATTCTGGGGCGACCGCTGGGCGCCCGTGCTGACGGGGTTGATGCAGCAGCGGCCCCGTTACTGGTCCGGCGATGAATCGGCCGCATACAGAGATTTTGAGCGTGCAGCGGAAATAGACAATGCAGATATGCTCTTCCAGGGCATTGCCGGTCTTGACGGCATACTTGAAAAGATAGCGCGCGAGTCGCGGGTAGAAGAAATCAAGGCCATTGATCCCGAGGCGACCTTCCTGCCGTTCCTCTTCACGTTCTGGGCCAATGTCATCCTGGATAAAGATCATGGTTTCGTTGGCCTGAACCCCGTTGAGGCTCGGCGATTCTTTTCTGTCCTGAGAAGCGGAGAGAATGCGCCGCCGTACCGCATGGAAAAATATCGCAGGACCTTCATCGAGGAGTTCAGTCGGCTGACGCCCTCAAGCCCGGCCCTGGAGGACCTCCTCGGTGATTTGTGGCGTGAATTTCGAGAGGAATATGAATCGATCGGCCCCGATGATCTCCATGGGCGTTTTTCCAGGCATATAATTATCGACGATGAAAACTCCTGATCCATTGCTGGGGCGACTCCGGCAAGAGTTCCGGCGTGTAATGCTGAAAATATTTATGTTTCCGCCAGATATTCAACATAACTGTATTGACAGGTCCCGGATGATACAGTAAAAAATCTAACGTCTGTAACAGTTTCGGAATGAATGTCTCCGGCGTTCAACAGACGGAATGCCGGCCGCTTCTCGTGTGCGAGGAAAGTCGACGAATGAAGACAATTAAAATCGGAATCGTAGGCATCGGCAACTGTGCATCTTCTCTGATCCAGGGAATCGAATACTACCGGACAAAAAACCGGGGCGATGCGATCGGTCTGATGCACTGGGAGATCGGCGGCTTCCGCCCCTACGACATCGAGGTTGTCGCCGCCTTCGATATCGATAAGAGAAAGATAGGCAATGATGTTGCCGCAGCCATTTTTGAACCGCCGAACTGCACCGCCGTTTTCTGTGAGAACGTTCCGGCCACGGGTACAATCGTCAAAATGGGCAAGGTGCTTGACGGTTTTGCAGACCATATGAACCAGTACGACAGCAGACACAGTTTTGTCCTTTCCGACGCCAGGGAATCAACCAAGGAAGAAGTGGTGAAGGAACTGAAGCAGTCGGGAGCGGAAATACTTCTCAATTATCTTCCGGTGGGATCCGATCAGGCCGTGGCGTTCTATGCGGACTGCGCGATCGAAGCCGGCGTGGGCTTCATCAACAACATGCCCGTTTTTGTGGCAAGCAATCCCGATTGGGCTCGGCGATTTGAAGCTGCCGGTCTTCCTGTCATCGGAGATGACGTAAAATCTCAATTGGGAGCGACTATAATTCACCGAGTGCTTGCAAATCTCTTTAAGAACAGGGGCGTGAAGCTCGAACGGACCTATCAGTTGAACATAGGCGGCAATACGGATTTTCTGAACATGCTGGACCGCAGTCGATTGACTTCCAAGAAGGTTTCGAAGACAGAAGCGGTCCAGTCTCAGGTAATGAATCGTCTTGAGTCGGAGAATATCCATATAGGCCCAAGCGACTGGGTGCCCTGGCAGAAAGACAACAAGGTCTGTTTTCTCAGGATGGAAGGACGATTATTCGGCGATGTCCCGATGAATCTGGAGCTCAGGCTTTCCGTGGAAGACTCGCCCAATTCGGGAGGCGTCGTTATCGATGCGATACGCTGCTGCAAACTGGCCCTGGATCGCAGGATAGGCGGCGTTCTCTATTCCCCGTCGGCCTATTTTATGAAGCATCCGCCTCAACAATGCACCGATGACCGGGCATTCCAGATGACACAAGAATACATTGACGGCGAGCGGGAACGTTGAATCAGTGATGCCGGTCGGCATACGGCCCTTTCTGATCAGGGGCTTCTCTGAGCCGATCCGATGATCTTCTTGTGGAATGGCTGAGAAAAGAATTGATAATTCCTGTTCTTTGTGTCATAAGGCGCTCCTCTTGCCGATTCGAAAATGTCTGAGGCGACCGGAGAAATTGTTGTTGCGGCACTTGGCACAGTCAGCCGCTGCCGGTGAAAGTTTAGGTAGGGAATATTGCCGCTAAAAAAATTAAAAGAGAACAAAGCCCTCTTCCCCGGCAGCAGCCGGGCGACCAGGAAAGAAAGGCCGGTAATTTCGAGGAACTATAGCGGCGCTGCAAGCGGTGTGGTTTCGAATTCCGGATTGTCGCTGAAAGTGATGACACTGAATGCGGCTCATGGGAGAAAAAACGGGCCTCACCAGTTTTTTCAGACCACCGAAGAAATCATTTTAAATCTCAATGAAATAGCCGCCTTTGTCGGCCGGGAGCAACCCCATGTTCTGGCGCTTCAGGAAGCGGACGGTCCTTCCGTTTGGAGCGGTAACTTCTGTCATGTTGAGTATCTTGCACAGAAATCGAGCTATGCTTTTGCAATTCGTGGAGAACACGTACGGGGCATGAAAGTATCGTACGGTACGGCGATTCTGTCGTCTCTTGAGATTTCTGATCCTTTGTCCGTGCGGTTCCCTCCATCGCTGCCCCTTCCCTCAAAGGGTTTCACTGTCTGCACCGTCGCCTGGCCTGGAATCAGTAATTTTCAGATAGACGTCTGCTCCGTTCATCTGGACTGCGCCAGCAAGAGGGTGCGGCGACGACAGGTTGAAAAACTGGTTGAGTCAATGGAAGAACGGACCCGGCCCCTTGTTGTTATGGGGGATTTCAACTGCGAATGGGGCGCCGGAGATTCGTCATTACGTCTACTGGTGAAGGAACTGGGGCTGTCAGCCTACAGACCGGAAGCCTCGGATCTGTTCACCTATCCCCGCTTTCGAAGGAGGCTCGACTGGGTGTTTGTATCACAGGGCCTTGAGTTTTCAACCTACAATGTCTTTCGAGACGTCCTTTCCGACCACCTCGGCGTCATTACGGAGATCACGCTGGACCCCAAAATAATGACCGAAAATGACCTCTCAGTTGTTGAACGTTTTCTTTAGCAGTTTTTCCGACTTCCGATCAAGTGACAAGCCGTTTGATGTCCCGGCGCCGTCTCCGCGAGTTCCGGAGAGATTTCACGGCATACCGGCATGACCTGAGGACAACGGGTCCTGAAGTAGCATCCCGATGGGGGATTGACGGGACTCGGCACGTCTCCCTCGAGAATCGTTCTTTTGCGGACCTTGTCGGGGTCGGGATGGGGGACGGCCGAAAGAAGTGCTCGGGAGTAGGGATGAAGAGGATTCGAGAAGAGGTCGTTTTTCCCTGCAAGTTCTACTATTTTGCCAAGATACATGACGGCTACGCGGTTGCTGATGTAACGGATGACGCTGAGATCGTGCGAGATGAAAATGTACGTAAGGGAAAACCGTTCCTGAAGATCGTTGAGCAGGTTGATCACCTGCGATTGGATCGACACGTCCAGCGCCGACACCGGTTCATCGCATACAATGAGGTTGGGGTTGAGCGCCAACGCCCGGGCGATGTCGATTCTCTGACGCTGGCCGCCGCTGAACTCGTGAGGATATTTTCCGAGGCTGTCCGGTTGCAAGCCGACGGTCTTCAATAGAAATTCGACACGTTCTTTACGTTCCCCGTCGGAACCTATGCGGTGGATATTGAGCGGTTCCTGGATTATAGAACCAACGCGCATCCTTGGATTCATGGAAGCATAGGAATCCTGAAAAATCATCTGCATGTTCCGCCTCAGACTCAGCCATTCTCTGCGCGAGGCCTTCGTCACGTCCTTGCCGTTTAAAAGGATTCTTCCCGCCGAGGGTTCGATGAGACGGAGAATGGCTCTGCCCAGAGTGCTTTTGCCGCAGCCGCTTTCACCTACGATTCCAAAGGTCGTGCCGGCGGGAACCGTGAAGGAGACATCGCTCACAGCCTGAACGGCGCCTCTGCGGCGGCTGAGAAAGCCTCTTCCGAAGGGAAACCATTTGCTGAGGCCGTCGACTTCCAATAGGGGCTGTTTCATTTGTCACTCACCTTCATTTCCAGCGAATTTCCAGCAAAGGATCCGTCGTCCGTCGGCTTGAGAGTTCATGATCGGTTCTCGCTCCCGGCATATCGCCATGACATATTTGCAACGGGGATTGAAATGGCAGCCGGGCGGCATATTTGAAAGTTGCGGAACCATTCCCGGTATGACGGGCAAACGTTTCGGAAGATCGCCTTCCAGTCGCGGAATAGATTGCAACAGTCCTTCGGTATATGGATGAAGAGGCTGACGCAAGACCTGCGAAAGTTTTCCTTCTTCGACAATCTTGCCGCCGTACATGACGATGAGACGATCGCACGTTTCCGCCACGACGCCCAGGTCGTGCGTTATGAGCATCATCGACATGTCGCTTTTCTTTTTAAGGTCTTTCAGTATCTCCAGTATCTGCGCTTGAATGGTAACATCGAGGGCCGTCGTCGGTTCGTCTGCAATGAGAAGTTTAGGTTGGCAGGCCAGGGCCATGGCGATCATGACCCGCTGGCGCATGCCGCCGGAGAGTTCGTGGGGGTATTCCCTGACTCTTCGTTCAGGCGCCGGAATTCCAACACTCTTCAAAGCTTCGACGGCGATTTCAAGGGATTTCGCTTTGTCTACTTTCTGATGGCGTCGGATTGTTTCAACGAGCTGGTTGCCCACCGTATAGACGGGATTGAGCGATGTCATCGGTTCCTGAAAAATCATGGAAATTTCGTTGCCGCGGATCTCTCTCATTTTCCGGGCTGATTTCGTTACAAGATCTTCTCCGTTGAAAAGAATGGAACCTTCTTGAATCGATCCGTTGAAGGAGAGGATTCGCATGATCGACAGGGCCGTGACGCTCTTGCCGCAGCCGCTTTCGCCGACCAGTCCGACCGTTTCTCCGCGATCGATGTAAAAGGAGATATTATCCAGAGCCGCAACTACTCCGTCTTCAGTATTAAAAACCGTTTTCAGGTTCCGCACATCGAGAAGCCTTGCATTCATCGTTGCTACCTCAAATTTTCTTCTTGCGGATGCGGGGATCCAGGATGTCCCTGAGTCCGTCGCCCAGCGTATTGAGAGCAAGCACGCAGGCGGCAATGGTGAGGCCGGGGAAGATGGTTATCCAGGGCGCTCGCCTCAGAAAGACTTTTCCGTCGCTCAGCAGATTGCCCCAACTGGGAATTTCCGGGGGTACGCCGACCCCCAGGAAACTCAGCGAAGATTCCGAGAGGACCGAGTAGGCGAAGATCATCGTTGCCTGAATGATCACCGGTGCAACGCAGTTCCGCGGGATGTGCCACAGAAGAATTCTCAGATCGCCGGCCCCTGCCGCGCGGGCAGCCTCAACATAGGTCATTTCACGCTGCACCATGACGGCGCTTCGAACAACGCGGGCCATGCGGGGCGTATAAACGACGGTCAGCGCAAGAATGACGTTGAATAGATTGGATCCGAGAACGGCCATGATAGTGATCATGAGAATGATCCCGGGAAAGGCCATGAGGCCGTCGAGAATGCGCATGAGAATCTCATCGACGCTTCGAAAATACCCTGCGAGCAATCCAAGGAGCGCGCCCAGAATCGTCGTAGAAGCCACGACGCTCAGCCCCACTCCGAGGGAAATTCGCGATCCGTAGACGACCCTGCTGTAAAGGTCCCGTCCGAATCGATCGGTGCCGAAGAAATAGACGGCATTCGGTTTGTTCAGCCTCAGTGACGGGTCCATATCGGCGGGCCGATGTGTTGCAATGAGGGGCGCTCCAAGGGCGACAACGATGAAGAAGAGCAGGACGGCGGCGCCGAAGAGGGCAGTCTTGTTGCGGGTAAAGAGGCGCACGGTTGCGAATCTGCGAGACCCCCGGGCTTTCGATTCTTGATTTGTGACGCGTAACACCCTGAAAACGCTCCTTTCAGTACTTGATCCGCGGATCGAAAAAACTATAGGCAACGTCGACAAGAAGATTTACAAGCACCCAGGCGCCGGCGATGTAGAGCACGATGCCTTCTATAACGGGGTAATCGCGGGTGAATACGGACTTTATGAGAAGTCTGCCGATGCCCGGGATATTGAAAATCTGTTCCGTTACGACCGCCCCGCCCATGAGATTGGCGAAAGAGAGCCCGATTACGGTGATAGTCGGTATAAGGGCATTTTTCAGGGCGTGCTTGAAGACGACGATCCCTTCCGGCAGTCCTTTGGCGCGGGCTGTTCTGATATAGTCGTTTTGAAGAGATTCGAGCATATTGGCCCGGGTCATCCGGGCGATCAGCGATGCCTGTCCGAAGGCAAGGGCCACAGCGGGAAGAATGAGATATCTGAAGCTTGTCCAAATCCCGGCGCTCAGAGGCTTGTATCCCGCCGGAGGAAGAATGGGAAACAAAATGGCAAAGACAAGCGCAAGCATGAGTCCGAGCCAGAAATTCGGTATGGCAACGCCGATAGAGGTTATGACCATGAGTATGCGATCGGGCAAGCGATCGTGAAAGGCTGCGGACAGGACTCCGAAAACTATGCCGAAAATAACCGCAAAGGACAGTCCCGTCAGCGTCAGAAAAAGTGTTGCCTGAAAATGTTCGTATACGACGCGCGTCACGGGCATCCCTTGGAAAAACAGTGAATTGCCGAAATCTCCCCGTAGAATATTTTTAAACCATTCGAAAAACTGAATAAGCACCGGTCGATCGAGGCCCATTTTTTCCGAAAGCGCCGTTATCTGTTCATCCGTCGCCTCCGGACCGAGCATCAGCGAAGCCGGATTCCCCGGCATGAGATGCATGATAAAAAAGATTATCGTTCCCACAATTATAAGGACGGGAATCAATGCCACGAATCGCCGGAGAAGATAAATGCCCACGGTCACTCCCTTATGCCGCAGATTTTTCAACGACCCTGAATTTACGCCGGCCGTTCAGAAGCGCTGCAGCGTCGATGCCGGTGAATCGCCGGGCCGGCATAGAACCGGCCCGGCGAAAGACAACGATCAATCCTTCCAGACATTCCAGAAAAAGATTTCGTTCAGATTCTTGAAACCCTTTACATTTTTAGCCGCTATTCTCAGGTTGGCATAATCGCCCACTTTGATTGTCGGCACATCGTCGTAGAAGAGTTTTTGAATCTCCACTAACGTTGCGTAGCGTTTTTTGAACTCGCTCTCGGTGTTGAGACTGTCCATCAATACCTGGAGCTTGGGATTCTCCCACCAACCGTCGTACTTGGAATTGAGAACCGTCATCATCGTCGGGTCCGGCCTCGTTGTCATGCCCGTGCTGAAGATATTCCAAAGGTTGGGATTCTTTCTGCGGTCCGCCAGCGTGGCCCATTCCATGGCCTGGAGGTCGATATTGAAACCGGCTTTCTCAAGCTGATTTTTAGCGGCCAGCGAGAGATTGTATTCGAGCTTGCCGGACATCCAGATAATCGGTTCTCCTGCATAGCCGGCCTGCTTCAGAAGAGCTTTTGCCCTTTCGGCGTCAGCCTGGTTGTAACGGTCCCGGCCAATATCGGACCACCAGACCTGCTCCTTGAGCATAATGCCGGGGTCAAGGCGCCAGAAAGCTTTATTTCCATAGCCGGCTGCCATTACCGGGCCCATGTCGAGCGCCGCCAGGAAGGCTTGGCGTATCAGCTTGTTGCTCATAACGCCCGCCCGCTTGTTGAAATTGAAGGCGAACCATGCGCGGGGCGCCGATGGAAGGACCTGGAGCTTGCCTTCTTTTTGGAGGCGGTCGTATTCGTCAACCGGGACAAAATCGGCGAAATCGTATTCGCCGCCTTCCACGCCGTTGAGGCGGACGGCTTCGTCCGAAATGGGGACAAAGTACAGTTCATCAACGAAGGCGATTTTTTTGCCGCCGAAACCGGAAGCAGGGGTCGCCAGAGGCTGGTAGTTCGCATATCGAGCTACTTTAATGTGCTGGTTGGGTTTCCACTCCACAAAACTGAAGGGGCCCGTTCCGATGAATTCAGCAAGAGGCTTGTCGGCGTATTTTTCACAGAGCGCCTTGGGATAGATGAAGGCGCCGCCGTTGGGCATGGCGAGGGATACAAGGGTGGCGCCCGTGGGCTTCTTCAATTTCAATTCTATGGTGCGGTTGTCGATGATCTTCAAAGAATCAAGATTTTTGAAGACGGCCTTGCCGTAACTGCTGCGTGCGCCCCATCTTTTGATCGAGGCCGCTGCATCCTCCGCCGTCAGGGGCGATCCGTCATGAAATGCAATGTTCTTTCTGAGCGTAATGGTGTAGGTAAGCTGGTCCTTGCTGATGACGGGCATCGATTCGGCGAGCATGGGAATGGGCGCGAAGGAGCCGTCGAGAGCGTAGAGCCCTTCAAAAATATGGTATCCTACGGCAAATACGAGAGTTGTCGTCGATGAATGCGGATCGAGAGTCGGCGGATCGGCGTCGATGACCACTTTCAGAATGCCGCCCCGCTTCCCTTCGGCGGCCTGAGCCGTGCCGCCCGCCAGAAGAAGGACGACACAAAAAATTGCAGCGATAGAAACAAACATACGGTGTCTCATAGTAAGAACCTCCTTAAGTTATTGGTCAACGGTACTGTGCGTTTTGTTCCGCTCGTTCCCTTTCATCACCTCCTTGCACGAACGATTCTCATAAGCTTCGGGGACCCCGGGCCGTGCCGTCGCGCCTGATTTCCGCGACACCTTGGTATCCGGGACGGGTAGCGCACTTGAGCACGGCATGTATCGCTCCGAGAAAAAAACTCCAGGGTTCCCGTTCGTCCAGTTCGTATCCGCATTCTGCAAGATGATCAAGAACAGACGGCGGAAACCGGTTTCCCTCGTAAGATATTCTGCCGTCTATGAAACAATGGAGGCGAGGTTCTTTCATCGCCCGGCACATCGGCATGCCTCTGTCCAGCATGTTGCTTATAAACTGAGTCACGGTGCTGAAAATCCGCTCGCTTCCCGGACTTCCAACAACCATCCAGGGCGTTCCGTTACATGTGACGATGGTCGGCGCGACCGACGAAACAGAGGGAGCGCCGGGTCTTAGGAAATGAGGATTTTCACGGTCATTGCGTTCCATGTCGATCAGATAATCGTTATAGATAAATCCCAGGCCTTGTGCCGCCGCCTTTGCTCCGTAGACGAGGTTTATCGACTGGGTGATGCCGACGGCATTGCCCCGGCAGTCCATGACCGAGAGGTGAGTCGTTTCTCCGCCGGAGTCCTTCCGCGGCAGCCCAGATGACTGTCGGCCCCCTGTAAGGGCGATGGCGACTTTTTCAATCGTTGATCGGGAACACATGATATCATTTTCAAAGCTGTATATAAAAGGATCGGGGGTTTCCTTCTTCGAACTGATGAGCGCTTCTTGAAAGACTTCCGCCAGGAGACCGCATCGTTCTTCGGCGCCTTGGGCGAGCATTGTTGCGGGAAGTCTGCCAAGGACCATAAGAGTGAAGAGCAGCATCCGCCCCCCCGACGAAGGAGGGGCCGTCGACACTTCCATTCCCCTGTATGCCGCGGTAATGGGTTTTCGTTCTCTCGGCCAGGGAATGCGGTCGAGATCCTCTGCCCGCAGAAAGCCCCCGTTGCCTTTCATGTCGCTGTCAATCAATTTGGCTGGATTGCCCCGATAAAAATATTCAGGTCCGAAATCCGCAAGATCTTCCAGGAGCGATGCCAGATCATGCTGTCTGAAAAGGTCGCCTTCCCGATAGGGATGCCGGCCGTTCTTTAGAAAATAGCGGGCGCCCGATTGCGAGGGGATCTGAATAAAACGGTCAAGTTCACGTTGCAGAAGATTTTCCTGCAGGGCCGAAATGCAGTATCCCTCCCGGGCGATTCCCATGGCTGGTTCTATAATGTCCCGCCAGGGTTTTGCACCGAAACGCCTATGGAGATGGGCCAGGACGGCAACCGTTGACGGTACGGAGGTCCCTCGGTAACCAAATCGCAGATCATCCATTTGTCCGCAGGAGAGAGCGAAGCCTTCAGGAACGCGACTGGATCCGTCAATGACGACGGTTTCGCCGTTGAAGTGAAGAATCGCCTTGCTTTCACCGCCGAGGCCGCTCGCCTGGGGTTCCGAGACGGCAAGGGCGAAAGCAGCGGCGCAGGCGGCATCGACGGCGTTGCCGTCTCGTTCCAGCATGGAGACGCCGGCCGCCGTGGCGGCGGGAGATGCCGTCGCCACCATGCCGCCCTCGGCGACAGCGCACTTGCCGTCCTGCGACGGTTGAAAAGATTCCTCGATCATGGCGATCGTTTTTGAAAGGCTTATATCAATGTCCGTCATGTATTAAAAAGAGATCCTTCCTGTAATTTCAGCCACGCCTGATGGACCGAGAGAGCCGCCAGTTTCGTCCTCTCGAAGAGGCTTTCCCTGATCATGAATTCTCGGTCGCTGTGATCATAGTCGCCTACGGGACCCAGGCCGTCTAAAACGGGCGTCCCTTCCTGGGCCACGATATTGGCGTCGGAGCAACCGACCCGGAATTCCTCCAGGACTGTTATGCCAAGACCCTGCGCCTCGCCGGCAACGAGCCGGTAGAGAGCGCGGTTTGTTTCGGTGCTTTCCATTACATGCCGTTCGTTGATGATTTCAACGTCCTTTCGGGCGCCGGCGACGCATGATTTTTGTACGAGTTCCTTCAGGTAAGATTCAAAGAACGAACGGCCTTCGGAGGATTTGAAACGGACATCCACGAGAGCCCAGGCTTCCTCGGGGACGACATTCGGCGCTATGCCCCCTGCCAGGCGGCCTACATTCACGGTAAGACCGGGAACCTTCCCGTTGAGGGCCTCCAGGGCAATAATACAGTGGGCAAGCTCGAGGGCGGCGCTGATTTTCCCTCCTTCCGTCTGGGCAGCATGGCCCGCCCGGCCCTTTACAAGGAGTTTCAGCCCCAGGCGTCCTTTCCGTCCCGTCGCCACTTCGCCGTTCAGGCCGCCGCACTCGAAGACGAAAGCCATGGCGCTTTTCTTGGCTTCCCTGGCGATGATAGGGCCTGATGCCGGCGAACCGATCTCTTCATCGGAATTGAAGATTATTCGAAGGGGCATCCGATGAAGGAGTCCGGCGTCGAAGAGGCTCTGAAGAACGTAGATGGCGGCAACAAGACCGCCCTTCATGTCGATCACTCCCGGTCCGTACACGTTCTTCTCATCCTCGCGCCACCCCGTGAAAGGGCTGTCGGCGGGAAAGATCGTGTCCATGTGGCCGATCAGAAGTATATTGCCTCGTTCTCCCGCCCTTTCCGTCGAGGCGACGAGAATGTCGCCGAGGGACTCCTGCCGTTCGCCCCGCACCGACAGGGAGAGATCGGAAAGCTTTGACGCTATGATGCGGCCGACCCGGTCGACTCCGGCCTTGTTTGCGCTGCCGCTCTGGACCAGGACGAGTTCCTTTAACAGGCCGAGCATCTCCGGGCGATGCGTATCGATTGAACCGATGATTTTTGTTTTCATGATCACTCACTCACTGTATCTGGCAAAGGCGAAATCTGTGCGTTCATATTCCACAGGATCGGCGTCGGGGTAGGGAACTTCCTCGCCGGACCAGGGTTTCCTGAGTGCCACTGTCGATCCGTCGCGACCCATGACGTTGTCGCGATGCATGGGCACCTTGCCGCCGGCCGTGCAGATATACCGGGGAATTGCATCGCCCGATATGTTGCCGTACATGCTTTCCACAATATCGCGCCCCACCTCGACGGGAACCCTGAGATGGGAGAATTGGGGATTCCGGTAGGAGCAGTTGAAGATGTAGTACGGCCGTACGTAGGCTTCCTGAATGGTTTCGCAAAGCTTCCACATCTTGACGGGACTGTCGTTGATTCCCTTGAGGAGGACTGCCTGGTTCATGACGGCCATGACGCGTCCGGAGAGAGCCTTGAAACCTTCCCGGCTCAGAGGAGTGATTTCCTGGGCGGTGTTGATTTGCGTGACAACCCGAAGGGGCTTGATGTCGTTGCTTTCTCCGAGAACATCCAGGAGATCCTGGTCGATGCGCATGGGCGCCGTCACCGGAATGCGAGTGCCCAGTCGTTTCGTCCGCACATGTTCTATTTTGTCCAGTTCTCCCAGGAGCCAGCGGATCATGTCGTTGGGCAGGACAAAGGCGTCGCCGCCCGTGACGAGAACATCGCGAATGTAACGGTTGTTGCGAATGTAGTCGAGGGCCTCGCCGTAAGCCTCTCGGGAATATATCCGGTCTTTTGCGCCGATATGAGCGATGCGCAGGCAATGAGTGCAGTACATGGCGCACATGTTCGTCGACTTGATAGTCGTTACGCGAGGATAGAACTGGTCGATCAGTCTCGCCGGCGAGTGATCCGCCGCTACGGGCGGTATTTCATCGCCCACGGCATCCACCATTTCGCCCGTGGGGACGCACTGCATCAGCACGGGATCATTCAATTGCCCGGGCTGGATGAGGCTCGCGTAATAGGGTGTGATTCTCATGCGGTACGATTGCGTCACCCGAAGTACATCGTGGATTGCCGCAGGAGGAAGTTCGAGGATTTTCGAGAGGGTGTCAACGGAATCGATGGCGTGACGGAGCTGACCCTGGTATGAATACCAATCGTCGTCGTTCATGGAGAGCGCCTCTTTGATCCGGCCGACATTCTCCTGGATTCGCAGCCACAGATCTATGCCGCTCGGCGCCTCTTGGTCTCTTGTCGTCATGTAGCGCCGGACGCGCTTGTTTGCCGCGAGTACGATGGGAATTGCCCGGTTGATCCTTCCTCCAACCGTGACTCCGTGCTCGTCGATGGACTCGTGGCGTTGAGCGAGATCGATGAGATCCTTCCGAGTGAGCCCGAAATCATCGGGCGAGAGGCTGTTTTCCCGGCGTGCAAGGAGAAGACAGGAAAAAAAGTGCAGTATCGGCTGGGTCAGTTTTGACAACCGGGCATCTTCGAAGGAAGAACGAATTTCCTCCGCAAGATTAGTATCCGGCGGCGTTCCTGCTGGGCCTGTCGAATAGAGTTCATTGAATAGTTCCTCCGTGTATTCGTCAAGAGAAACTGATTGATCTGTTGCATCCAACATGGCTGAGGGTGTCCTTTCATTGCATTTGTCATTTAAGCCTCGTATCCAGTGCGTCCTGGAGTCCGTCGCCCAGGTGATTGAATCCCAGTAGAGCCGGAAATATGGTCGGTTCCGTAAAATGGCCTGCTTTGCAGCTATTTTTCCATATTCGCCTGCTCGCTATCCCTGTGCGCCAGGGACTTTCTGGAATTGCCGCGTCAATCTTCAAGCGCACTATAGAAAAGGCTCGTGTCGAGATCGGTCACTTTAAAATGGATATTGCCGGCCTCAAGCGAAGCGCGGCCCCGTTCCGTTGTGACGAGGGCGCCTCCCATTCCCATGACTTCGCCCTGTTCCGCAATGATTTGTCCGCCAGCTATGACGAGGTCAGCCCTCTGCTCTTCGTAATCGACGACCGCAATGTCGGCGTCTGCGCCTTCCCCCAGATGGCCCTTCGAGTGAAGCCCCAGCATGAGTGCCGGTTTCCACGCAGATTTCGTTACGAATTCTTCGATTGTCAATGCTTCGAATTTGACCAAGCTCAGGCCGTGACTGAGGAGGAAATTTCGAGGGATGCCCCCTCCGTCGGTGCTGAGGGCCGTGACGATAAAACGACCGCCGTTGTCCTTCTCCGTGGCCATAAGAAAGGCCGTGGAGCGGTGGTTTACCGGAAAGGAGATCATGACTTCGAAATTATATCTTTGCAACAGTGCAAGTCCTTCTTCCGGATCGGCATAAACTACTCCAGTTTCTGTAATCCTTTGAACTTTGCAATGGCCGTTGCGCACGGACTCTTTAAGGCCTTCCGCTGTCGGATCGTACCCGCCCGCAATCAGGCTTGCACGGGTTACATGGCTTCGGGGAACCGATGCATCCAGACGGGCGCCGCAGCTGTTGTAAGGGGCGATGTGCGATTCGCTAACAAGGCGCCGCCGCTGGGCCAGTTCTCTCAGCGCAATATAAGATTCCCAGACAGGCGATGAGTGTGTATAGCCTCGACAGTAGGCGTTGACGTGACAGATATGGAGATGATTTTCACCAGTTAACTCGAGAGCGTCCTGAAGGCCCAGGAGATTGCTGCCGTTTTTTGTACTGCCGCAATGAAAGGCCGCATAGCAGCGTTGTCTGTTTGCCAGTTCGATTGCGTTAGCTGTCGCTTCCGGAGTGAGGGGGATATGACCTCCAAGGAGCTTGATTCCAAGGGCGCCCTCCAGGAGCGATCGTTCAATAAATGACTCGATCTCGGTTTTTCCTGCATTCGGGACGCTGACAGTGTCGCCGGGAACGAGGCGATTCAGCACGGCCACATTGATGCCGCTTCCATTGCGGGCCATGCCCTCGATTATATCAGGCACGAGGCCTGAACAGTCGAGAGCCGTGGTGACTCCTGCCTGTGCCAGCATCTTGAATCCGATTGATCGTCGCGGCGGGGTCAAGTGGACGTGGGTGTCAACGAGTCCGGGCATAACCAGTCGACCGCCGGCATCATAAACCTTGCATGATGGCGACGCCGGTATTTCTCGTTCGACGGCTGCGATCCTTCCGGCGGCAATGCCCACGTCGAAAATTCCGCAGCGATTGTTCGCGGGATCGACGACTGTTCCGTTCCGTATGATCAGATCATAGGTCATGGCCGATAAAGCTTCCTGTCCTGGTTTGTTTATATATTTTGTTTATATATTATGTTTTCCTGTGCGAAGGCAATAAGCCGAAAATTGCTGCGGTACAGGCGCCTGCACGCAGTGGCGTCTCTGCGCTTGAAAGATACATCTACGCCATTCACGGCCTTTGCAAAGCACTCTTCCGTATCGAAGCGCCTGCGAAGTCCCGTGATTGCATGCAGGTCAGGCTGATGAAGAGAAGAAGCAGTTTCCATAAACGTTATTTGCCTCGCCCTCAGTGAGAAATCATGATCTCTTGATGCACTATAATTTGCAAAGCCTGTGCCATTATATTTATCAATGTATATCAACTAATTATATCCATGACCATTTATTATGAGCCTTTATGGTTCTCATAAATTAAATAATTGAGAATATAAGGCGCCCATTAAAAAGAAGATAATATCTCGAAGATATTCACTGACAAGAAGCAGTAAATTCATGTTAACTATTTGAATTAATGTAATATATAGTCATCGGGATAAATCGTTGCTTGCCCCGCGGGTCATAATGCGATAGTAATAAATCGGTGAGCTTGAATATATGGGAATTAAAAATTCACCTATCGTTTTTTGCAATCGGCGATTCAGACAAATCAATGAACTGGCGCCTGGTATAATCGTTGCTGCGGTATCAGCAAGATGAAACCAGGGGAGGGCGCTTATGGATCTCGAACGTATCGAAGCACCAGGCGATGCGACAGACGATGAAAAGTATGCCGTAACGGAAGGAGGCATCGTCGTAACGGCCTTCCCCCTTGCCACTGAAGCCGGCGTGAGCATGCTGAAAAAAGGCGGAAACGCCGTGGACGCGGCATGCGCTGCTGCGTTTGCACTGTCCGTCTGCGAACCGCAGTCAAGCGGTTTGGGGGGTCAATCCATGGCCCTCATACACCTGCATGGAAGGACCTTTGCCGTTGATGGTTCGAGCCGTCTGCCGTCTCTCGCCCATATTTCGCGAATCGTCAATTCAGATCGCATTCACGGGTACCGAGCCGCTACGGTTCCAAGCACATTGGCTTTTCTCGGCTATCTGCATCTCCGGTACGGAAGGCTCGAATGGTCGACCCTTATTGAGCCGGCGATCCGCATCGCCCGTGACGGATATCGAATATCGCCCCTTCAGCACAGGTTGCAGCAGAGGGAACTGTCCGCCTTGATGGCGGCGTCTTCGCGCTCGGGCGCGCGATATTTTCTGAAAAACGCTTCTTATCCTTACGACACAGGCGATCGCTTCGTTCAGCCTGACCTTGCGGCCCTTTTGGAAATTATCGCCGAGCGGGGTCCCAGGGAATTTTACCTCGGAAGGATCGCCCGCATCATCGGAGAAGATATGGAGGCCAACGGCGGCCTGATTCGTACGGAAGATCTTGCTCTCATTCCCTGGCCCATTGAGAGGCGACCAATCGCCATTCCATATCGAGGCCTTTCCGTGGCCACCATGCCGCCTCCGGCCGGGGGGCGCAGCCTGGCGCTTGTACTTCTTATGCTCGATCATATGGCGCCGGAGATGCTTGCTCCCGTAACTCCCCAAAACCAGCACTGCCTTGCTGAAATCTTCAGGAAGGCCCTTCTTCAACGGCGTCAATATCCTTACCACCCCAATTTCTACGCTCAAGCTATGGATGATACGATGGTCAATGCCGGCTTCGCCGCAGAGCTGGTTAAATCCATAAGAGTATCAATTGATCCGGCGCTGTCCTGCGATGCCAGCCCGCGCGACGGCGGAGAAACGACTCATCTTTCCGTCATCGACGACGAGGGCAATGCCGTGGCCATAAGTCAATCGATCGAGGCCATCTACGGTTCAGCCGTAGCGGCTCAGGGTCTCGGCTTTCTTTACAATAATTACGTTAGAACGATGGAGACGAAAGATCCCGGCAATCCTTATTATCTGCGACCTAACGCAGTGCCCTATTCAACGGTCTCTCCCTCGATCCTTTTCAGGAATGAAAAACCCTGGATCGTTGTGGGGAGCCCCGGCAGCGATAGAATATTTTCCGCTGTCGCCCAGTTCCTTCTTCATGTCATTGACGGGGGGCTTTCCCTCGGGGAGGCTGTGGACAGGCCGCGACTCCATTGCTCCATGGGAGGAAAAATCAGCATTGAAGCCGCTCGATTCGACCCTTCGGTAATCGATCATTTGATCAAGCTGGGATACGACGTTGAGCGTCTGGATTCTTACTCCTTTTTCCCCGGAGCAATTTACGCCGCCATGAAGTGCCAGACAAATCCGACATATCAGGGCGTCGCCGAAGTGAGGCGGGAAGGTTCAGTAGCGGGACCGTGATCGTGAAGGCGGAGGATTGTGATGAAAAAAGCCATCGTAATGACGCAAGCATCGGCGGTTCACCGGTCCATCGCCGAAATTCTTGGGGGGGCCTTCACGGTGGATCGGGCCGCTTCGATCGCGCCATGCCTTGATTTAATTGATGAGTTGAAACCCTCGGTTCTCTTTGTTGACCTGAATGACGTGCAGTCGGAATCGGCCCCCGGGGATTCCGGCGGGTTCTTGCGTATCTGTGCATCGATCCGCCGGGCAACTCCTTCCATATCGATCATTATAGTGGCTCCCCGGGGAGATGTATCGGCAGCCGTTGCCGCCGTTAGGGCAGGCGCTGATTCCTATGTGACGTTGCCTCTTAATGACGATGAGCTTCGGCATGTCGTCGATTCGGCAGGCAGAGGCCGTCAATTGAAAACGGAAGAGAGCATCCTCCACGAGCCGTTGCTTGACGGGGACGTAAACTGGATGCTCAAGACAAAATCTTCTCATATGCTGGGCATCCTTGAAAAGGTGCGCATGGTCGCTCCCACGGAGACAACGGTTCTTCTTGCGGGCGAAACCGGAACAGGAAAAGGGATTATCGCCCGGTTAATCCATGAGATGTCCAGGAGAAGAGACCGGCGCTTCGTGAATGTCCATTGCGGCGCCATTCCGGAAACTCTTATCGAGAGCGAACTCTTCGGCCACGAGCGAGGCGCTTTTACCGGGGCCATACGACGGAAACTGGGGCAGTTCGAGGTTGCTTCGGCAGGCACGATATTCCTCGATGAAATCGGCACCGTAACGGTTGCCACGCAGATCAAGCTTCTTCAGGTTCTCCAGGATCACACTATTCAACCCGTCGGCGCCGAGCGGCCCATCGCCTGTAATGTCAGGGTTATCGCCGCATCAAATAACGATCTTGAGGCCATGTGCGGAAGAGGCGAGTTCCGGAACGATCTCTATTATCGCCTCAACGTATTTCCCGTTTTTATTCCGCCACTTCGCGAACGGTGTGAGGACATCCCGCTTTTTATTGACTATTTTATTAAGAAATTCAATGCAATGAACCGAAGGGAAATCGAAGGAGCAAGCCGGGAAGTTATGGATGCCTTTATTCGATACCGCTGGCCGGGGAACATACGGGAGCTGGAGAATCTCATTCAACGGGCCTTCATTATTGAGACATCAAAACGCCTTACCAGGAAATCCTTTCCTCAGGAGCTGTTTACGGAATCTATTGTCGAGGATCTGCCGCCGAAGGATCTTCAAAGACTTTCCATCGTCAGACGCAAAGCGGTGGAAGAGGCGGAGCGCTCCTATCTTGCCGTTCTCCTGGCGAAGACGCGCGGGCGTATCGGCGTTGCGGCCGACCTGGCAGGAATAACCAGGAGGCGGCTCCACAAACTGCTGAGTCAGTACGGAATCAGAAAGGAAGATTTTAAGCAGGGATAAAACAATACTTGCAGTTTCTGCGGCGGGGGTAAGTGAGATCGTGACAGGTCGATGATAATGAGATTCCTCCTGAAGGGATAACGCTGGGATTCAGTGATTCGTCCGTTGTGGAAATCTTTATGAAAATAATGGAATTGAACAACAGGTCTATGTTAGGAAGCACTGTTTCCTGAAGAAGGACGGCAATAAATGATTCTCGAAGTATGTCCGGACATTTTCAGAATAGAAGTTCCTCTTCCCGAGAACCCGTTGCAGCATGTCAATTCGTATGTCGTAATGTCGGGCGGCGCCGTTCTTATCGTGGATACGGGGTTTAATCTCGATGTCTGCGACCGGGTTTTGCCCGAGGGATTGGCTCAGCTTGGCGTCGATGCGGCGCGCGCCGAGTTTTTTATAACCCATATGCATCCCGACCATGCCGGCTTGGTCCACAGGCTCGCCGGTCAATCCAAGAGAATTTATTGCGGCGCAAAGGAAATCCGTCATCGCATCGACCGGGGACTGTGGGCGAGATTCCTTTCGGCCGGTCGGGCAAGCGGGCTGGCTGAAGCGGACCTCGAGGCTCTATCGTTGCGGTATCCGGCTTTTCATTACGATGCACGATGGCTTAGCAGCGCAACGGCGTTGCGTGAAGGCGATGTCGTTACGGTAGGAGATTATCGCTTTGAATGCGTCGAGACGCCCGGTCACACCATGGGGCACGCCTGTCTCTTCGACCCGAAAGGGAGCATTCTCATTGCAGGAGACCATATTCTCTCCGATATAACTCCAAACATAACGGGATGGCTCGACGATGAGAACCGCCTGTCCCTTTACCTTGAGAGTTTGTCCAAAGTCGCCGCACTTTCCATAGAAACTCTGCTCCCGGGACATCGGGGCATAATAGACAACTGCCGGAGAAGAATCGGTGAAATCGAAGCGCATCACCGGAAAAGAAGCGAAGAAGTCATGAAGATACTCCGTGACGGACCCATGACGGGTTCATCAGTGGCCTCCCGAATGACGTGGGATCTTCGCGTTCGATCATGGGAAGCCTTTCCGCCCGCCCAGCGCTGGTTCGCCACGGGAGAAGCCCTGGCTCATCTCCGGTATCTCGAGGCGCAGGGTTTTGTCGTGAAGGACCTGTCGACCGATGGAGAATACTTTGCGATTCAAGAAGAATGCTAAAGCAGAAGCTTGATTTTTTATTATTTCAATTCAATTGCGAAGCCATTTATCGAATCGAGGAATTTCTTCAGTTTGCCATTGCCCAGAAAGACGCTTCTCAAGAAAATAGGCGAAGAGTTTTTCCATTGTCGCGACAGCTTCTTCGGTCATGCCGATTCTGTCAAGGAGCCGGGCCTCTCTGCTCTCGCTGTCGTCCTTCTCCTCAGGCCCCGCAGGAAGGCTCAGGGACTGGAACCTGAAATTATCCGCATTGAATGTGAACTCCCAATCGGCTGTTCCTATTGACAGGCGAAGGCGGGCCTCTCGTATTTTCTTGCCTTGACGGAGAGCGGCCTTTCCTTCCTTGAGATCCGTTCGGAAACCTTGACAGGATACGGTTTCCGCAAATTCTCCCTCTCCCGATTCGAAGACGATGCGTCGAAGGAAAATAACGCCAATATCGCCTTGACCCGGCAGGTTGACGACGCCGTTTCTTTCTTCGCTCTTATGCCAAAGCCAGGTGAGGAATTCTCTGCCGAGAAATGTATAATTGCCGCCGGTTGTCCCGTTCATGATTGGGGCTCCTTGCCCGGCCATGAGAGCGACGCCGTCGATGCCAGGGCCGACAGCCGTTCGCCGGCGCCACTGTCAAGGGACTGGGAATCCCAGGGAAGGGCCGCCGATAGTTTCACCTGGAAGGTTCGAGTGAAAAGATCTTCAAATTCTTCGATCGCCTTGTCGGAGTTTGATCCGAAGTAGACCATATGTTTCGATGGCGCCCAACAGACCTCGTAAACCGATGGGACCGCGGGAACGGCCGCAATAAGAGATGTGCGGACAGCTTCTTTTATATCCTGTCGTTCCGCCCGCGAGAGAGTCGACGCTTGCCGTTCATCGCGCCGCCGCTGTTCCGCTTGAAGAGTCTTCAGCCGGAGGAGAGCCGGAGGCGCCGTCTTGCGATCGATTCGCAAGGTGAAAAAAATATAATCGCCCACTGAGTAATTCGCATAACTGAAATCGGTGTCCAGAATATTGTCGAGGCTTGTCCAGCCCAAGGATTTTTCTTCGCCTGCCTCACGGTCGTCCCTGAAGGAGAAACGTTTTATCCTCTCATCTATAAAGGCGGCGGCCTCCTGCGGCAGATCGCCGATTACATGATAGCGGGTGAATGTAAGCATTCCCTTCAGAAAACCCATGAGTTCGTCATCCTTCACTAGCGGTTTTATCCGGCGACGAACCATACCCCCTTTGCTGGGGTCTGTCAAGTCGGAGGAGAAGATCATTCTTGGGGTTTGTTATAGTATAATATGTTGATATTATAAAACAATTAATCGATCAACCTCAATCTTTTGATATAGACAGCACTCCTGTTTTATGGTACGTAACCATGATATTTTTACCGGAACCGGTAACAGGAAGAGTCATGACTGCGCCGAAATCCATCGGAATAATTGCCAATAGTGAGAAGCCTGACGCCGCCGAGTATTCCATGCGGCTTGCGCAGTGGTTGAAGGAGCGATCTGTTGAGGTTGTACTGGAGTCCGAAATCGCCGCGGTGACGGGCCAAGGGCCAGCCATGGATAGAGAAGCTCTCACCGATGCGGTGGACATGATCGTCGCTTTCGGCGGCGATGGAACTCTTCTGAGAGCCGCGCGGTCAGCCGGTCGCCGGCCAGTGCCGATAGTAGGCATTAATCTCGGCGGCCTGGGTTTCATGACGGTTGTGAATCTCAATGAACTTTTCGAAGCGATGGAATCCATAATTCGAGGCCGGTACTCCGTGTCGCGGCGCATGATGCTCGACGTTACCGTCAAGGGAGAAACCTATACGGCGTTGAACGATGTCGTAATCGATCGCGGTCATCTCCTGAGGATGATCTACCTTGAGACCTTTATCGACGGCAAATATCTCACCATCTTCAAAGCCGACGGGCTCATCATATCGACGCCGACGGGTTCTACGGCCTATTCTCTTTCGGCGGGAGGTCCCATCGTGTTCCCGGAACTCTTGTCGATTATCATCAATCCTATCTGTCCCCACGCGCTCACCAACAGGCCGATCATGGTTCCGCCCGACGCCGTCGTTGATCTGGTGCTTCTGGCGGCCGAAGAGGGCACGAGAGTGACAATGGACGGCCAGCTTTCCTGCAGCCTGGAGACAGGAAATTCACTGAGAATTGCGAGATCCAGAGATCATATCCTTCTGGTTAATTCACCTTATCACGATTACCTGGAGATACTCCGCACAAAGCTGGGATGGGGCGGCAGGCCCTAGAGACGCCATGTTGCGCGAACTGTCGATCAAAAATCTCGCCATCATCGATGAACTGAAGATATCCTTTATTGAAGGCATGGCTGTGATTACCGGCGAAACGGGGGCAGGTAAATCGATTATCGTCGGCGCCATAGGCCTTCTCCTCGGCGACCGTGCCTTCTCGGACATCATCAGGTCCTCGGCGGAAAATGCCGAGGTTGAGGCCTTGTTCGATATCGGCAACAATGCTTCGATCAAGGAAAAGCTGACAAACGCGGGCATCGGTGCAAACGACGAACTGGTATTGAGGCGAATAATTTCTCGGTCTGGAAAGAATCGCGTCTATATCAACGGAACCATCGCCACATTGACCCATTTAACCTCTCTGAGCGAATCGCTGGTGAATATCTGCAGCCAGCACGAGCACCAGGTTCTGCTCAACGCCGAGAGCCACATCGACATACTGGATGAATACGCCGGAATCATGCCGGAGAGATACCGCTACGGCAGCCTCTTTGCAGATTGCCAGAAACTCCAGGCCAGGCTTGCGGAAATAGAGCGGACGAACAGAGCAAAGAAGGAGCGTGAAGACCTCCTTGCCTACCAGCTTGAAGAGATAGAGAAAAGTGGCGTTGTCCCGGGGGAAGACACTGCCCTCGAGGAAGAAAAAAGGGTTTTGACACATGCCCTGAAACTCCGTGAGTGGTCCGAAGAGGCGTACGGGATTCTCTATACACGGGAGAATTCTATCATCGATCGTCTCAAGGAAGTCGCGGGAAAGATCAAGTCCATCAGCGCCATCGATGGAGGATTGGGTATCGAAACAGCCCGTCTTGAAGGCATCTATTACGATCTGGACGACATCGCGACTCTTCTCAGGGACTACGGCGCCGGCAAGGCTTACGATCCTGAACGGCTTCAGGAAATCGATGACCGTCTCGATCTGCTGCGGTCTTTGAAACGCAAATACGGCGGCTCCATAGAAGGAATTCTTGCCAGAGCGGAAGCGATCCTTCAAGAACTGGAGTCGATTTCCTTGCTCGAACGGGACCTCTCCGCGTTGTCTGTCGAACTGGACCGTTCCTCCAGGGAACTGCTGGAACAGGCCGAGAAATTGTCGCAAAAACGCCGGGAAGCGGCGAAGATGCTTGGGAGGGCGATCGAGGTGGAGATACGATCGCTGGACATGCCGGGCGCCGCTTTCGACATCCGCGTCTCGGAGATTCATAAAAGCGGCGCTGCCATCGATTCCCTGACGGCCGCGGGAAAAGACCTGGTGGAGTTTTATCTTTCCACCAATGTGGGGGAGGCATTGAAACCCCTGAATCGGATTGCCTCGGGCGGAGAACTGTCGCGGATAATCCTTGCCATGAAAAAGGTTCTTGCCCGGACGGGCTCGGTATCCACTATAATCTTCGACGAAGTTGACGCGGGGATAGGCGGGGCTACGGCAGAGGCAGTGGGTCGAAAACTGAAGGAAGTGGCGCTGCATCACCAGGTTATCTGTATTACCCACTTGCCTCAAATCGCCAGTTTTGGAGAAAGCCACTTCAGGGTGGCGAAGCGGGTGGCCGGTGACAGAACCACGACGGAAGTAACGGCCCTTGCGGAAAAGGAACGCCGGGAGGAAATCGCCCGAATGCTCGGCGGCGTTACCGTCACAGAGGCAACGAGGCAACATGCCTCGGAATTGCTGAAACAGGCACGGGAAGCCGCGAGCGGTCCTTTGTAGTCAGATGACGGTTATTGTGATCATGGTGGAAGGTTGGAATGATACGAAAAGCTAAAATAAGCGATGTTAAGATAATGCACCGTCTGATCAACGAATCGGCCTCGAAGGGAGAAATGTTGCCCCGGTCGCTTATGGATCTTTTCAGCAATCTCAGAGATTTTGTCGTACATGTCGATGATGAGACGGACGAGATCGCGGGCGCCTGTGCGATGCATATATTTTGGGAAAACCTTGCGGAAATCCGGTCGCTCTACGTTTCGCCGTCTCACCGGCGAAAGGGCATTGCCACGAGACTCGTGGAGGCATCGCTTTCAGAGGCGATCACTCTTGACCTCTTTAAGGTGTTCACGCTGACCAACCAGCCGGACTTTTTCAAGTCCGTCAACTTCCTGGAGGTTGATAAAACAGCCCTTCCGGAAAAGATCTGGTCCGACTGCTTTCGCTGTCCAAAGTATCCCGATTACTGTGATGAACACGCCATGGTGATCGATCTCTGAAGGAGGGCAGCTTCGAAAGGTTAAGGGTTTCCGAACTATGCTGCGTATAATGCGGCCGACGAGCGCCGCAAAAATCCTGTCGATTGTTGGCATTCTTGCAATGCTGTCGGGCTGTGCCGCTGTGATTCCCCGAGCGCCGGGACCCCCGCTGTCAGTTCTTCCCGCCGACGAGATCCCCCTGCTGATCGACGAATCGGATGTATCATCCCTTGAAGATGCCATAGAACAGAGCCTTGTTTATTACGAGCGGCTTCCCAACGACAGGCTCGTGATCTTCGGGCCCCATAGCTACACTGTCGAACATCTTAAAAATTCGTTGAAGAACTTCCTGGAAATCATGCACGAAGAACTGACGCCGGAAGAGCGGCAGAAAATTCTTCAGGACCGCTTCATCGTCTACCGGAGTTCTCCTCGCAAGAATCTCGATGGGGTTCTTTTCACGGGCTATTACGCTCCGCTTCTTCATGGTTCCAGAGTACGGACGGAAAGTAATCTCTATCCCATCTATCGAACGCCCGACGATTATGTCGTTGCAGATCTCGGGCGGTTCAGGCCCGACCTGAAAGGCCGAACGATCGTCGGCCGAATCGAGGGAAGGACACTAATGCCCTACCATTCCCGAAGGGAAATCGACTGTGAGGGCAGACTCGAAGGGAAAAGTTATGAAATTGCATGGTTTGACGACCCCGTAGATATATTTTTTCTCCACATTCAAGGGTCGGGAATTGTCAGTTTTGACGACGGATCGACCATTGTCGTGAGCTATGACGCGGCAAACGGGAGACCCTATCGCAGTCTCGGCGGCTACTTTATCGATAGAGGCATTCTCGATTGGGAAGGGATGTCGCTTCCGGCAATCAGGCGCTATCTTTCCAAACATCCCGAGGAAATGTGGGACATACTTTCGCACAACGAGAGTTATGTCTTCTTCAGGGTAGTAGAAAACGGACCTCTCGGCGCGCTGAACGTTCCGGTTACGGCAGGCCGGACGATCGCCACGGATCTGTCGCTCTATCCGCGGGGCGCCCTCGCTTTCATTCAAGTCCGCCAACCGCTCCTGGATGATGAGGGGGAAATCCAGTCCTGGGTCAGGACATCCCGGTTTGTTGTGAACCAGGATACCGGCGGCGCCATAACGGGGACGGGACGCGTTGATCTCTTCTGCGGGGCCGGCGCGCGGGCAGCCGTGACGGCCGGACACATGAAAGAAATAGGCGAACTTTATTTCCTCGTGGAACGCCCTTGAGGGGATTGCAGGTGTGCTCTGTTATGGAAAGGATAGAAAAAGCGATCCCGTGACTCCCAGATTAACGGCTATTGTCAGCAGGGAGAGGCGCTTCAGTTCTCCGGCTTCGTTATATCTTCCGCGGATCATTGAAAGGGCCACAAAAGACGAGAGTCCCAGAGCAGGCAGAAGAAGAAACAGAATCCGGCTTGCGAGACCGCACCATAGAATCAGGGGGGCAGATAACCATAACAATCCCGTCACAGCAGCGATGAGAATGGCGCCCTTGCTTTTCCCAAGGCGAACGAGGAGGTTTTTTTTACCTGACCTTCGGTCGTCGTCATAGTCGGGGTATTCATTGACGAGAATGACGTTAATTATCGAAAGGCCAATTGGCAACGACAGGATATGAACGATTGGTCGCACAGTGCCGGTCTGGATGTAATAGGCCGATGCCACGGGGAGCCAACCGTAACAGAGGCCTATGGCTGTCTCGCCCATTCCCCGGGCTACGAGTCTCAGGGGAACCGCCGAATAGAAGAAACCGAAAAAGGCGCCCGCGACAGTTAACGTCGTTGTCAAGGAACCCCTCTCCAGACCGAATTGAAGAATAAGCGACAGCGCCAGGGCCGCCGCCAGGGAGATGACGCTGGTCGTCAGGGCCGTCTTCCGGGACAGGATTCCTTCTTTGACGACGCCGGAACCCCCGGCAAAAGGATTGCTGTGGCGCCGCATCCCATCCTCGACCACATCGTAGTATTCTCCTGCCTGATAGGTGGCGAGCATAATCAAGATCACGACGAGAGCGCCCAGTATGCAGACACGGCCATCGAAGGAGTCGCTCGTTCGCCATGCCGCAACTGTTCCCAGGGCAAAGGGCGCGAGACCGACCGTATAAAAGGCGGGACGGGAGAGCCTGATCCAGCCTCGAATCTTGGTTGCGAGGGTCGTCATTCCAGCGGGAATCGGTTTCATGGTCATTATTGTATGCAGTCCTTCTGTTCGCCCCGTGAAAACAAACACAGACGATAAATTCTCAGGATTTTCGGCGACGGTTGCGTTTCCGTGAAAAAACATCGCCGATTTCTTTAACATCCAGGCAGTTAAGGCAATGTTTCGGAGTCATCCAGCCTTTCCGGGCAATATTGAGGCCGAATCGAATATCCTTCAGATCGGCGGCGCGGTGGGAATCGGGATTGATGGCAATGAGGGCGCCTTTTCCCAGGGCCTGCCGGATCTGTCTCCAGTCAAGATCAAGCCGCAAGGGATTGGCGTTCAGCTCGATCGCCACAGAATGTTCAACGGCACGATCTATTACCCTGTCGATATCGACGGCGTAAGGTTTTCTGGCGAGCAGCAGACGGCCTGTCGGGTGCGCCAGAATTGCCGTCAGGGGATTGTCCAATGCCGTTAGGATTCGGTTGGTCATGGCCTCGGCGGACATGGAGAAATGGGAGTGGACCGCTGCGATGACGAAGTCGAATGTTTCCAGAATGTCGTCCGAGAAGTCGAGGCTTCCGTCAGCGAGAATTTCCGCTTCAATGCCTTTAAAGATATGAGGCGAGGGATGACGTGCCATGATTTCATCAATCAAGGCGTGCTGGCGCTTGACCGCTTCTTCGGAAAGGCCTCCGGCATAGGCTGCCGAGATGCTGTGATCGGCAATGCCGATGTAGGATAATCCCATGGCGCGGGCGGCCGAAACAATGCGTTCCAGGGAGTCCGAGCCGTCGCTCATGTCGGTGTGAACATGCAGGAGTCCCTTGACATCTTTCATATCGATGAGATCGGGGATGGCCGATCCCTCGGCGGCCTCGATTTCGCCCATTGCCTCCCGCAGTTCCGGCGGTATAAAGCAGAGACCAAGGGCGCCGAAAAGTTCTTCCTCGGTAGAGCAGTGAATAAGACGCTCGCCTTCGAAGAGACCGTACTCGTTCAGCTTAAATCCCATGCGTTTCGCGCGGCCGCGAAGGGCGGTGTTGTGATCCTTGCTTCCGGTGAAGTGATGGAGTGCATAAGGAAATTGTCCGGGTGAGACGATTCTCAGGTCGGCGGCGATTCCCGAGGAGAGACGTACGCTCACCTTCGTTGCTCCCTTGGCTGTAACCTGAGCCACTGAAGGCATGGCGGCAAAGGCATCGGCCAGAATCTCAGGCGCCGCGCTCGCGGCAACCACGTCTATGTCTTTCACTGTTTCGCAGAGCCTTCTCAGTGAACCGGCCGTTTCCACTGCTGTGACGCCTTCCTGAACTCTCAGAAAACCCGTCAACTCTTCGGCACGGCCTGCGACGGAAGCGAATAGGTAGCGGTCTCGATAGGATTTTACCTGTTCGATTCCCGCGAGAATCTTTTCCTGAGTCTTTTGACCGAATCCGGGAAGATCGAGAAGACGGTTTTCCCGACACGCCCGTTCGAGTTCACTGAGAGTTGCGATACCGAGGACATTGCACAGGATGTGGATTTTTTTCGGTCCCAGACCAGGCGCCTTGAGCATTTCTATGCAACCCGGAGGAATGGACGCTTTGAGTTGTTCATAATAGTCGAGGCGTCCGGTTGTTACGAGTTCCGTCAGCTTCTTTGCGATGGCCGGTCCGATGGACTTGATCGAAGAGATGGCGCCGGTAGCGACAAGATCGGCTATATCGCCGGATTCTTTTTCGAGAGCCCGGGCGGCCTGGTAGTAAGCTCTTGACTTGAAAGGATTTTCACCCTTCAGTTCGAGCAGAAGACCGATATCGTTAAGGATCCTCAGTACGGTGTCCTTTGTGACCGCGAGTGCAGTATGTGTGAGGTCGTCGATCATAATTCTTACAGCATCTTTCTAAACCAATAGGGGCCTTCAGAGCAAGATGCATGATTTCGAAGGCGCAAACGTGCAACGCGACATCGCTACCGGTCATCAGTCGTCTTAACTTTTTAGTGTTATTTTACGATAGAGAGAGTTAACATGCATGCCAACACATCAACGGAAGGGATAATGCCATGGCCGAACGTGTCCGCATTGAGTTGAACAGGGAAGGTCTTGTTGAGGGTGTTCTCGCTCAGCCTTTCAATCCCGTCGATCCGTATATCGATATAAAAGACGAAAAAACTCAGAAGAATATTACCTACTCGCTTCAGGATATATCGTGTCTCCTCATGAAACCCGCGCCGGGCTGGTCGCTCACGAAAGAAGTCATCGAGGCAAAGGAGCGGATTCTAACTCTTTCAGGTTCCGTTTATGAAGCACTGCTCCTGAAAGGAAAGAACTATCCGTCTGGATTCACGGCTTATCTTCCCGACCAGGACATCTATAAGATCGCCTTTTTCCCCCAGGGATGCATCAAATCCCGCTGTCTGGAGCAGCCTGTGGGAGAAATCCTGAAGGAAAAGGGCTTGATCTCCGACCTGGCCCTGGAAGAGGCCTTGAACGATCAGAAAAAACTCCGGTCCCAGCGTCTGGGCGAGGTGATTGCAAAGACGGACGATATTCCCCAGCGGATGATCGATCAGGCCATAGAGAAGGCCAGTCAGGAAGGAAGAATTCCTCCACGCGTGAGGGTCGGCGACATCCTGGTGGCGGCGGGACTTATCAGCCGGGAACAGGTGAATGAGGCGCTGGCATCCCAGGAAACGGGCAAGAAAAAGCGGATCGGCACGCTGCTCATCGAACGGGGCTTTATAACGGAGGAACAGTTGCTGACGGCGCTTGCCGTTAAATTTCATGTGCCCTTCGTAAACATGAAGAATGTTGAGCCAGCTCCTGAAGCGCTGAACGCCATACCGCAAAACCTGATCTACGACATGCAGATACTGCCCATCGAGGCGGACGGCGATGTCATTACCATTGTCACCTCCCAGCCCACGGATCCGACGATCGAGGATTCCTTGAGATTTTACACGAATAAGCGGATTAAAATCGCCGTGTCTACATCCGATCAGATTGCCGCCGCCATAATCAAGTATTTTCCCCTTGACGACTCCCGCATCAAGGACCTTATCGGCGAGATGATCGAGGAGCCTTCGGAAGTCTCAGAGGAGAGCGAGGGCGAGCGGTTTTCCGAAAGCGATTCCCAGATCATTCAGCTTGTGAACAGGCTTCTCGTGGAGGGTTACTTAAAAACCGCGTCGGACGTTCATCTTGAACCCGGAGTGCGGAACCAGCCCCTGAACGTTCGGTACAGGATCGACGGCATTTGTAGAATTGCCCATAAGATACCGGCAGCCTACAAGAATGCCGTTACATCGCGGGTGAAGATCATGTCGGGTCTTGACATAGCGGAGCATAGACGGCCGCAAAGCGGTAAAATGAACATCAAATACAAGAACGAGCGTTTGGAATACCGGGTTGAAGTGACGCCGACGATCGGCAACAATGAGGATGTCGTTCTTCGAATACTGCCCTCTTTCAAGGCGCTCCGTCTCGAAGACCTGGGTTTCACACAATGGAATCATGACCACTTCAAACAAATAATATCGAAGCCCTACGGTCTCGTTCTTTCTGTGGGTCCCACGGGATCAGGCAAGACGACGACTCTCCACGCGGGGCTCGCCTTGCTCAACGACGACGAGCGAAAGATCTGGACAGCCGAAGACCCCGTTGAGATAACGCAACTGGGACTGCGGCAGGTCCAGGTGAATCCCAAAATCGGGTTTTCCTTTCAGGATGCCCTGCGATCTTTTCTGCGGGCCGATCCTGACATCATAATGATAGGCGAGATGCGGGACGCCGATACGGCCAAGACGGCCATAGAGGCGGCGCTGACGGGACACCTCGTATTAAGCACCCTGCATACGAACAGTGCGCCGGAAACTCTTGTCCGGCTAGTCGAAATGGGCATGGACCCTTACAGTTTCGCTGACGCAGTCCTCGGAGTCCTGGCCCAGCGCCTCACTCGCCGGCTTTGCGAGAACTGCAAAGTTTCCTATCATCCCGGCAAAGAGGAGTACGACGAACTGGAGGTCCAGTACCATTCGGAGTCAGCGGGTCAAACGGAAGGTCTTCCGCCATATACTGACGAGCTATTGCTCATGAAGAAGCAAGGATGCGAACTCTGCGCGGGAACGGGGTACCGCGGTCGTCTGGCTATCCACGAACTCATGATTGCCACGGACGGGGTAAAGCAGTCCGTTCGCGCCAGGTCTTCCGCCATGGATATCCGCAATATAGCTCTTGCAGAGGGGATGAAAACCCTCAAAATGGATGGAATATTAAAGGTGTTCCGGGGGTTTACCGATATGGAACAGGTGCTGAAAGTCTGCCTGTAAGTATAATGTTCCTGCGATTTTCCTGCAAGGATTGTTCTCCGGACAGCGAAGAGTCATGTCTCGGCAGGCTTTTATATAAAAACATTCGCCCTACGAGGCGGCGCCACCCTGGGAAAAAGCCTTCACCCTGTCCGCTATTTTCCTTACCCGGTCCATGACGTCGCTGAGATTCATGGTTCTCAGGATGCGGTCCTTCATCACAATGGCGCCCTGTATGATCGATGTTCTAACGTCCGATCCTGAAGCGGCATAGACGACATGCGAATAGCAATTGTACAGGGGGGTAAGGTGAGGACGGTTCACGTCTATAATTATAAGATCGGCTGTCTTGCCCTTTTCGATTGATCCGATTCGATTTTCCAGTCCCAGGACACGGGCGCCTTCGATGGTGGCCATCCTGATGACGGTCCGGGCGTCCATGACCGTAGGGTCAAGTAGGGTTGCCTTGTGCAGTTTCGCCGCCGTCGCCATCTCGCCGAACATATCGAGATCATTGTTGCTGGCGGCGCCGTCTGTACCGAGACCGACAACGACGCCCCGGTCGATCATCTTCGGCGCCGGGGCGACGCCGGCGCCGAGTTTCATGTTGCTCTCCGGATTGTGGGAAACTCTGACGCCCTTGTCGGCCAGTATTCCAATCTCCTCGTCGTCCACCCAGACGCAGTGAGCGGGGATTGTTGCATCGTCCAGAACTCCCAGTTTATCAAGATGCCGGACGGGCGTTTCTCCATAGAGACGCTCTATCATAGCCGCTTCTTCTCTCGTTTCGGCCAGATGTATCTGGTACGCAACGCCGTATCGACGCGCCACATCTTTGATGGCCATCAGGGTCCGGGGCGAGCAGGTATAAGCGGAATGGCAGACCAGCGAAGGCGTGACGAGGGGAGAAACATCTGTCCACTTTTCGATAAACGTTTCGGCAATCCTCACATTATTCGATGGATCCTGACCGTCGGGCGTTGGAAAGTCGATGAATCCCTGGCTGGCGACGATTCTCATTCCGGCATCCACTGCGGCGCGGCCGACACTGCTTTCATAGAAGTAGCCGTCGCAGAATGTGGTGGTTCCCGAGAGAATCATTTCGGCGATCGCAAGCATGGCTCCGTCGTAGACCATATCGCGACTGATGAATTTCCGTTCCACCGGAAAGATATGGTTGTTGAGCCATTCCATCAGCGGGAGATCGTCGGCAAGTCCCCTGAAGCAGACCATCGGAACATGCGTGTGGGTATTCACAAGTCCGGGCATGACAAGAGAACCTTCCGCATCGATTACTTCTCCGGCGTCCATCGATTGAATATCGCCGCCGGTTGAAACATCGGCGATGATTCCATCCTTTATTCCGATAATGCCCCCATGAATAATTTCATCTCTTCGGGACATAGTGAGAATCGTACAATTCTTGATGAGGATGTCGAAGGTCATGATTATGGCGCCCGCCTTTCAAGACTTTTCTGAACCCCCAGGGCTATTCGCCTGACTCTGTCCATGGCCTCCTGCTCGTCAAAGGAAAGAATGAGCCGGTTGTCCATGACGATCCTCCCGTTAATGATGACTGTCTTCACGTCGGCGCCCTTTGCCGCATACACGAGATGAGAGTGCGGATTGTAGAGAGGAGTGAGATGAGGCTGATTGCAGTCGATGATTATAATATCCGCTTTCATTCCTTCCTTCAGACTGCCGACAAAGCCGTTGAGGCCGAGGGCTCTTGATCCCACGGAGGTGGCCATGGAAACCACCCGTTCGGCCTTCATGACGGCGGGGTCGAGACGATGGACCTTCTGCAGCTTCGCCGCTATGTCCATCTCCTGCAGCATATCGAGGTTGTTATTGCTGGCGCAACCGTCGGTGCCGAGCCCCACGACGACGCCCTGATCGATCATTTCCTGGACGGGCGCCACGCCAGAGGCGAGCTTCATGTTGCTCTCGGGATTATGGATGACGGAACAGCCCCTCTCGGCAAAAAGCCGGATATCAGCGTCTGACAGGGCGACGCAATGAAAGGCTATGAACCGTTCGTTGAGAAAGCCGAGATTGTCCAGGTATCCTACAGCTCCGATACCCAACTTTTCTTCAAGACTCTTTCGTTCCCAGGCCGTTTCCAGAAGATGAATGCCCAGGGGCGCCGTGAATTCATCGGCCAGGGCTCTGGCCTGTTTGAGCAGTTCCGTCGAGCAGGTATAGAGTGCATGAGGTTCCACAATGACAGAGATCAGCGGATCGTCATCGTACTGTTCGAGCAAACGGCGTGTGTATGAAAGTCCTTCCTCCGGCGTGGGACAGGAAGGCGACGGAAAATCGAATAGCACCTCGCCGATGAGGCAGCGCATGCCCGCTTTCCGGGCGGCCCTGGCTGTTTCTTCCTCGAAAATGTACATGTCGCAGAAGGTCGTTGTTCCCGACCGGATCATTTCTGCGCAGGCGAGAAGGCTTCCCCAGTAAACAAGTTCGGGGTTTACGTTTTTTGCCTCGGCGGGGAAAATATAGTTATTGAGCCAATCTTCGAGCTTGAGATCGTCCGCCATTCCCCGGAAGCACGTCATGGCCGCATGGGTATGACCGTTGATAAGGCCGGGCATTACGATCGACCGCGAGGCATCGATGAGGCGGGCGGCACGGCAACAGTCCTGTCCGTTGCCGCTTCCGACGCCGACGATCGTGTCTCCCTTGACAGCCACAAACCCCTTTTCGATGAGCCCGTTGCCGCTATCGAGAGTAAGCACGGCGCCTCCGGAAATAATAATATCGACATCTTTCATTCAACGAATTCCAATGGTCATGTATTTAAAAAAAAGAATGATTGCAATTCTAAACGGCGCCTTCCGGAGGAAAATATTTTTCAAAAAAGGCGCACTGAGCAACAATGGCCACATAGATCATAGAGAAGAAATAGTCAAGGAGGAGCCATCGGCCAACTAAATTCGCCTTGACACTCCAGGGCAAAAGAGCTATAGCCAAACCGTTGGATTATTTGGAAAAGTGCCTGGGTGGCGGAACTGGTAGACGCAAGGGACTTAAAATCCCTCGGTCCGCGTGGCTGTGCGGGTTCGATTCCCGCCCCAGGCACCAAAAAACCTGGGGACACTCCCCATATTTTCTGCACTATAACAGCTTCATTCGACCCGTTATCACTACAGTGCTATCAATTTAAAAAATGCCACGAATAGCTAGAGCGACGCTTCCATATTATCCACATCACATAACCCAGCGGGGGAATAACCGAGCCGATGTGTTTTTTGACGATGAGGATCGAAAATACTATATAGAAACTTTGGCAGCTTACTGTGAAAAATGCGGTGTTGCCATATGGGCCTACTGTTTAATGCCAAATCATGTGCATCTGCTGACAGTGCCCGAAAACAACGAATCGTTGGGTCAGGGCATAGGCAGGACGAATCAGCTGTATACCCGTCACGTTAATCGTAAGTACAAGCGCAGCGGTCGGTTATGGCAAAATCGATTTTTTTCAACCATTGTTGACAGTGATGTGTATCTATGGGCCGTTGCCCGCTACATCGAGCAGAATCCGGTAAAGGCTCATTTAGTTCAAAGGCCGGAAGACTACCAATGGTCGAGTTGCAAAGCCAACATTAGAGGCGAGAGCGATGATCTTATGAATATGCAAGCATGGCTTAGTGACAAAGACAGAGAAATGTACAGGATTTTCCTTCAACAGCGGGATTTACAGGAGGAACAAAGAATACGATGCGCCACATCGACGGGGCGGCCGCTTGGGAATGAAGAATTTGTTCTGAAGCTGGAAAGGCAATTATCACGGCGGCTTTTACCTCGACAGGGAGGTCGGCCGTTCAAAAAGCGACATGACGATTAATATGGGGAGTGTCCCCCCTTTGATGATTAATATGGGGAGTGTCCCCCCTTTGA
>JAFGGB010000012.1 GCA_016930775.1 Deltaproteobacteria bacterium
CATCCCCTATTTTTCATGTTCAGCTAGAGGAAACAGATTTCACGCATGGGCCAAGTACCCTTTTTCCGATTTAAGAATCATGTGCATGAATATAACCCATTGCTACCATGGTGCATAAAACATCAACAAGGCTGAAAAGCCATGCTACTGTTGGGCCGACCGCCGTGCGGGAAATCCTTTTTCAGGAGGCATGCAATGAGCGAGTAACTTCCGAGAGTGCCGTTGACGGAAGAGGTCAGCCGGCGTCTTGCGGTGGGCGATGTGGTTTGTATAGACGGACCGATTTTTACATCTCGGGATATGGGACACTTGAAAATCAAGGAATTGCTGGAGAAGGGGGAACGGATTCCCGTCAATTTTCAAGGCGCCGCAATCTTTCGCGCCGGCCCAGTCGTCATGAAGAATGATGATCGTTGGGATCTCATCGTCATCGGTCCTGCAACGAGCATTCGCATGGAACCTTATGCCGAGACGATAGGCCGGTTGGGCGTCAAAGCCATTATCGGAAAAGGCGGCATGTTTGAAGATACGATTGAGGCCAACAAACGGTACGGCGCCGTCTATCTCCAGGCTGCGCCGGGGCGCGCCGTGAAACTTGCCCACGGCATAGAGTCTCTTGAGGACGTTCACTGGCTTGATCTTGGAATGTCCGAGACCCTCTTGATTCTCAAAGCTAACAATTTCAGTTCTTTGGTCGTCGCTATGGATGCACCGGAGAGGAGCATCTACAGGAATCTCAACAAGAGGGCAATGCAAAAGGGTCAAACCTACTGCGGTTGACGCATTGTATTGATGCCGGTATGCATTATTGCACGGGACGGGATAAGAAACGGTACCGTCCGTGATTTCTGACGTTCTTCTGGCGCATCCTGTGCTTTCGATCATGATCCTGCCATAGAGGGCCGGTTGGGATTTGTCCCCCCATACAATCTTATCTCCCCCATGTCTTTGTTTGCCTCGCGACTGTCGGCAATACTTCCGAATGCAGTGTATTGACGTTGAACGAGATTGCTATTGCAACATAAAAAAAAGCATTATACTATGAAACAGACCGGTTGGTCTTACCGAGACAGGAATGGAGGAGTGTATATGGAAGATTTGACCGGAAGGCGATTCGACCGCTTGCTGGTTGTAGGATATATGGGCCACGACCGTCACGGCCATGATCGATGGCTTTGCCATTGCGATTGCGGAAACAGGCGATACATAACCATAGGCAGTCGCCTCAAGGGAGGACAGAGCAAGCGTATCGGATGCGGCTGTCTCATCACAGAAGACCGTTTTCCACGGATTGACATTACAGGCAGGAGGTTCGGCCGGCTCGTGGCTGTTCGTTACGAACGAGGGAAATGGATATGCCGTTGCGACTGCGGCGCCCTTACCACGGCCATGGTTACATCCTTGAGGAAGGGTTTGAAAAAAAGCTGCGGCTGCCTCATTCATGATTCAGGTCAAAAAAAGATGTCGGACCTGGCTGGTTTGCGATTCGATCGGCTGACTGCATTGAGGAGAGTCAACAACCCGAGAGACCGCAATGTTAAGTGGCTCTGCGCCTGTGATTGCGGAAACGAGACAATTGTTTACGGATTTGAACTTCGTAGAGGGCGGGTGAAAAGTTGCGGCTGTTTAAGGGCCGAGAAGAATCGTCGTTATTCCTGATGCCGGGGTAACTGGAGAATGAATGGAGCGCCCTGGGGCTTTACAGGGTAGTTTGTTTTCGAAAACGAAGCGGCGAAACAGATAGTTCTGTTTATGGATGAAATAGATCGCGAGGATGATCGATGACGAACGATTCGTTGGCGGCAAGTGGACTGACAAGACGCATTGCCCGGTTTATCGCAAATACCGAGCCGGAATCCATGCCTCGCGACGCCCGGGAGAACTGCGCTATTGCACGGTCAGGGCCATAGAAAAAGTCTACAGCATGCGGAAACATCTTCGGCCTGATTCATCATGCACTCCTATGTTGCAGTTTCTTGATCTCAATATTGCAATATGATACAATACATGGGTATAATTCTTTATAATCATTGAATATTATAATAATCATGATCTGGTTGTGAAGGTGATTCTGCGAGTAATGAGAGAAGGAAGAATTGAGTTGAGGCATGACGACCTGATTGAAATTGCCGCTGGAAAATCATGGGCAGTCGTTTGTGAAACTTTCAAATAATGAAATCGAGGGAACCTCGGAGAGAATAATCAATTTCCCGGCGACTTTCAGCGCAGGACTTCGCGCGATTGCGCGCCCCCTGCTGCTTGTGGCGGCTACGCTGATTATATCGGCCTGCGCAGTCGGCCCGATCGAGCGTGAGCCTCTAGAGCCGGACCTCGATACGATGCTTGGCCAGATGATCATGGTAGGCTTCCGCGGCCTGGAAGTGAAAGGCGATCATCCAATTGTCAGGGAGATCGACGGCGGCCGCGTGGGCGGAGTTATACTCTTTGATTACGACGAGGCTCTGAAAAGTCCTGTCAGAAACATCAGTTCGCCGGACCAGGTGCACAAGTTGGTGGCAAGTCTGAAAGTCCATGGGGCGCTGCCGCTAATTGTGGCCGTCGATCAGGAGGGAGGAAGAGTTGCCCGCTTGAAGAGGAAACAGGGGTTCCCGCCGATGCCCTCAGCCCGCGTTCTCGGCGCCAGGGACGATTCCCTCTATACAGAGAGAGTCGCGGATGTCACGGCCAAAATGCTGTTCGATCTGGGAATAAACCTGAATCTCGCACCGGTGGTTGATCTGGACCGGAACCCTGAAAATCCAGTCATTGGGCGCGCTGATCGCAGCTTTTCCTCTAATGCCGCCGTGGTTGTCCGGCAGGCCCGATCGTTCATCAAGGCACACCGCGAGCGCGGCGTCCGTTGTGTTCTTAAACATTTTCCGGGCCACGGAAGCTCTTCCGGCGACACCCACAACGGCGCCGTTGACGTTACGTCTCTGTGGTCGACCGAGGAACTGGCGCCGTACGGGGCCCTCATAGAGTCAGGCGATGCAGAAGCCGTTATGACGGCTCACATTTTCAATGCGCGTCTAGACAACTCCTTTCCTGCCACTCTCTCGAAGCAGACAATTACAGGAATCCTTCGGGAACGACTCGGTTTCAACGGCGTTGTGATATCCGATGACCTGCAGATGAGAGCCATACGAGACCATTACGGTCTCGATGAAGCCGTAGAAAAAGCCATCGGCGCCGGCGTCGATATCCTGCTATTCGGCAACAATTCCGTCTACGAAGATTACATCGCCTCTCGGGTTCATGAAATCATGAAAAAACTTGTCGGTGAAGGGAAGATAACAAGACAACGCATAACCGAGTCTTACAGGAGAATAATGAAACTCAAAGACTCTCTGAGGAAAGTTGAATCCGCGGAACTCCTCCGCCGCTTCCGGAGCGGCGGAGAGAGTCCATGCAGTGCGCCTGTTGCTTAGGAGGGGTCCAACGAGCCCCGGCGCTGTTTTTCTTCGGGGACTGAGCTCCGGTTTTATGCAAGGAGCAACAGGATCGACTGAAAGGTGAAGACGGAAAGAATGGCATGTCCCGGCATGGTCGAGGCGTTCCTTGCGAATTGCTTCGAAAAGTTAATATCTGCTCGGTCGCGATGACCTTTCGGTCCGCGGTTTCGCCTGGTTGACTTTAAGATTGCGACCCTTGAATTCATTGCCGTTCAAGCCCTTTATTGCCTTGTCGGCTTCTGAATTATCGGGCATTTCCACAAAGCCGAATCCCTTCGACTGCCCGGAATAGTTGTCCTTTGGAATGTTGACGCTGTCAACTGTTCCAAATTCGGCAAAAACATTTTTCAACTCGTCTTCTGTGACATTGTACGGCAAATTTCCTACATAAAGATTCATCTACACTACCCTCTCTACTAGTCGTGCTATTCGTGAAACAACACCAGCATCTCAATCAACAGCACGAATATTGAGAACTGATGACTCCCCGAAGATGTGCAAGATACTACATCATAAAGAGCAAATGTTCAAATTCTTAATAGGTTCGACAGCTCCGAAAGAATAACCGCCAGACACAAGGTACATTCAACCGACAATGCACAATCTTTACGAGTAACTAGTGTTTCGTAATGCCAGTCTCATTCAAATATTTTATGTGCAATAAAATTCCGATCGACTGTCAGTCCCGTAGAAAAGATTCCCGCCGAAAAATTTTGTATTGACAATCCTGTATGCTTGTGTAGTTATATATACAACTAAAAATACGATCGGTTGTCGTGCAGAGGTGATTTCATGGAACAGGTTGCAATAGTCAGCGCAGTCAGAACGCCGATAGGCGCCTACGGAGGGAGCCTGAAGGACGTACCGGTCTACAGACTTGCGAGCATCGTAATGAATGAAGCTATCAGGCGGGCATCGGTTGATCCGGCTGTTGTTGATGATGTCATTATGGGGTCTGCCTACCAAAACGGCGAGTGTGCAAACGGCGCCCGTGTTGCGCTCCTCGATGCGGGGTGGCCCGACAGTGTTCCCGGGGTCGTTATCGATCGTCGCTGTTGTTCCGGTCTCGATTCAATTTTTTTCGGCGTCATGAAGATACAAACGGGCAACGCGGACATCGTCGTCGCCGGCGGCATGGACAGCATGAGCCAGGCGGAACTCTATCTTCCCGGCGATATCAAGTGGGGTCTTGGCGGAAAATTTCACGAAAAGCACGGTTTCATGCCCCGCGGTCACGGCGCTCTCTCCATCTGGTCGTTGCCTTTTTATGACCGCATTCAGCGAGCCCGCGTTATGTCCCAGCCCATCGGCAGATACGGCGAACTCAGCGCCATGATGGAATGGGCCGAGACGGCAGCGCGGCAGGAGCATATTTCCCGCAAGGAAGCCGACGACTGGGCTCTTCGCAGTCATCGAAGAGCAGTTGCGGCCCAGGACGAAGGGAAGTTTGCCGCGGAAATAGTACCCGTCCCACTTCCGGCGAAGAAAGGCGAAGAGATTCTTTTTGATGCCGACGAAGGGCCGCGCAGAGACACAACATTTGAGAAACTTGCCAGGCTGAAGACAGTTTATCCCGACGGCGTCTGCACGGCGGGAAACTCCTCGTCGGAAAACGACGGCGCCGCAGTAATCGTGCTGGCATCGGAAAGGAAGGTCAAGGAACTGAATCTGAAACCGCTGGCCTATTTCACATCGTGCGCAATTGCCGCAACGGATCCGACCGTTACCTACACGGCAGTGCCGACAGCCGTCAACAAAGCCCTCGGCAAAGCCGGTATCTCCATTGAGAGGGTAGGCCTCATAGAAGTTCAGGAGGCTTTCGCGGCACAGGCGCTGGCCGACGCCCGGCTTTCAGGGCTCAACAATGCAGACATGGATAAAAAGGTAAATGTCAACGGATCGGGCATTTCTCTCGGCCACCCGATCGGCGCTACGGGAACCATGAGGTTGACCACGCTGCTTCATGAGATGGCTCGGAGAAATGTTCAGTGCGGGCTGGAAACCATTTGCGGAGGAGGCGGGCAGGGGATAGCGATTGTCGTTGAACGAAAATGAAAGAAAGCCGCCGCTGTTCGGCAAGCTTAAGGAAACCGTCCTGACGGCTTGAAGAGCATTAAACGAAAGGGTGATCGATGGACAGGACTCGGGTTGCATCAATGGTCAAACATTCGATAGACTTCCATATTCACACGGCGCCCGATCCTTACAAAGAAAGGTCCAACGACGCTCTTGACGCTGCCGAACAGGCCGTTGAAGCTGGTATGAGGGCGATCGTCATAAAATCTCATCATTATCCCACCGCGCCCGTCGCATCGGCGGCTCAGAAATCCGTGAGAGATGCAATAAGAGTAATAGGCAGTCTCGCGCTCAATGAATCCGTGGGTGGCGTTAATGCGGCCGCCGTTGAGGCATCGGCCCGGATGGGCGCTAAAGTTCTATGGATGCCGACCACATCCTCTCTGAGACACTGCCGGAAGGCCGGCAAACAAGGCGGTATCTCGATAATCGATAAAAATGGCGAGTTGAAAGAACCGATTTACAAGGTACTCGAAGTTGTAAAAAAATATAATCTCGCTCTTTGCACGGGCCACATATCCGTCGAAGAAAGCTGGAAATTGCTGGAGGCCGCCGGTTTCCTGGCCATCGAAAAATTCATCCTTACCCATCCGTTTACCGAGGCTGTCGGCGATCCCATCGGCCTTGATATCCAGACGAGGTTTGCTCAAAGGGGAGCCTATATCGAACATTGCTTCGTTGCCACGATGCCGAAACATGGAAATCTCGATCCGGCAGTGATCGTTCGGGCAATCCGTTGCGTCGGCGCTGAACGATGCATCCTGAGCACCGACATGGGCCAGAAACACAACCCCGTTCCCGCGGAAGGCATGAGAATGCTGGTTGATACAATGCTTAACAGCGGACTGACCGAAGAGGAATTGGAACTCTTGATTAAAAAAAATCCGGCGCTCATGCTGGATATCGATTGAGAGGACATAAATATGGAATCGTCCATTCCCATTTATCATCAGATCAGACGAGTCATCATGCACTGGATTCTCAACAAGGAATACGATCCCGGCGATCAAATCCCCTCGGAAAACGAATTGGCGGAGATGTTCAATGTCAACCGGCTTACGATCCGTCAGGGCCTTCTTCCCCTGATACAGGAAGAGTTGCTGGTGAGAAAGCGGGGCGAGGGCACTTTTGTAACGACCGATGCCGCCGTCATTCATAAGTTCGGTCTTCAACCGGTGGGACTGATCGACGATCTCGTGTACACCATGTCCAACTCCCAGACTCTCAAAGTGCGCAAGGAACAGATCGACGCAACGAAATACCAGCGTGAGAAGCTCGAATTGATAGAGGGGCAGAAGCAAATCTGCAAGTTTACGCGGGACCGCCTGGTCTATGGGAAATACCGGGCTTTTACCGTCAACTATCTGCCGCTCTGGATAGGAGAGCGGATTTCTGAAGAAGATCTCTATGCCATGCACCTCCTGCAGTTGCTGGAACAGAAATTGAAAATTGAATTTTCACAAGCCTTTCAGACGGTGGAAGCAACCTATGCCAACGATGAGATTGCAGAGCACCTCGGAGTGAACAAGGGGGAGTCCATCCTGCTTCTTGAACGAATCGTTTATTCCACCAAAGGAGTGCCGGTGAGCCTTGCGAACACGGCGTACGAAGGGAGCAGTTATAAGTTTTCTTTATTCGTTGAAAAGATCAAATACGACGGCGGCAGCCGATGGATCTGTCAAATCAAGTAGGAGGGCGTTGTATGGCGTTGGATTTCGGTCTTACGGTGGAACAGGAACAACTGAAGCGGGATGTTGCGGCTGTCGGCAGGAAGTATGCCCACCTGATGCATCCCTGCGACGAGGCGAGCGAACTGCCGCACGAGTTGTATCTGGAAATGGGAAATCACAAGTGGATGGGGCCCTTTGTGCCCGAAGAGTATGGCGGCATGGGGAAGGGCGCCGTGGAGTTTGCCCTCATAACGGAGGAAATCAGCAGAGTTGGTTTCAACGGTCACAATCCCGTGGCGCAACTGGAACGGGCGTTGCTCTTGTTCGGCGTCGAAGAGCAGAAGCGCAAGTATCTTCCCTCCTGCTGCGACGGAACAACTGTGGCTGCTGTCGCAATTTCAGAGGAAAGCGCCGGCTCCAACTGGGACAGGATGGAAACGGTCGCCCGCAAAGAGGGCGATCGGTATGTTCTCAATGGCCGCAAGGCTCACATCAATTATGGCGAGATTGCAAACATCCTTCTCATATATGCAAAAACAGACAATGGGATATCGGTGTTTCTCGTCGATACGGCGGAAAACGAAGGACTTACCTTTAAAAAAAGAGATCCCATCGGTCTGAGAATGGAACCTCTTGCCGATATTTACATCAAGGACTGCGTCCTGACAAAAGAAAACCTGATCGGCCAAGAAGGCCAGGCCAGAGACATATTCTTTGCCTCCTTCAATTTGAGCAGAATAGGCAACGCCTCCCGTCTCCTCGGAATCTGCCGGGGCGCTATGGAAACGGCCATCGAGTACGCAAAGACGAAGGATGTGGGAGACAGCAAAGTGACTGATTTTCAGGGGCTCCGGTGGCTTGTGGCCGAACTGTACGCCAAGATCGAGGCCGCAACACTCATGAGCTACAAGGCCGCCTGGAAAATCGACCAAAACGAAGACCCCGCGCTGGAAGTGGCCTATGCGAAGCTGCTAGCCGGGAATATCGCAGATGAAGTCACCTGCAAGATCTTTTCTCTGACAGGAGGATGGGGACTCTATCGCGACAAGCCTTTCGAAAAATTCTGGCGCGATGTGCAGGTCGGCAAGATCGGGGGCGGTTCGTTGGAAGTTCTGAGGAATTTCATCGCTCGCCGTCTCCTCGGGAAACCGCAGGGCAAGCAATAGCAGAAGGGAGATCAGTCAATGAATTTCAGGACGTGGTTTGAAGAAAAGGTCGGCGGTTCCTGCGATCGCCCGTTCATTTATTTTGAGGATAGGGTGTACACCTATGGTCAGGTGGACGCCATGGCGAACAGGGTTGCAAACGCCTTTTCCGCAATGGGCGTAACGAAAGGCGACAAATGTTCCGTCCTCCTTAACAATTGCCCTGAGTATATATTTCTCTGGTTCGGTCTGGCAAAGCTGGGCGCAGTAACGGCCTGTGGAAACATCCATCTCAGGGGCGACGGTCTGAGGTATCTCATCAATCATTCCGACAGCAAGATCATCGTCAGCGATTACGATCTCAGAGAGCACATCGAGACAATACGGGCGGGGCTTTCGAAAGTCGAGCACATTATCTGGCATGGCGGTGCGGCAGGGTCGGCGGTTGAAGGACAAACCCTTGCAGAGCTTCTGGCGACAGCCGATGATGCGCCTCCTCCGGTTCTTCCGACGGAACCGGGCGACGCCATGTGCCTGCTGCATACCGGAGGCACCACGGGCTTGCCGAAGTGGTGCATCCTAAGCCAGACCTACTACATGGAAATCGGAAAAAAGATGGCCGATTTCATGGGATTGATTAATACGGACCGGATTTACGATCCATTGCCCCTGTTTCATGTCAATCCCCAGGGTTACTATGTCATGGGCGCCTTGGCGGCCAATGCAAGCATCCTGATAACCGACAGATTCAGCGCATCGAAATTCTGGCAGTTCGTCAAGAATTACGATATCAACGCCATTGTTCTTCACCGGGGCGTCGTCGATATTCTCAAACAAAGACCTGCTGCCGAAGGCATAACCGATCATTCCGTCAGGGTGGGATACCGACTCGACGCGGACTTCATGGAACGGTTCCGCATTCCCATGTCCATTAACGGCTACGGTTCGACAGAAGCGGGCGGTCTGACGAATATGAACCGCTATCGTCTGCCCTTGGACAGCCGGGCGAAGAAATTGAATCATCTCTCCGATTGCACGGGTAAATCCAGGGACGACATAGCCATCAAAATCGTTGATGAAAACGGCGCAGAGCTTCTCTGCGGGCAGGCGGGCGAGATACTGGTCAAGGCGCTGAAGCCTCACGTTATTTTTGACGGGTACTACAACGCGCCGGAAAAGACCGCCGAGAGCATATGCGACGGCTGGTTCCGCACGGGCGACATCGGATACCTCGATGAGGAGAATCGGCTCTATTTCGTTCAGCGAAAAGTAGAAAGCATACGGGTCAGGGGCGAGTGGATTTTCGTGACGGAGGTTGAGAAAGTCATTAACAGCCATAATGCCGTCAATGAATGCGCCATCGTTGGCATCAAGGGCAGCGTCGGAGAGAGCGAAATCAAGGCAGTCATTGAACTCAAGGCAGGACAGACCGTGAACCCCGAGGAGATTATTGCCTACTGTGAGGGAAAGCTTGCCTATTTTATGATTCCCCGTTTCGTCGAGTTTATCGATAAACTGCCCCGAACGGAAGCGGGGCTAAGGGTTCCCAAGGTAGAATTGCAGAAGACCGGTGTGGCAAATGCCTGGGACCGAGAAAAGGCTGGATATAAATTGAAAAAATAACGACCTGCCCGTTGCAGCGAAATGATCGGGTGGGAGGAGAAAACTATGTCGGGTAGAAGAGAAAAAGGCGGAAAAGGGACGTCGCCAACCATGCGGGATCAGATTGCCGAACTGGAGAGGGAGCGTGAAAAAATCATCAATCCCTCCGATGTTGCCGAGGCCGTGTCGCGACAGCATGCCAGGGGCAAGCTCACGGCCCGGGAAAGGATAGGCAGTTTTTTCGACGGCGATGCCTTCCATGAACTGGGCATGTGGGCGAACCCGAGGATAACGGGATTCG
>JAFGGB010000078.1 GCA_016930775.1 Deltaproteobacteria bacterium
CGGTCGAGGTAAGGACCGCTTCTGTGCCGGCGCCGTTGTCTCCAAGCATGACGCTGCCGTCGATGTAGGTATCCATGTACACGCGAACCTCGCCGTTGGAGCCAACATCGGCTTTGTTGGTCGATGCTCCGGGGTAGTCGGCCGGATTGGGATGGGGGGTAACGCGAGAATCGAAACTGTACACGCCGGAAGAAGATTTGAGGTCAACCAGGAGATCGCCGAAGAGCCCCTGTTGAAAAGCGCTTTTCGCCGCAGTCGTCAACTCAACTTCGATGGCAGCCGTGCTTCCGTCGGGAGAGTTTCCCGAAACCTGGAATCTGTAGCGATTTGATCCCAGGGCCGTTAGGGTCGTGGGAAGAGTGCATGAAAAACCCGCAGGAGCCGCATAGGAGAGCGCTATCGATGAGCCTGATGGCAGCAGCACGCCGGCGCCAAAGTCCTGTTTCAATTTTTCCAGCGTATACTGAACGCCCGCTTCGGCGTTGAAGAACGCTGTTCGGTCGGACCGGAGGTTCCCCGTAATCTTCGATTCGATGGAGGTCTGCGTCAGGACGGCCGTTCCGACAAGCACCATGACGGCCAGAAGTAAAATCGCTGTTACGAGAACGAACCCGCCGTCTTTTTTCCCGATCATAGTCGATGGAAATAGCATGGTTTCCTCCTGTGCATCACAACCCGAGATTCCGGGGCGTCACCATTGATGTCAGCGTGTATGTCCGGTAACCGCCGTTCTGAGCGAATGTGGGATCGGGCAGGGCCGTACGGGCCGTTAGAGTGATCTCAATTCGCCGTATGACCGAAGTATCGGCCACGGGCATCCCAAGGAGGAGCCCTGCCGCGTCGAAGTAGCGAAAGGAAAGCGCGCTGATATGGTCCGCCACGGGTTGCGACACGGCGTTTGCTGTCGATCGCCTCCCGAGTTTCTGGATGCCGCTGGCGGTATAGAGCAAATAGGTGATATGTTCGTTCTGATCGTCAGTGTCCCCATCTGCCTGGTCGGCGCCGAATGAGCTCGTAATATCCATGGTGAACTCAATGGAATTGGCCTGGGCAGACACAATGCCCGCATCGGCCGGCGGGATGAAAGGGTCGTAGCCGGCCATTCGGACTTCCCGCGTCATCATGTCCATGCCGGCACGGGCGTTCTGTATCATCTCGGCTATCCGCTCCTCCACCTTGTATGTCCTGTTGTGGGCCACGAATACGCTGTATGCGCTCGCAAGGGCGACGAGTCCGATTGCCATTGCCACGATAACCTCGAGGATGGTGAAGCCGCGGGGGGTAGCCGCCGGCAATATGGCGCCTTTTTCGAATTTCATGATAGGTCCACCATGATCGTCGAGAGAGTCATGGAGCGCAAGAGACCGCGATAGCTCCAGGAAACGGTGACGTCGATCCGCTTCATGTCCGTCTCCGGCGTGTTAGCCGTTACCGTCCACACACGATTGTAGATGCCTTGACTGTCGTTTCCTCCTGTTATGGCTGCATAGCCTGCCTGCTTCATCTCTTCCAGCTTGTCTTCGGCGAGCGTCGTCGCCATAGTCAGATCGTTATTGAAGCGGTTTCCCGTAATCACCATGGTGGCCATGGAGGCAACTCCCACGAGGGCCACGAGAAGAACGAAGAGAGCGATCATGACCTCAATCAGCGTGAATCCCTGTTGTGAGAGTTTCCTCTTCATCGTTGCTCCTAGTTAATCGTCGCACGGCCGGCGATGGAAACCGTGATGTTTTTTGAGATGCTGCAGCCTGTAATTATTACAGTGCCGTTTCTTGCCGTACCGTTAGTATAAAAAAGAGGGTTGAAGTTTGCCGACAAGGCAACGTCGTAGTAATCAGGGTGGATGTCCTTTGCGATGACCGTTCCTTCGCCGTTGGCTACTGTTCCGTCGTTGTTGGCATCGTCGCAGATCTTGTACTGATGGCCGTTGATGAGAAAGATCCCGACTCGCCGGTTCATGGAAACGGCTTTCATGCGGGCCGCCATGAGATCCGTCAACACCTGGCGCGCCGCGCCGTTCACTCTCTGCCGGGCCGCATAGGCCTGAAAAGTCGGCACGGAAATTGTCGTTAGAATGGCCAAAAGGGCGACAACCGTCAATAGTTCAATAATTGTGTAACCTTTTGACAGCCTTGCTATCACCATGGATTCCCCTGATGGAAGAATAATAGCCTTTCGAAAACGTCGCCGACGAAAAAGTTCAGAAAAGCAGCCAGCGAGAGAAAGGGACCGAAAGGTACAGCATACTTCAAGGAGCCTTTCTTCATCAAGATGATTGCAAGTCCCACAAGGGCGCCCGCCACGGAACTCGCCAAGACGATGAAGAAGAGAGACTGCCAGCCGAAGAAGCCGCCGATCATAGCGAGAAGTTTGATGTCGCCGCCGCCCATTCCTTCGCGACGGGTAAAAAGCCAGTATCCGGCCGCCACCAGGAAAAGAAGTCCTCCGCCGATAAGAGCCCCAAGAAGGGCATCCAGCCAGGGACGTCCCATGACGGCGGCAGAGGCGAGGACTGCCAGAGGAATGCCCGGGATGCTGATGGCGTCAGGTATGATCTGGTACCGTATGTCTATGACCGTGACGACCAAAAGGGCGGAGACGAATATGAATGAGATCCCGTACTTCCAAGACAGTCCGTATTTGTGAAAGAGAAGCAGTGAAATCAAGGCGGTTGCGACTTCGATGACAGGGTAGACGGGCGATATCCTTGAACCGCAGCTCCGGCATGCGCCACGCAGAAGAAGGTAGCTGAGAATGGGGATATTATCGTACAAGGGTATGGTTTTACGGCAGGACGGACAAAACGATCTCGGCGTCACTATGGATTCTCTCAGAGGCACCCTGTAGATACAGACATTGAGAAAACTGCCGACAACGGCGCCGAAAAGAGCCGCTCCCGCACAAGCAATTATGTAATACGTTTCGATCACCGCAGCAGTTGCTCCTCTCATGATCATTAACGGAATGACCATTGTTTCTGTGATCCGCTCGACAGAGTATCTCCCCGGGGAGGGAGGCTGCTCCCCGGGGCATATACGGAGGGTTTAAGTCGACTCGCGCAGAGGATACACGCCGAGCTGGTTACATCATTATAGATGTGCAAAAAACATGCAATGAATTCCTTCATAACATTCCTGTGAAATTTGTCACAAGAGATTTTATGGTTTTCTTGTCATCACCCATGGGAAGAACCTGCTCTATCCTTGCATCGAGCCCGCGGTCCCGGTATAAGAGTGCCACGCACATAAAATTTTAGGAGATATAGAGGCATGAAGGAACTAGTCATAGAAACAGTTTGTCGTTCGGAAATGATTGATATAACCGGTCAGGTTCAGCTCATTCTGGATGAATTAAGAGTGAAAGAGGGGTTGTGTTGCCTCTTCACTCCGCACACAACCGCCGCCTTAACGATCAACGAGAAAGCTGATCCCGATGTTTCCCGCGACATCCTGACGACGCTGGATGGCGTAGTTCCCTGGAGCAACCGGTATCGCCATTGCGAAGGAAACTCAGCCGCTCACATCAAGGCGTCCCTTCTGGGAGCTTCGGAGTTGCTCCTCGTGCAGGACGGTCGTCTCCTGCTAGGAACATGGCAGGCCGTCTTTTTCTGTGAATTCGACGGCCCGCGAACGCGAAAAATATGGGTGAACGTTTTAGACGGTTGATATTCATCGCCGAAAAAATGCGTTGTTTCGTTTAGCCTTCTAATCGGCGCTTTCATCGAGGAAGGCTGTATAGCGGCGGCGGCGCCTTTTCTTCCAACCTTCCTGGTGGTAGAGATAGCTTGCCATGAGGGGAAGCACCGAGGTCGCCTCGGCGAAAACCATCTGTTCACGTCCCACCTCGACCTTTCCCCAGGATTGGGCTTCCTTCAGAGTGGAACTCGAGAGCGCTCCGTCCCGCACGTCCGCCACGGTGATCTGTACGGCATATTTATGCTGGGGGACTTCCTTGCCCAGCAGTTCGGCGCAGATAACCGTATCCTGAGCGAAATTTTTCGGCACTCCGCCGCCGATCATGACGAGACCGCTTTCGCCTGCCTGGATCTTGATCCTGGTAAGTTCGTAAAAATCCTTCACGGAATCGACGGAAAGGTGACGGCCGGGGTTGCGGTGCTGGTGCAGAACGAGGCCGAAACCGGCGCTGCAGTCCGAAAAGGCGGGGCAAAAAATGGGCACACCCTCCCTGTATGCGCTTTCCACGAGGGAATCCTTTTTTTGAGCTTTTCCAAACAGATATTTTCCCATTTCCTTGATTAATTCTCGTGAAGAATACGGACGGGGTTCCAGCGCATCGGCTATCTCCGAGACAGTCCGATCACAGACCTGGAGGTCCTCTTCATCGATATACGTATCGTATATCCTGTCTATGTATAAACGTCGCAGTTCACTGTCATCAGCCAGGACACTGCCCTGGTAGTGTCGGAATCCCAGGGCTTCAAAGAAATCCATATCCACGATTGAGGCGCCCGTGGCAACGATTGCGTCAACCATGTTATACCGAACGAGATCGGAATAGATTTTGAGACATCCGCCGGCGCCGGCGCTGCCGGCAAGAGTGAGAATAATGGAGCACGCATCGTCCCGGAGCATGGCGTCATAAATATCGCAGGCTCGGGCAAGGTCACGGGCCGTAAAAGACATGCTTCGCATGCCATCGATCAGGGGAACGGCATTAAAGGAGGCGACGTCAATGTGACGCACCGGCTGTTTAAGATAATCCTCTTTCTTCATAGGGAAGATTTATTCCTTTCTGTTGTTATCTTCATTCGGAAATATTCAGTCGATCCATCGATCCGATATGGACAGCACTAGGGAAGCAAGGTCTTCAACATGAGATCGACTGAACGGCACTGGCGGCACATTATTTTTCCGTTCTGATCGATCAGCACGAGTGTGGGAATGCCTGCGACCTTGTATTGCCTGGCCACCTTTCCCTTCTCATCGAGAAGCACGGGATAGGTAATGTCATATTCTTCGACGAAGGCTTTCACCTTTTTTTTCGATTCCATCACATCGATGAAGAGAATGACAAGGCCCTTTGCTCCGTATGTCTGCTGGAGTTGATGGATATAGGGGATAATCCCTTTGCAGTAGGGGCACCAGGTAGCGCTGAACTCAAGCAGTACGACCTTTCCCCTGTAGTCGGAAAGCCGATGTTCCTTGCCTGCAAGGTCGACAAGGGTAAAATCCGGCGCCGGTTCTTCTATGGTCTGTTTTTTGATGTCCCACTCTCCGGCTGCTGTGCCCGGAACGGACGGCAACAAAAGAAGTGCCGCCAGTAATGCTATCGCTGCAGATCGCATCCACATGTGTCTCATAGGTTCTCCTACACCCAAAGGCTTCCCGCCTTGATTAAGAAATATTCCCCCGCGGCGATGAGAATTAATCCGAACATATTATTGATGCGGACCATCCACAGGCCTGACCTGGGAATTCTAGCCAGAAGTCTAGCAAATGTTCCCACTACAATCAACAGCGTTCCCATGCCAAGGGCGAAAACGAACATGAGAATCATGCCGAAGAGAAGATTCTGCTTGGCTGCAATAAAGCTGAGAAGCACCGCAAGGATTGGCGTCGTGCATGGACCCATGATGAGCCCGGACAACGCTCCGATGAAGAGACTTCCCAGGATGCCTTTTTGCGGGCCCCCTGCCTGCAGTTTCGTTGCGAAGGACGGTGTTGGAATGGCGATTGTAAAGAGGCCGAGAAGAGAAAGACCCATGACGATGCAGATGTTGGCAACAATTAAATGCAGCCAGGGATTTGTTTGAACTTGGCCGAACAGCCTTCCCGTCAGGGCGGCGAAGGCGCCAAGGGCAGTGTAGGTGGCGGCCAGACCGACCACATAGAGTGCGGAGAGAATAAAACCGCGCAGCCGTGAAGCATCGCGATGGGCGCCGATGAAAGCAACGGTAATGGGAATCACAGGGTAAACGCAGGGCGAGAAACTGGCCAGGATGCCGCCGACGTAAGCGCCGATAAGAGCTATAAACGCCGGTCCCTCCAGCAGGATCTCGGGATTATCGATCAAGTTTTCAATCATAAAATCCGCTCCTAATCTTTAATCATCGCTGACGCCGCCGGATTGAAAGGGTTTGTCCTGACGGCAAGGGAAAAGAGATAGGGGTAGGATTCCCTCAGGTGATTCACGTAAGAGAGCCACTCGGTTATCAGCAGTCCATAGGCCCGTTTGAGATCATTTGTTAAATGGCGCTGGTCAGCTTCGGAGAGACTCTGAAAATCTGTCCGATGCTCCAGTTCGTCGGCAAGGTGAAAGATCGCCCAGAGCAGATTCGTGAAGGTTTCGTGCTCCAGCAGATTTGGATTTTGCAGAAGATTAATGAGGAAAGGTCGCTTCGAAGAGAGAAAAACCTTTAACGATTCAAGCTGTTCGGGCGGACATTGGAGACGATATTCGTAGTTGAGGACCTCCTTCTGCTTCTGACGGAAGCTGCTCTTGTTCCAGTCCTGTACTGATAAAAGGGAAGCGCTGATAGCTCCCGCATTTTCGTCGAGAGAAGCGCAGGTTTTCAATAGGGGGGAACCTGCTTCACTGAAAAAAGTTCCGATTACCATGTTCATTTTGTTCATGGCTGACTGCTTGTCTCTGTAATTCAGCACTTCATGGATGATCAGTGTGACAATCAGAACCTCAACGAAGGCAAATGCCATGTCTCCCAGCATGAAAATGAAGAGATGGTGGGGGTCGCGAAAGATAAGATAGTGGGCAATATAGAAGACTATTGAAAGCGAAAGGAGAATTGCGCCGAATATGATTCGAGTCTTGTCATGTTTCATTGTTATTCTATCGCACTCCTTCAGATTCTTAGGCATTCAGTAAGCGATGCAATAGCAGATTCGTCGCCGGTCATGCCGAGTCTTGCTAGGGCGAAGTCGAACCGAATGGGATCGCGCGGTGACAATAACCTAAATGCGGAGGTCACTTCAAGAGCTGTTTTGAGATCGGCCTGGCGCCGTTTCGTCAGGCCGAGGAGCAGAGAGATGCGATGAAGATGGGTGTCCAGTGGAACGAGGAGTTTTGACGGTGAAATGCTCCTCCATACACCGGGATCCACGTTGTCCGAACGGATCATCCATCGGAGATATAGATGAAGGCGCTTGCAGGCGCTGCCGCCTTCCGGAGAAGGAATGAGAAAGGGAAGGGGACAGCCTGCGCCGTCGGTCATTCGCTTGACGAAGGCCGTCAGAGCCGGGAGAACCGTGTCGTCCTCTTGGTAAAATCCTCTGATGAAGGTTGACTCCATAGAGCCGAAAGTTTCGCAACACCTTCCGATGGCCCCCAGAAGGGCAACTATCTGGGCGGCGCCGGTGAAGCGGTGTCTGAAGCCTCTGTACAGTTCTTCTAAATCTCTCCTGGAGCTAGAAAGAAGAAACCGGCGTGGCGAAGGTCCCATCGGTTCCATAATTGCGGCGATGCTCTTCCCTATTTGATTGACCCTGCCGTAGGCGAGAGTCGAGGCCACCAACCCCGCTATTTCAATGTCGCACCGGTTGTCGTAACGGTACAGGAAGTTCAGGGGATCAGGCGCCACGGCATCCCGCCTGTTATGCCGATCGTACAGGGCCTCTAAACTTTTGCTCAAAGCCGAAAAACGCTGATCGCTTATCACTGAAGCATCACCGAACTCGCATTCAAGGAAGATTCCGGGCGACGCCGCTATTCCGGGCCGCTTCGGCAACAGCGGAAGAGACGCGCTCAACTACTCGCTTGTCGAACGCGTTGGGGATTATATAATTCGCCGTCCTCTCATGGTCATCTACAAGTGAAGCTATGGCTGTTGCAGCAGCAAGTTTCATCTCTTCATTGATGTCTGACGCACGGACCGACAGAGCGCCCTTGAAAATGCCGGGGAAACCCAGACAGTTATTCACTTGATTTGGAAAATCAGATCGCCCCGTGGCGACAATTTTCGCACCAGCCTCTTGTGCAAGGTTCGGCATGATCTCCGGAACGGGGTTGGCCATGGCGAAAACGATGGGATCGGCATTCATCGATCGGACCATCTCGGGCGTCACGATGCCAGGCGCCGAAACGCCGATAAAGAGGTCCCGCCCCTTCATTGCATCGGCCAGCGTGCCTTGAAGACATTGCCGGTTTGTCACTGACGCAAGGTCTTCCAGAGCCCAATCGTTGTTCCGACGGCCCCTGAAAACGACGCCATTGATGTCGCAGCAGACGAGATCTGCGACGCCGGCCGCGAGTATCATCTTGGCAATGGCCGTCCCAGCCGCGCCTGCGCCGCTCATGACCGCCTTGATGTTCCCCATGGTCCTCCCGGCGACTTTCAGGGCGTTAATAAGAGCGGACAGGACGACAACGGCCGTACCATGCTGGTCGTCGTGCATAACCGGTATGTCCAGCAATGACTTCAGCCGCTTCTCGATGGAGAAGCATCGAGGAGCGCTGATATCTTCGAGATTGACTCCCCCGAAGGATGGGGCGATGAGAGTGACGGTCTCGACGATTTTATCCGGGTCCTTACTGTCTATGCATATGGGAAAGGCATCGATGCCGGCGAACTCTTTGAAGAGAGCCGCCTTGCCCTCCATGACAGGGAGGGCCGCCGCAGGTCCTATGTCGCCAAGGCCCAGCACGGCCGTTCCGTCAGTGACGACGGCCACTATGTTTCCTTTTGCAGTGTATTCATAGACGCTCGCCGGATCCTCGCTGATTTTCTTGCAGGGTTCGGCCACTCCTGGAGTATAGGCCAGCGACAGCTCCTGCATCGTGCGAATGGGCGTTTTGCTCCGCACTTCTATCTTGCCGCGATTGACTCGGTGAAGCTCAAGGGCCTGTTCTTTTATATTCATAATCGCTCTCCTTCTATTGCGGTCAGGGTCGCCTGTATTTCGACGATTCAGATGTATACAGATTCCGTCCGTCCGCATCGATTACGACGATGGCGGGAAAATCTTCTACGTAATACTGGTGAATCGCCTCAGGACCGAGGTCCTCGTAGGCGATGACCTCAGACTTTTTGACGCTCCTTGCAATCAATGCCGCGGCGCCGCCCACGGCGGCGAAATATACCGCCCCGTGTTTCATCATGCTGTCAATGACGGTCTGCGACCTCAAACCCTTGCCGATCATGCCCTTGAGACCCAGTTCGATGAGCTGCGGCGTATAGGGATCCATCCGGTAGCTTGTCGTGGGGCCGGCAGGGCCGCAGACATAGCCAGGCCTTGCAGGCGCGGGACCCACATAGTAAATAACCTGACCTTCCAGCTTAACGGGAAGTTCTTTTCCCGCCGAGATCAGTTCGTTGAGTCGCTTGTGGGCGGCGTCCCTGCCCGTAAAGATTTGTCCTGTAATGAGGACCGAGTCGCCTGCCTTCAATTGTTTCACCGTGTCGGAACTGATCGGTGTCGTGATTCGCTTGGCGTTGCTCATAGCTTCCTCCTTTCGTTACAGGACGCCCTGGGCATGACGAGCCGCATGACAACATATGTTGACGGCTACGGGCATGCCGGCGATGTGGGTTGGAAAATGCTCGATATTCACTGCCAAGGCTGTCACCGTTCCTCCGAGGCCCGCCGGGCCAATGCCTGAATTATTGATTTTTTCGAGAATCTCCCGTTCCAGTGCGGCGTATCGGCTGTCCCTGTTCTGTTCGTCTATGGTGCGGGTCGTTGCCTTCTTCGCCATGACCATGGCAAGATCTGCCGTTCCTCCAATGCCGACGCCGATTACAGAGGGAGGACAGGGATTGGGGCCTGCCTTTATAACCGTATCGACAACGAATTGGACGACGCCTTCCGGACCGTCTGCGGCTGTCAACATTGCAAGAGCGCTCATGTTTTCGCTGCCAAAGCCCTTGGGCGTGACCGTGAAGGCGATGCCGTCGCCGGGGACAATATCCGTGTAGATGATGGCCGGAGTGTTGGTTTTCGTGTTCTTTCGATCGAAGAGAGGATCATCGACGGCTGATTTTCGAAGGAAGCCCTCGCTGTATGCCGCCCTGACGCCTTCATTGACGGCTTCGCGAAAATCGCCGCCTGTTATGTGCACCTCTTGTCCAATTTCTGCGAAGACAACGGCAAGCCCGGTGTCCTGGCAGAGGGCTATCTCCTCCTGTGAGGCGATCTCGTTGTTCTCTATAATCATTGAAAGCACTGTTTTGCCTGTCGGCGAAATTTCACGATTGCGTGCGTTCTTCAGCGCTTTCATGATATCCTCGCCGGCGTGAAAGTTGGCCTTCAAGAATAAGTATTTAACTGCATCTGATATTTGTGAGGCAGGAAGCTCTCTCATGGATTTTCATCAACCTCCTTTCCTTGCGGCAGCGGCTCCATTGAACAACAGAAGCTCCCTCATTTCAGAGAGAGCCTTCCGAAAGAAGCGCATTCCTGCCATGCAACAGACAATTCAGACAATTCAGACAAATTCTCTCTTTTGATCGGTTGTTGCAGCAGAAGGGAATGCGTCTGTGGTTTTCACACTCCGTTCCCCCTCAGAGCGGAGTCAATCGAACAGAACAGGCAAATTGCGTTAGCAGGCTTTCAGGATTTCCAGAGACCATGAAGGTTGCAATATTCCCGAAGAATATAGGTCGATGCGGAAATGCTGAACGTTGCTTCGGGCTTATCTCCGGGCTTCAGAAAGTGGCGGTACGTCGTGCCGTCGGCAATGACCTCGATCCATTCTATGTAATGCTTTTCCTCCATGGGATGAGGCGCCGCGCCGACTTTGACTGTGAGAAGGCCGGCCTTTTCCTCCGCTATGGGAACGTGCTTCTCCTTTGAGGCGTCGACAGTATTTTCTTTGAAGAGTTTCATGGGCTTGCCGCAGCATACAAGCTCACCAGGCCCCTCATGAAGGACTTCAACGATGTTTCCGCAGACTTCGCACTTGTAAATCTCGAGACGGTGGGTCATTTTGATTCCTCCTCTTTGCATATAGTTTTTTTCATGGCCGATAACTGCTCAAAATGCTTTCTTTCCTCGGCGATGATCTCGTCGAGAATTGTTCTTTCCCGGTGAGGCAGAAGCGCCTTCATTTCGTGGTAATAGAGCATTGAATCCAATTCGCTTTCTATGGCAAAGGCAAGGGCCTCGGCGGCAGTTGCAATCCGAGAGAGAGACTCTTTCATTTTTGCCTTTGAAAAAACGATCGACCCGTCCACGTAATCCTGTAGATAAGCGCCGTATTCTCCGGGATAGGTTTCGGGAGCAGGATAAGTCTTCAGGCGGGTTCGTAGGGTTTCGAACGTGTTTTTGTGCTTGTCTTCCTCGACTGCAAGATGGGAAAAAAGATCTTTTGCTTTTTTGTCGCTGACCATTTGCGCTGCAAAGCGATAAAAAGCGCCGCCATTCTCCTCTATTCTGACAGCTATGTTGACGATGTCATCGACATCGAAGGCTCCCATGAAATCCTCCTTCCGCTGAGTTTGCGATTGTTGAACATTGCCGGGCATTGCCGCGGCGCCGCACTAGACGATCATTATACTGGATGGAAGGCCGAAAGGGAACAGTTCTTAGTTACTGTTTCTCAAAATTTTCTTTCCCGGCGCCGCAAACGGGGCAGGTCCAATCCTGCGGCAAATCGGCAAAGGCAACGCCGGGAGTGATGTTCCTTCTGGGATCTCCGGTCGCTGGGTTGTAGACGTAACCGCAGACGGTGCAGACATAGGATGAAGAGGGTCCGTGAGGCCCCTCTGTCTTCGCATCGGAACCGGAGAATGTTGCAGCTTTTTCCGGCGTTTTTCCACCCATGGTTCGGTGATAGTAGTCGTATGTAAGGGGAGTTCCTTGGCCGACGACTTCCGCGGCTACGGCATTTCCAACGAAAAGACTGTGAGTTCCGAGATCCACTCGATGGATCACTTCGGCCTCAATGAAAGCCAGAGCGGTGGTGAGAACAATGGGCGCCTTGGTAATGCCGATCCTGTATTCGAATTCTTTGAATTTGTCGATATCCCGGCCGCACTTGAAGCCAAAGGTTCCTATGGTTTTCATTCCTGTTTCTTCGGAGAGCACGGATACGGAGAATACCTTGCTGGCGACGATGCATTCGTGCGTCAGGTTGTCCTTATTGATTGAAACCGCTATGGTTGGAGGACGAGACGTCGTCTGAAAGGCCGTATTGACTATCTGACCGTTGAGTTTGTCTCCTTTATAGGAAGAGACTATGTACAGTCCGTAACTCAAGCTCTTCAATGCGTTGCGATCCATGATCCCTTCCTTTCCCGCGCAGACTTTCTTCAGACGCTTTCTTTCAGAACGATCGTCAGTACCGTTGTCAGTTTTGTGATGTCCTCGTCGGCCTTTCGAAGCCGAGCGCCAAGCACGGTGGCCACATTGTAAATGATCTGGAAGCCAAGTTCACTGTCCTTTCGGGCGAGACGGAGAAAGTCAGCCCTCTTGATTTCATAAAAAAACGAATCTGTCAGCGCTGTAATTGTTGCCGTCCGAGGCGATGATTCGAGGAGGCTGATTTCGCCGAAGACGGCATGATCCTTGGCGCTGAGCTTCGCGAAAACTTTGTTTCCCAAGGGGTTTTTTTCGTCGAGATCTTCAAAGACGAGAGTTCGGGCAACTTCGACGGTTCCCTCGACAATCATGTACATTGTGTCGCCGATATCTCCTTCGCGAACGATGACATCTCCTTTTTTGAAAATCACTTTGCGGCAGATGGAGGCAAATTCAGCAATTTTTTCCTCGCTCACGTTCTTCAGCAGGTTTGTTTGGGCGAGGTGGCCTGTTATGGGAAGAATGTCGGATTCTTTCATGGTTTCACCGCTGCTGCCGCGCCAATATGATGGCGAAATCATTTTCTTCGACGGGCGTTTCATCTCCCGGATTGATCATTGCCCTGCGAGGTTCGTTTTGGTAGAGGAATTCCCGTTTAGATTCCTTGATTTTCTCCCTAATGAACCGGTCGATCATCGATGTATCGTCGGAGAGCATGTCTTCGAGTTTCATCATCTCCTTCTCACGGAGAAGACCGATGAGAATGGCGTTTTTCGTTGTTTTAAAAAAGTTGAACAATTCTCCAAAGGTCTTCCCGACGAATGTCGGAGGGATGTCCGTTCGCATGAGCTTGTTATCCGTCGAGAGAGAAAGTATATCGTCGAAAACTCGGGGCAGTCCGGGATGGTTCACGGCGTTTGCCATCAATGCGCCTATGTGTTCGCCTCTGATTAAGATTTCGTCGACGTTCGCACGCTTCAAATGTGAACGGTTTTCCGCACTCAGCAGCTCGGCGACGATCTTCACCTTCGGGGCCAGCGACTTAATGGTGTGAGCTGCCAGAATCGTCCGTTCGTCAACGCGCTCTCGCTGGCTGCTCGTCGTAAGATCGGCCATGATTACAACGTAAGCCGCCTTCTGAATGTTGGCCCGCAGAAGAACATCCTCGTTTGCGTAATTGCCCCGCAGGAACTGGAGGTCGTATTTCTCGTATTTTAGCTTCAGCGAATCAATTTCATCTACGGGAAGTTCGTTAATAAGCACAACGAACGGTTCCCGGTTCAGCCCGGCGCCGTTGAGCCATTCCAGAACTTCGGAGGTATGTTCGTTCCACCCGCATACTATTATGTGGTCTTTTGAACTCACTTCCTTCAAGCCTTTTCCCTCCCGTATTTTCTGCTCCACGAAAACGGAGACGATGGTGGCCGTAACCAGGGACAGCAGCACTACGCCAGCTACCATTAATATCAGGGCAACGATTCGACCGGCATCCGTGGTGGGGAATTTATCTCCGTAGCCTACGGTGCAGATTGTAACGATGGACCACCAGAGGCTGTCCCAGAATGATTTGATCGACGCTTCGGGTCTGCCCCGTTCAGCCATGAATACGCCAATGGCGCAAAGAATTATAACGATTGCAATCGCCTCGGCAATAGCGAAGAATCGTTCCCGCCGGAGTATGCGAAGGATTTTTTTTATTGTTGACAGCATGCCGAACCCGTGATTCCAACCGGATTGCGTCCGGTAGCTTTGTGAGGCCGCGGACTTGCCGGTCAATTCATCTTGTCGTACCGCAGGAACTGCATGGTGAATATGGCTCGTCCCTGGGTGAGCGAACGAAGATCCGTCGAATATCCGAACATCTGTTTCAAGGGAACTTGCGCTTTAATGTCGCTGATCGGCCCCTTGTTCAGGATCTTCTTGATATCGCCTTTGCGGGCATTGATATTTCCTATGACGTCTCCCATAAATTCTACGGGTGTAATTATATCCACTGTCATAATAGGTTCAAGGAGAATCGGTCGGCCCTTTGAAAATCCGTCACTGAAAGCTGTGGAGGCTGCGATTCTATATCCCATTTCCGTTGATTCGCCTTCCCGGAACGAACCGTCCATGATAGTTACGGCAACATCGACCACTGGATATCCCGCTATGGAACCGCTCAATGCGGCGTCACGAAGGCTTTCCTCGATTGCCATGTAAAATTCCGGAGGGACTCGATCGGCTGTCAGCCGGTTTGCAATAGAAAGATCGGAGCCGCGCGGAGTCGGTTCGAGATGGAGAACAACATGACCGAATTGTTTCTTGTCGCCGAGTTCCCGGGCGAAGGTCGATTCGACATCAACGGCCTCTTCCATCGTCTCGCGGTATACGACACGCGGTTTCCCCACATTCACGTTCGTCCTGAATTCTCGAATCAATCGGTCAATAATGATTTCCAGATGGAGTTCCCCCATCCCCGATATGATGGTCTGTGACGTCTCGGAGTCATATTTTACCTTGAGGGTTGGATCTTCATCCTGAAATTTGACCAGTGCGAGAGCGAGACGTTCCTGGTCGTCGGGCGTTTTCGGTTCGATGGCTTGGCTGATAACCGGCTCGTAAAATTCTATAGGTTCCAGGATAATGGGATGTTGCTCAGTGCAAAGCGTTTCACCGGTGAAAGTGTTTTTCAGGCCGATGACAGCCACGATGTTGCCGGCGCCGGCAACATCTACACGCTCACGCTTATTAGCATGCATTTTCAGCAGCCGGGTGATCCGCTCGGGCAATCGTCGATTTGCATTGTATACCTCGCTGCCAACCTTAATATCGCCGGAATAGATTCGTATGTATGTGAGCTTCCGTCCCTCGTCGTTCATGACTTTGAATGCAAGAGCCGCGAAGGGTTCCTTGGAACTGCTCAGGCGGCGTTCCGTTCCGCCTGTAAGAGGGTTGACTCCCTCGATGGGCGGAACTTCCTCAGGAGAGGGAAGAAAATCGACTACAGCATCGAGAATGGGCTGAACCCCCATATTGCGCAAGGCTGAGCCGCAGAGAACCGGCACCGCCGTGAGCGAAAGGGTGAGCTTTCTGACAGCCTTGATCAGATCTGCTTCAGCAATGGGTCTGCCTTCGAGATAGTTTTCAGCAATTCCGTCGTCATGATCGGCCAGGGTCTCTATAAGTTTTTCTCTGTGAATTCGAGCCTCATCTCTGTGAGATTCAGGTATGTCGTTTCTGCTGTATGTTACGCCAAGAGTCTCGCGATCCCAGCTGATAAACTTCTCGGAGATAAGATCAATTATGCCGATGAGGGTTTCCCGGTCCCTCAATGGTATATGCAGGGGGAGGGGTATGGAATTGAAGCGCTCCCGCATCTGTTCGATAGTAGAGAAATAATCGGCGCCAACTCTGTCGAGTTTGTTGATGAAGGCGATCTTGGGAACATGGTACTTATCGGCCTGGCGCCAAACCGTTTCCGATTGTGGTTCCACACCTCCCACAGCGCAGAAAACAACAACGGCGCCGTCAAGAACCCGCAGGGATCGTTCAACTTCAATGGTGAAATCCACGTGACCCGGCGTGTCGATTATGTGAATCTCACGGTCCCGCCAGGAACAGGTCGTTACTGCTGAGGTTATTGTAATCCCTCGCTCCTGTTCTTGCGGCATCCAATCCATGACCGCTGCGCCGTTGTGAACTTCACCCATTTTGTAGGTGATGCCCGTATAGAAGAGCAATCGTTCCGTTACAGTGGTCTTGCCGGCGTCAATATGCGCTATGATGCCGATATTCCTTATTTTCGATAGTTTCTGTGTCAGTTTCATAGAACAGCTCATCCCGGCCTTCGGCCTGTGGAGTAAAGTTGGGCCGGCAGTATTAACGTGATGTTCGAGCGATCAACTCTTTGTCAGGCAGGAAAGCCCTCCGGCAGTCCACATGTCCGTTGATCGACTCAAGATCTTTGCCCTGAACGCGCAGTTTTATTTTTGAAATAGAGGGAACGGCAGTCGTAATGGTATTGGCAAGCGAATAAATGGTAAGCATTTCACTGGTGGCGCCTCCGGGATGCGTCTCGATGAAAGCGGGACCGAAATCGATGACAGCCGTAGCGTTGGAAAGAGTTACTCCGTTAAGGGTCGTGGCCTCGGGGATCGTTCGAACGAGACCCGTTCGCGGCCCGTCGATAAGAGCAGCAACAAGGTCATAAACTGTTGCTGGCATATCCTTGCCTCTGGGGATATAGCGGACCTCGGGGCGGAGGAAACGTTCATTGGCGTCGGCAAAAAAAAGTTCCGTCTTGATTTTTTCGCGCTGAGATATTTCTTTTTCAGCGCTGCCCCCGGGAGGATAGATTGATTCAAAGAGCGTGGCTACGAAAAAAACAAGGAACCCCACAACCGCAACAGCAGTTAGAGACAGCAGAATAATCCGCGTCGTCCTTTTCTTCTTTTTCGCCTTGACTTGGCGCGTTTTTATCTGTTTTTTCGATACCATAAGCTCTGTTTCAATGCGAAAACGCCCACACTCTATGGTAATTTGGCACGGCTGTCAAGAAAAGAAAGATTCAATATTTTCCGGGAAAACCCGACTATAGCGCAGGAAAGGTTGATGCCCTCACTTAATTCCCAGACGATTCAGCTCATCGCGAGACTTGATTCCATGGATCGATTTTGGATTGATTTCAAGGGCTCTTTGAAATTCCCGGACCGCTCTGTATCGGTCGCCTTTTCGAAGATAGGATATCCCAAGCCAATAGTGGGTTTCCACGATAGAGGAGGCTATCTCCAGAGAGCGGTTAAAGGCGCCAATGGCCTCGGAAAGATTATTGCGGTCAAGATGTACGAGACCGATATTCTTATAAATCAGGGGAAGAAGAACGCCCGAGGGGTCTTTTTTGACAGCCTCCCCGAAGGCTGCCAATGCGTCGTCGTATGCTCCTGTATAGTAATATGCCGTACCCAAATTGTAATAGGCGACCGAAGGCGTTTCATAGAGAACATTTGACAGGGCCGCCTTGAATTGAACAACAGCCTCGTCGTAACGTTTTGTCTGAAGATAGATTGTGCCGAGGTAGTTATTGGCTTCGGAGTAATCGGTTTTTAGAGCCAGGGCCTTGATGAATTCATTTTCAGCCTTGGTCCCGAGCCCCTTGCCGTGATAGGCGGTTCCCAGGTAGTAGTGAACTTCCGGTTCGTTCGGCATGATGCTTTCTGCGTCCATGAATTCCTTTAACGCAGAGGTATGCTTGCCGGCATTAAGGTAAGCGATGCCCGTTTTAATATGCATGTCTGTTTTTTCCCGTTTCAGTGCCGGAGACATGCAGGCGCCTGCCATCAAAAGAACCGCACACGAAACCAGAAATGCCCGGATGTAAAATCTTCTGCTATCGGCCATTGTTCGCATTAACCCACCAGTCGCTTTTGTCCTTGAACCACCATTCTGCCGAATCTGTTTCCATAATAATGGCGGCCAGACCCTTCGCAGTGTCAGTTTCGAGACGAAGAAGGGCAAAGTCGATCCATTCTTTGCTGTATTTATTGCCGAGATCTCCATACTCTTTAAGCTGAAGGATCAGAGATAGCTGATCGGCATCATGAGCGACAATGGATTCTCTGGTTTTTCGCTCGTTGAATTCGGCTATGACCGATTTAATCTCGTTCCCGAAGCATAAAGTCTCTGTCAGCTCCCTGACCGCCTTGTTTTCATTCACGGTGACATATTTCTTGTTCACGTAATTCATGTCGCCTGTCCGAGCCTCCGGAAGATCATGAATGAGGCAAAGCTTCAGAACCTTCGTCTCGTCGAGGCCGGGCGACAGTTTGCAGAGAGAGTAACCGATGAAAAGAGTCCTCAATATATGTTCCGCTACGGATTCGCAGCCCGAACCGAGAAACTGAAATCCCGTGCGGGGTGTTCGTTGCAGCATTCCCACTTCGAACAGAAAATTCACGATATCTTTCATACGCAACCTTTTTTGACTACTTTAACGCGGTTTTCCATCATATCAGACAGCCGCTGCATTTCCAGCTTGAGCGCACTTATGCCTTCGGGTTTCGCTGCGATCAGTCTGTCGAGCCGTTCTTTCCAATACTGAATTATTTCGATTTCCTTTTCCCTGAGGGTTCTATCAAGCTTTGCTTGGAAGGCCTTCTGAATGACCTGATCGGTTTCTCGCGATATCACGACTGTTCTCCAGATTAATAGGTTTCGGATCTCCATCCTTACGAATGTTGGCCATACTATAACATTTTAGCAGACCTTGGCAACTCGAAAGGATAGAGATAAAATATCAACATTAGGGCTTCTGTGTTAAATCGCCTGGTATCTTTCATGATATATGTTTCGAAAAGGCGACAGCCTAGAAACACAGACGGCCTGTCGGCCTTCGATCGATAATCGCCTTGACAGCGTCCGGGCGTTTCAGTAGATGAAGTTAAGGAGAGTAATGCTAATGGATGACAACCGATGTAATCTTCAGCGAACCCGGCTCAGCGATAACCCGATCAGGATGGAAAAATTGACGATTTTCCTGCTGCGGGCGTCGATGATGTTCCTGCTTCTGTGTGCCGTTGTTCTTTCGGGAACAAGACCGCTGAATGCAGCGGAAGATACCGTGAACCTTTCTCTTGAAAAGAGGGGCCAGTCCCGGAAAGACAAAACGGCCTACATTGTGCAGGAGGGAGACTGGCTTTATAAAGTAGTTCGGGAAAAGTACGGAGGTTCTTCCGTATCGCACACGGCAAATATAGTTGAGGCCATTCAGCGTCTTAATCCATCCTTAAAAAATATGAACCGAATTTATCCCGGGCAAAAACTGCTGTTGCCGCTCATAGAGCGCGCTTCCGCTCCCGCCGAAAATAAAGAAAAGATATCGACGCCGTCGAAAGGGAACGCAAGAGAACCGGGACAAATCGAACGAAACGATGTGATCGCATATGTCATAAAACCAGGCGAAAGTATCTCCGGCGTGCTGCATCGGGATTTCGGCATTTCTTTTTCGGATATAGATCTGTATCTCAAAAAGGTTGAAAAACTCAATCCGGGACTGGCCGATCTTAACCGCCTGCGGCCCGGCGATGTGATTGGTCTTCCTCTTGATTTTTCAAAGGCGACATCCAGGCAGGAAACGCCGCAGGAGAGCCCTGCTGAACAATCGGCCGTCAAGGGCGATACGGCCTATGCGATACGTCCCGGAGACAATATATCGAGACTGCTGATAAAAAAATTCGGCTTACCTGCCGGGCGTGTGCAGACTGTCCTCGAAACAATTCGGCGCATGAATCCTCACATCAGGGATCTTAACATTGTGAGACCGGGACAAATAATTCATTTGCCGCGATTTGGCGAAGAGTCGGAACCGGTAAAAGAAGAAGAGACGGGACCGGTACGACAAGAAGAAAAGATGGAACATCAATCGCCTCTGCAAGCGACGCCGCCGGGAGCGGAAGACATGCGACGGCTCCTGTCGGCCTTTCGGCAGATAACTGTAAAATTGCAGGGTACTTTTATCAACGAGGGCGCCTATTACATTCCGCTTCCTTCTTTGGGACAGTTCATGGTTGACTGTTCCTCCGTTCCGGCAGCCGAGTTCCCTGAAGCATCGACTGTCTTTATAGACTACAAGGGTCTCGTACCTGATCAGGTGAAGAGACTTGTTGAAACTGCCTGGCCTTCCCACCGCATAATCAGCGGCCCAAATAGCACTGATCTTCGCCTGCTCGTCGGAAAACTCCTGTCCCACGTAAAAACAGTGATGGACCGGAAAGTGAAGACCGAAACATTAGTTGGCGGCGGTTCGCGCTACAAGCTTGAACTCCCCATCGACAGAGTCGTAACGCAAGGAACGACAAAGGGAGTCCAGGAACCCCCAACCCTCTGGATTGCCTTTCTCGAAAACGAAGAGGACTCTTTTTCCGAGAACATTCATGACATACTTCTCGACAATGGTGTTGAACTTCTTGAGATCGGCAGGTATTTTCTCAGTGCGGGCGGCAAGGGGCATAACGGCAAAGTCCTGTCATTTGCTCATTTGAACATTCTGGAAATGGCGGAATCTATTTGCAAAGAATTGGGATACTCTTCAGAACGGGATATGGAGATATTCCCTTTCAAGGCCGATCGAGATGGCTTCAGCCTTTCCCTCAAGGCCAACCTTGCGGTATCCACGACAAAGGGCGTTGTGGCAATTATCCGGTCCGAAGAAAATCTTTCGCCCGACAGGTTCCTGTCTGAGGGAAACACTGCTGTAATCACCATAGGCGCCGAAACGAAGCGAAAGGATTTTTTGGAGAGGCTCTTCGATGCTCTGGGACTCGTCGCTGAAAACGGTACTTTCAATCTTGTTTTCAAGACGGAGGGTGGAAACCGGCAAGGGGAGCTGCACCTGCCGGCGCTGAAAGTCAGTTCTTCCCAGGGCGATCTTTTCATGCTTGACTATGATGCGCCCGATGCGATAGGAGGACTTGTCAATTACTACTGGGGGGGGATGGTAATTCTCTATTGAAAGTTAGGGCTTTGGCATTGCTCTCCGGCGGTCTCGACAGCGTTCTCGCCGTTAAAGTCATCGAGGAACAGGGAATAGACGTCACCGCAATGACTTTCGAGACGCCTTTTTTTTCCGCCAACCGCGGGAGGAAATCGGCGGAACAACTGGGCATCCCCATAATCGTTATCGATATTACCGATGATTACCTTCCAATGCTCCGGAATCCACGTTACGGATACGGCCGCAATATGAATCCCTGCATCGACTGCCACGGCCTCATGCTGAAAAAGTCAGGAAACGTCATGAGGGAAAGAGGTTTCGATTTCATCGTTACGGGAGAAGTGCTGGGCCAGCGCCCCATGTCGCAAAACAGGCAGGCTCTCCATGTTGTGGCGAAGCTTTCGGGCTGTGAAGAGCATATAGTGCGGCCTCTCTCAGCGCAGCTCTTGCCGGAGACGATACCCGAGAAAGAGGGAAAGGTCGTACGTATGAGATTGCTCGATATCCAAGGGAGAGGAAGAAAACGCCAGATGGAACTGGCCGATCGCTACGCCATCTCTGAATATTCAACGCCTGCAGGAGGCTGTCAACTTACCGACCCCGCTTTCTCAAAGAGACTTCGCGATCTTCTCGATCATCAGGACCAGCCCCCCAGCAGGCGAGATTTTGAACTTCTCAAGCAGGGCCGCCATCTTCGCCTTTCCGAGAAAGTTAAAATAATTGTGGGTCGGAACAGGCTAGACAACGGCGTCATAGAGCAATTGGCCGTTGAGACCGACATGATGTGCAAGGTGAGGGATTACCCGGGACCCACTGTATTGATTCCTGGAGGATGCGACGAGAAGACCCTGGTGAAGGCTGCCGGCATCTGCATACGTTATAGCGATGCCCCGAAAGACAAAAATGTAGCTGTCTCCAGCGCTATGGAAATTCCAATTCGCATCCTTGATGTCGAAGCGGCCGACAGGAGCGAAACAGACAACCTTGTAATTGTATGATGAGAGATAATGTGATCAGGATCGAGCAAGTTTCTCGGTATCGATAAGGGAGAGGTAGATACTGCCGATACAGGCCAGGAGGCAGGAGCTTGAGAGTTCCATGATCCGGCACGCGGAAAGAAAATTGCTCGTCGCTCTGCTGAGATCGGTGCAGAGGGCCTGTGCTTGTTCCTCTTCCTGTCGTAAAAAACGGTCTCTCGTCCTGCATTCGTTGATGAGCTTGCGGTGACGTTTCAGTTCGTCGCGTGAGAGTGTGGCGATATAATGCTCCAGAGGTGTTTTACAAACATCTTCGGCGCTCATAGGGAGAGTCCGTCCTTGTCTGTCGTAATATTTTGCATCGTTACTTTTATCATAAGTGTCGTGATTGATGCAAGGCCGGAGGGAGCCCCTAATCCACCACCATCTTTTGGATGGACGGGTTTTTGAACATTTGGGGCTCCTCCGATGAGCGGCTGGTCTGTTATCCGCTTAGGAATGTCATGACAACCTCACGTTGTCCCCAATTTGTCGAGACTCCCGTCACGCAGCCGTCTTCTGGAAACACGTCCACCTGAAGACGAACAATAAGCGCCTCACGAATCCATTGCCCACTTCCTCTGCCCCTCTGATGATCATCCGGGGACGAAAGCCATCGCCCTGATCCGACTCCTGGCCTCCAGGCAAAGCTCAAGGACAGGATGGCCCTTCACCAGACGGATGATCAAGGAACGGGACCTCTCGACAATCCGACCCGGAATGTTGATCAAGGAAAAGCGAATCGC
>JAFGGB010000079.1 GCA_016930775.1 Deltaproteobacteria bacterium
AAGAAAAGAAAGCATTGGAAACATCGGCAGATCGTGGCAGTGGAGAAAATCGTACTATGGGAAACAAGCATATTATCCCTTATGCCCTGTATGCGGCAAAAGCCTATGTCTCCCCGGTATTTGCAGAAAAAACAGGTTTTACGGATGACGATCTCAAACTCTTTTTCAAAGCATTGCAGCACATGTTCACCCATGACCAATCAGCCGCCAGGGCTGAAATGACCGTTCGCGGGATCTATGATTTCGAGCATGTAGGAACTCAAGATCCCAATAACGTAGAGCAGAACGGGTGTGAGGCGCGTCTGGGTTGTTATCACGCCCACAAATTGTTTGAAGGCATCAAGATTGACTTGAAGCCCGGCAAACCCTATCCGGAATCCTTTGATGATTACAAAGATCAGATTGACTGCACATGGACAGAGGAAACCATGCCGAAAGGTGTTGTTTTGAATTTGTATCACGAACAACCGGTCATCTCGGTAAGGCTCAAGAAATGAATCAAAGCAACAGTGTCTTTTTTTCTGAAGACGATCTATTGCCCATCTCCTCGCTTGCCGATCTGGTTTTCTGTGAGCGGCGCGCAGCTCTCCATTTTTTGGAGGGGGTTTGGCAGGAGAATCAATTCACGGCAGAGGGGCATATTCTGCACGAAAAGACGCATGAAGCAAATACGGAATCTCGTGGTAATGTCCGTATTGTCCGCGGACTGAGACTACGCTCGCTCCGGCTGGGATTATCGGGCGTAGCCGATGTGGTGGAGTTTCATCGCTTGGATTTCACATCTTTATCGGATCTGCCAAAGGATAAGATACCCCAGGGCGTTGCGTTGGCAGGCACGACCGGATTATGGAAGCCGTTCCCGGTGGAATACAAAAGAGGAAAGCTGAAGCACGAAAAAAGTTATGAAATCCAGCTATGCGGCCAAGCGTTGTGCCTTGAGGAGATGATGAATGTGCAGACCCCTGTAGGAGCGATCTTTTATGGAAAATCTATGCGGCGACATGATGTTACTTTCTCTGCAGAACTAAGACAGGAGACGGAAATGGCCGCCAGACGCATGCATGACCTGATCGTCTCCGGCCGGACGCCGCCACCGGTCTATGAAAAGCGGTGCGAGAGCTGTTCGCTGATAGCCGACTGCCTGCCGAAGACGATCCAGAAGCGGTGTTCGGTGAAGAATTACCTAACAAGGATTCTGGGAAAACCATGATGAAGTCGTGACACTTTGTCACGGATTTCGAAGAAGCCATGAAGAAACAAAGGAGTGGCAAGATGGAAAAGAATATCGCTGTATTCAGAGGAAAAGAAGTACGTAAAACGATTCACGAGAACGGATGGTGGTTTTCAATCATTGACGTCATCGAAGTCCTTACGGGAAACGACAGGCCGCGCAAGTATTGGAGTGATCTCAAGAAAAAGTTGATTTCAGAAGGATACAGTGAAGTGTCCGAAAAAATCGGACAGTTGAAAATGATAGCGCCTGACGGGAAGATGCGGCTTACCGACTGCGCCAACACCGAAACAATCTTCCGCATCATCCAGTCCATTCCCTCCCCCAAGGCCGAACCCTTCAAGCGTTGGTTGGCGAAGGTCGGCTACGAACGGGTGCAGGAGATCGAGGATCCGGAGCTTGCGACGAAACGAACACGGGCAATCTACAAAGCCAAGGGATATTCCGACGACTGGATCGAAAAGCGGATGCGCGGGATCGCCATCCGGGAAGAGCTGACAGAAGAATGGAAAAGGCGTGACGTGAAGCAGGAACAGGAATATGCGATCCTCACGGCGGAAATCGCCAAAGCCGCATTCGGCGTCACACCCGGCGAGCATAAGCAATTGAAGGGTCTCAAGCGGGAAAACCTGCGGGACCACATGAACGACCTGGAACTGATCTTCTCGATGCTCGGCGAGGCGGCGACTACGGAAATCACACGGGTTGATGACGCGCAGGGCTTCGATGAAAGCAAGACCGCCGCACGCAAAGGCGGAGAGGTCGCCGGAACGGCCCGAAAAGACCTGGAAAAGAAAACCGGCAAGCGGGTCGTCTCGACGGAGAATTACCTGACCGAACCGGAGAGCCGGAAGCGACTGAAGCCATGAAGAAACATCTCAACACGCTGTTCGTCACGACGCAGGGCGCCTACCTTGCCAAGGAGGGGGAGACGATCGTCGTCAAGGTAGAGAAGGAGATTCGTCTCCGGCTCCCCGTCCACACGATCGGCGGCATTGTCTGCTTCGGGAACGTCTCGTGCAGCCCGTTTTTGATGGGCTTCTGCGCCGAAAACGGCGTCGGCTTGAGTTTCCTGACGGAGCATGGCCACTTCCTGGCAAGAGTTCAGGGTCCGGTCTCCGGAAACGTCCTTCTCCGCCGGGAGCAGTATCGAAGGGCCGACGATCCACAAGCCTCCGCCGACGTCGCCCGGGCGGTTCTGACCGGGAAGATTGCCAACAGCCGGACGGTCCTCCAGCGGGCGCTCCGCGACCATGCGGACAAGATGGCCGCCGAAGAGGTCTCCTTCGCCGTGAAGCGCCTGAGCCATCATCTCGATCTGCTGAATCAAGGCCAGCCTCTTGACATCCTCCGCGGCTTTGAAGGAGACGCTGCACACATTTATTTTGGAGTCTTCGACCACCTGATCGTGTCGCAGAAGGAGGATTTCTCCTTCCAGGAGCGGAACCGCCGGCCTCCCCTGGACAACGTCAACGCCTTGTTATCCTTCATCTACACTATTCTGGTCCACGACATCCGCTCGGCCCTGGAGACGGTGGGGCTTGACCCGGCGGTGGGGTTCCTTCATCGGGACCGCCCCGGCCGGCCCAGTCTTGCCCTCGATCTGATGGAGGAATTCCGGCCATTTCTGGCGGACCGACTGGCCCTTTCTCTGATCAATCGACAGCAAATCCAGGGAAAGGGATTTCAGAAGTCTGATTCAGGAGCTGTTCTGATGACGGACGAAGCGCGTAAAACCCTTCTGGTCGCGTACCAGGAGAGAAAGCAGGAGGAGATCCTCCATCCGTTCTTGGATGAGAAGGTTACCATCGGCCTGCTGTTCTACACTCAGGCCCTGCTGATGGCGCGGTATCTGCGGGGCGACCTCGACGGGTATCCGCCGTTCATCTGGAAGTAGGGAGGAGCCATGCTTGTCCTCGTCAGTTACGATGTCGCCACCACCGTTCCGGCGGGTCAGCGGCGCCTGCATCGGGTGGCCAAGACTTGCCAGAATTACGGCCAGCGGGTGCAGTACTCGGTTTTTGAATGCATCGTCGATCCGGCGCAGTGGGCAATGCTTCGTCAGAAACTGATTGATGAGATCAATCCGAAAGAGGACAGCCTGCGCTTTTATTTTCTCGGGTCGAACTGGAAGCACCGTGTAGAGCATATCGGCGCGAAGAAGGCATTGGATCAGGAAGGTCCACTGATCGCCTGAAGCGCTGCGCGAACCCCAAGCGAACACGATTTTCCAGGGGGCTTCGCAAAACTGATAACAGCTTGTTTTTAGGTTTCTTTTCGGTGCGCTCTTTGACAATTGAATATCGGCTGGAATTTCTCAGGGCATGTACGCGGAATGCATTAATTTTCAGATGTGTTTTGGGGAAGTTGTAAATTGAAGGGTCGCCCCCCGCGCGGGGGCGTGGATTGAAACACTTGAGCCGTACCGTTCTTTGCCATGTCGCTTTGTCGCCCCCCGCGCGGGGGCGTGGATTGAAACTCTCTG
>JAFGGB010000080.1 GCA_016930775.1 Deltaproteobacteria bacterium
ACCGGCCGCCGGGACTTCGCACGGATTCAACAATTACAGCTTCTCGCATGGTTTTCCTCCTTCACATTCTGGGACCTTCGCGCCCCTCCGGTTGACTGTTGCGACTGCACCTAATTCCTGAGGGGTCTGCCCTTCATGAGCATGTGCATAATCCTGTCCTGAGTCTTCTGTTCGCCGCAGAGGCTGAGAAAGGCCTCCCGCTCAAGATCCAGAAGGTAGTCCTCCGTAACGAAGGTCCCCTCTGCGCAATAGCCTCCCGATATTATGTCGGCGAGCTTCATGGCCACGTGGACATCGTAATCGCTGATGTAATTGCCATGCCTCATATTGTAGAGAATAGCGCTCGCCATCCCCTTGAAGTTTTCTCCCATTACGGGAATCAGGGCCGGCGACGGTTTCCGGTAGATTTTGGAAAGACCTAAAATCGCCTGCTTCGCATCCCACATCTGGAGATCGCGGTTGATGCTGATGCCGTCGGTTTTTCGGAGGTAGCCCAGTTCCACGGCTTCAAGGGCGCTTGTGGCGACTTTCGCCATGCCGATATTCTCAAAGACTTTTTGATAGAGCGGCTGCAGGTTGAGCCCGCTCTCGACGGCGCCGGCCGGAAGTCCCTCGGTAACGCGGACCATCAGTTCCTTCGTGCCGCCGCCGGCGGGGATAACCCCGACGCCCACTTCCACGAGACCGATATAGGTTTCTCCGCAGGCCTGCGCGCGGGCGCCGTGCATCGTCATTTCACACCCGCCGCCAAGGCTGAGACCGGCAGGGGCCACGACTACGGGCTTCTCGCAGAATTTCATCCGCATGTTGGCATACTGGAACCGGTGAATCAACTGGTCAAGAAGGTCCCAGTCGCCCTGTTGAATCGCGATCAAGACCTGGAAAATATTGGCGCCGGCCGAGAAGTTTTGACCGTGGTTCGCCAGCACCAGTCCTGCAAAATCCCGCTCCACGATGTCGCAGCTTTCATAAATGAGATCGATCATGTCGCGGTCGATAGTGTTCATCTTCGTATGGAATTCCAGGCAGGCAATTCCATCGCCGATGTCCACGAGAGACGCACTGGCGTTCTCCTTGACGATTTTCTTCCGCTCCTTCAGGGAAGGCAGGTAGATGATCTTCGAGTTCTCCTGAATCTTTATATAACTCTTGGTCTCGAAATCGTAATAGTATCGCCCGTCATCCTTTTTGAGATAGAAGGTTTCGCAGCCCGCCTTAAGCATATCGCCTATTTTTTTGGGAACTTTGAGTTTCAGCGATTTCATCGTTTCGACGACATTTTTCAGACCCAGGGCGTCCCATGTTTCAAATGGGCCGAGCTTATGGTTGAATCCCCACTTCATGGCATTGTCAATCGTCGGGATGTCGTCGCAGATCTCGGGAATCCGGTTCGCCGCATAAATGAAGTTGCGGCAGAGATATTCCCGTACGACTTCCGCTGCAAGGTCCTTGCCGTTGAAAAGGACGTTCAGCTTCTGTTCGAAGGCGCCCTCGTATTTCTTGGCATCGGAAACGGAATCGTACCGGGGTTTTTCAAAGGGCACATATTTCATCGTAGAATAGTTGAGGCCAAGTTTGGTTTTTTTACCGTTGGCCGTCGTTTCACGCTTATAGAAGCCTTGCTTGGTCTTGTTGCCGAGCCACTTGTTATCCATCATTTTCTGCATGACGTCCGTCGGCTTGTAGTATTCGCGCATTTCGTCGTGCGGCACAGCCTCATACAGATTGTTCATGACGTGATAGCCCGTATCCAGGCCGACCAAATCCATCGTCCCTCCGATGGACGATCCCGGCCGACCGACGCCCTTTCCTATCACGGCGTCGAGCTCCCAGATCTGCATGCCCTTGTCAACCATGATTTTCATTGCATTGGCAATGTCGAACACGCCGACGCGGTTGCCCACGAAATTCGGCACGTCCTTGCAGATAACCACTCCCTTGCCCAAGACTTCCTCGCCGAAACATTTAATGAATTCGACGATCTCTTTCTTGGTCTTCTCGCCGGGAATGACCTCGAGCAGTTTCATGTAACGGGGCGGATTAAAGAAGTGGGTTCCCAGGAACCGTTCCTTGAGCCGCTCCCCGAAATTGGCTGAAATGTCTTTAATGGGAATGCCCGATGTGTTCGTCGAGACGATGCAGGTCGGTTTTATCAGTTTTTCGACCTTTGCAAAAAGATCCTGCTTGATCTTCAAATTCTCCACGACAACTTCGATAACCCAGTCGCAGTCGGCGATAAGACCGAGATTGTCATCGAAGTTGCCCACGGTGATCATGCTTTTCAGGTTCTTCGAGTAAAAGCTCGCCGGCTTCGACTTGACGGCGCCTTCCAAACCATTCGCGGCGAAACGATTCCGCCACTGCGGACTCTCTTTCGTAAGACCCTTCTTTTTATCGTCTTCCGTCAATTCAAAGGGAACTATATCGAGCAGCACCGATCTGATCCCTGCGTTGGCAAGGTGGGCCGCTATGGTAGCCCCCATGACACCGGCGCCCAAAACGGCCGCTTTCTTGATCTCGTATGACATTTTTTCCTCCTTGCTGGTACGTTGTATCGCCTCTTCCCGATCAGCAGGCCGGCGATCAGACGCTGAACGATTCCTCGAGAATTTCCAGGGGCGCTTTATCGGCGATCTCGATGGACCGGCATCGGCCCTTTACGGCGGGCAAAACTGTCGTCGCAAAGAACTTCGCCGCCGCCAGCTTTCCTTCATAGAAGGCTGCCTCGGAATTCTTCCGCGCCTCGGCGCGCCGTTTCGGCTTCGCGCTGAGGCCGTCGGCGCCCAGGATCGACCCGAGCTTCTCGGCGGAGATTGCCGCCGCCTGCATCAGGAGCCATCCGACGACCACGTCGCCCATGATCATCAGGTAAGGCCGGGCGTTCAGTATCGGTATGAACATGTTCGCCGAGGCGGACCAGTCCTTGAATTTCATCGTGAGACCGGCGAGGCTTGTATAAGCCTCTTCAAGAAAAGCCGCGTAGGGTTTCAATTCCTCGCACTTTCGCGCCGCCTGGCATGTTTCGCCGATCATCGCGAAGAGGTTCATGGCGTTCTTTCCCTTGTTCTGAGCAAGCTTTCGCCCCACGAGGTCGAGAGCCTGGATGCCGTTTGTTCCTTCGTAGAGGCAGGCGATCTTGGCATCGCGCATGTATTGTTCGATGGGATACTCCTGAATATAGCCGTAACCCCCGTAAACGTCGATGGCCAGAGACGCTATCTCCACAGCCATATCGGACGAAAAGGCTTTCGACAGCGGCGTCAGGAGTTCCATCATGCCGAACCACTTTTCCTTTTCTTCTTTCGTTCCGGCGATGGAAGCCAGGTCGACGCAGTAGGCGATGAAGTAGTTCATGGCCCTGATGCCTTCGACGTAGGATTTCATCCAGAGGAGCATGCGGCGGACGTCCGGGTGCTGAATGATCGGCACCGCCTCGGCCGCAGGATTTTCCATCTCCCAGATGGGCCTGCTCTGGACCCTCTCCTTGGCGTACTGCACGGCATGCTCGTAAGCGGCCGTAGCGTGACCAAGACCCTGCATTCCCACTTCCAGACGGGCCTCGTTCATCATGAGGAACATGATCTTCATGCCCTTGCGTTCCTCTCCGAGAAGCTCGCCGATGCAGTTCCCGTTTTCACCGAAATTCAATGTCGCCGTGGCGGAACCCCTGATACCCATCTTGTGTTCGATGTTGCCCGTGACCACGTCGTTAGCCTCGCCGAGGCTGCCGTCATCGTTCACCCTGTATTTGGGAACGATAAACAGCGAGATGCCTCCCGTGCCGGCCGGATCGCCTTCGATGCGCGCAAGTACCGGGTGAATGATGTTCTCCGTGAGATTGTGATCGCCCGAAGAAATGAACATCTTCGTGCCGTTTATGGAAAAGGTTCCATCGGGCCTGCGTTTTGCCGTCGTCCGTATGGCGCCGACGTCGGTGCCGGCGTTGGGCTCCGTAAGGCACATGGTGCCCGCCCACTCTCCCGTCAGCATTCTCGTCATGTACGTAGACTTCTGCGCCTCCGTCCCGTATTTTTCGATGAGTCCGGCCGCTCCCCAGGTCAGCCCCGGGTACATCATAAAGGCGAAGTTCGCCGCATTGAAAGGCTCGGTACAGGCAGCAAAGAGCGTTACAGGCATGCCCTGGCCTCCGATGTCTGGGCTCTTCGTCGCTGCAATCCACCCGGCTTCACAGAACTTTTTGTAGAGCTGATGGTAGCACTGGGGCACCGACACCACGCCATCCTTCAAGGTGCAACCCTCCCGATCGCCCTTATCGTAGGTGGGCAGCACGTCCTCCACGGCCATTTTTTCGGCCTCGCCGAGCATCATTTCGGCGACTTCCCGCGAATAGTCGGCATACTTTTCGCTCTGGAAAATCTTCTCGACGCCGAGCTGCTCGTAGAGGACAAATCGTTGATCTCTTCCATTGACAAGCAAATTCCCCATGATTCCCTCCTCCTGACTAATGAACCTGTTGCAACCCCTCCAGGGTGAGCCGAAGGCCCTCCCTGACATGATGCCTGATCCGCTCTTCCCTTTTTGCTTCATCGCCAACAAAAAGATAGAGCGAAATTATGCCGTTGAGCAAAGCCCACAGGATGTTCCTCACTGCCCGCTGGTTCCACTGAGCATTGAACTCTCCCCGTTTGATTCCGTGTTGTACGATTCCGTCGATGATCGTCATGATCTCGTTCGTTTCTCTGATAAGGTTTTTATTGATATCCGCGGAAAAGTTAAGATCGCCGGTGTGCATCATGAAATTAGTCAGAATCCTGAAGAGCTCCCGGTTTTGAAGAAAGAAATCGATGTATTTAGTTGTGAAGCTCTTGAGGTTGTCTGCAGCGCTTATCGTATCGTCGAACAGGTCGCTCACTTCCGCCTTGAAGCGCTCGATGTCCATGAGAAGGATGTGGGCATAGATGTCCTCCTTGCTCGTGAAGTAAAGATAAATGGCGCCTTTGCTCAGATCGGCCTTCTTGGCGATTGAAGCGACATTAACGCGCTTGTATCCCTTGTCGAAAAAAAGCTTCCTCGCCGCTTTGATAATTGTTCTTTTTCTCTTCTCCCTCTCTTTTTCTCTTCGCTTTCTCGCTCCCACTGCTTTCACTCCTTTGTTGCATGATCGGCGGGACGTTCCCATGAACCTTGAAAAATCATCGCTTTTTACATGGCAAGATCTTTCAACGAACGAACGTAATACAATCGCCTGATACTTTTTGATGAATAAGAAGGGTCCCCCATTGCCCTCCACAGCACCCTGAAGCTGACCGGTCGCCGGGGACATTGCCCCGTTGCGGAAACCCCGTGAGACATCGAGCTGCGAGAACTGAGAGACCAAACAATGCAATCGGATCGCCGGAGCAGTGAACCGACGCCATATATTGACCGGTGGTCATAGACTAGACAAAATCCGATATGCAGTCAAGGAAAAAGAGTTAATTCCCCTTATTAATTCAGAACAAAAGGTAACGGCGCCGGATTCTACTTCCCGAAACCCCTGTCGGCATTGACAGCCGTCGATGGCGCAACAGGACAAAATAATTGACTTCCCTCAAGCCTTATGCTAGGCACATAGGCGGTTTTTCCCATGGCGCCGCCGACACGCGGCGATGTCGACTCTGCCTTTTATTTCGGCCGTTGCATTGCCGTTTCCCATCGGAAAAATCGAGGAGTGGAACAGTGACCCTTCGGGAAGTAAAGGACATTCTCGATGCAAGAGCCGTTGTTGGAGAGAATGTCCTCGACAGCGTATCAGTTACGACGGCTTTCAGCGCGGATCTTATGAGCGATGTTCTCGCCATAGCCGCCCCCGGTTGCATGCTTCTGACGGGTCTAACCAGTCCCCAGGCAGTTCGGACGGCAAGCATTCTTGACATAGCCGCCATCGTTCTTGTCCGGGGGAAAACACCTCCTAAAGAAACAATCGATGTGGCCCACGAACTGGAGATTCCCATCCTCTCAACGGACTACATTCTCTTTGAAACCTCGGGCAGACTCTTTGCAAAGGGCATCGTGGGATGCGTCCGCAAGGTCATCAAACAAGTATCGGCATGATCGCCAGGGATCTATACAACAAACAGCATTCCCTGGGGCGTGAACGGCCCTATTCCTCGATGATTGATAATGAGAACAGGACATGACATGAAGCTCGACGAGATCGTAAAAACATTGAATCTCTCGGTACTGACAGGCGCCGGAAGTCTCGACCGGATTGTGGAAGGCGGCTATGTCGGCGATCTGCTGAGCGACGTTATGGGCAATGCCGAAGGCGGCGATCTCTGGATTACCCGGCAGCCTCACGAGAATATCGTCGCCGTGGCGACCCTGAAGGATCTGGCAGGCATTATTCTGGTTCAGGGCAAAGAACCGGAGAAGATTGCGCTGCAGAAAGCCGAAAAGGAGTCAATACCGATTCTGGTAACTTCTTTATCGGCCTTTGAAATCTCGGGCAAGCTGCACGCACTGCTGGAACGGTCATGAGGAACCCGGCCCTCATGCTCGCTGGCGGCGGTGGTTGTTAATGCTCAGGGAGTATGTCTGTGACCTTCACATTCACAGCTGCCTTTCTCCCTGTGCCGACCTTGACATGTATCCCCGATCGATCGTCGAAAAGGCCATCGACCGGGAAATCGATATTATCGCTATATGCGATCACAACGCCTCGGAAAACCTCCCCTTCGTGATCGCTGTGGCGGAATGTCGGCCTCTTGTCGTCATTCCGGGAATGGAATTGACCACAAGCGAGGAAGTTCATGTCCTCGGGCTCTTTGATAATTACGAAGATCTTTTGGAACTGCAGCGCATTGTTTATGATGTCCTTCCCGGCCGAAACGATGAGCGTGTTTTCGGCTGCCAGCCTATCGTAAACGATCGCGATGAAGTAGAGGGGTTTAATGACCGCCTGCTCCTGGGCGCGACTGCCCTGTCGTTGAGAAAGGCGGTCGAAAAGATTCACAGCCTTCGGGGACTGGCCATCGCCGCCCATATCGAGCGTGAAAGCTTCGGCATTCTTGGACAACTGGGCTTTATACCGCAAGGTCTCCCCTTCGACGGCTACGAGATATCCTGGCGCGTAGACAACGTTAAGGATTTTTACCTCCTGCCCGGCCTTGAAACCGGACCCTTCCTCCGTTCGTCCGATGCCCATTTCATCAATGATATTGGAAGGGCGACGACGAAGATGCTCCTTGAAGAACCGACCGTGGCGGAGATTTCCCTCGCCCTCAAAGGGTCGGAGGGACGGCGGATCATGGGGGCGTGAATGCTTGAGTTGTCCATGCACATCCTTGATGTGGTCGAAAATTCGACGCGAGCCGGTGCAACATCCGTCGAAATCGAAATCTCCGAAGACACCGTGCATGACAGGCTCACGGTTGAAATAACCGACAACGGCAGGGGCATGGATCCCGCAACTCTTCGGAAGTGCTTCGATCCTTTCTTCACGTCGAAAACCGTTCGGCGCATCGGTCTTGGCATTCCCATGCTGCACCAGGCGGCACGGGCCACAGGAGGTTCCATCTCCGTGGCATCCATAGAAGGCAGCGGAACGCGGATCGAGGCGATATTCAGGAGAAACCATATCGACCGCCAGCCTTTGGGAGACATGGCCGCCACGATAACCGCCCTTATTATGGGAAATGAACTCATTGATTTCAGGTATTGCCATAGAAAGGATGAGATGAATTACTGTTTCGATACACGGGATATTCGCCGGGAGGCGCCGGAAATCCCCATAACTCATAGGGAAATAATCACCTTTATTAAAAATGCCATTAGAGAAGGATTAGAAGAAATCGGCGTTCGCTCGTGAAATAACAGTTTTAACTTTTTCTAAGGAGGATGTAGTGCATGAAGCCTGACAATGGTGACCTCTTACAGGAGTTCACTCCTGAACAGATCGGGAAACTCGATGAAATCATCGAACGTTACAAAGGAAAGCCCGGAGGCCTGATACCAGTCCTGGAGCAGGCCCAGACCATTATGGAATACCTGCCCATGGCAGTGCAGCGGCGGGTCGCCAAGGGACTGAATCTGCCGGTGAGCCAGGTATATGGCGTGGTGACCTTCTATTCTCTGTTCACCATGACCCCCCGCGGCCGTCATACTGTGAGGGTTTGCCTCGGTACGGCCTGTTATGTCCGCGGCGGCAAACAGATAGCGGAGTCCATCGAAAAGCGATACAACGTCAAAGCCGGGGAAACAACACCCGACAGAAGATTCACCTACGAAACCGTTCGCTGTCTCGGCGCCTGCGGACTCGGCCCGGTGATCGTCATCGACGACGAAGTCCATGGCCGGGTAAAACCCGCCAAGGTCAACTCTCTTCTGGACGAATACAAGTAATCAAGGAGTACTGTCATGGCCAAGCTGACCATTAGCGATTTGAAGAAAATCAAAGAAAAAGCGCTCTCGGAAAACGCGCTTAGGGAAGGCGACCGTCGCGTAAAAGTGACGGTTCATATGGGAACCTGCGGCATCGCCGCCGGCGCCCGCGATGTAATGGATGCCCTTATGCAGGAAATAAACGAAGCCGGTTCGACCGATGTCGTCGTCACCACCTCAGGCTGCATGGGACTGTGCAGTCGCGAACCCCTTGTGACCGTGGAGATTCTGGGACAGGAACCGATCAAATACGAGCATATCAACGGTAATAAAATGCGCCAGATCTTCAAGCGTCATGTCCTGGAAGGAGAAATTCAACGGTCGTTCGTTCTCGCCACGGGACAGGAAAAAACGGAATAGTCATATCTAGAGAATTTAAAGGAGGATACTAGCCGATGAAAGTTTTTCGGTCGCACATATTGATCTGCGGTGGAACGGGCTGCCACGCCTCAGGAAGCATCGAGGTCAAGAAAGCCCTTATCGCCGAGATCGAGCAACGACATCTCGCCGAAGAAATCAAGGTCGTCGAAACTGGCTGCAACGGTTTCTGCGCCATGGGTCCCATTCTTGTCGTCTATCCCGAAGGCATCATTTACATGCAGGTGGGAACGAAGGACATACCCGAATTGGTGGAGGAACACTTCATCAAGGGTCGTCCCGTTGAACGCCTCATGTTCAAGGAACCCATCACGGATGAGGCCCTGCCGACCATGCAGGACATCCCCTTTTTCGCGATGCAGGAACTCCGGGTATTGAGAAACAGAGGCCTCATCGATCCCGAAAAGATCGATGAGTACATCGCCAGGGACGGCTACGCCGGCATGGCCAAGGCTCTCTCGGAAATGAAATCGGAGGATATCGTCAAAGAAGTCCTCGACTCGGGACTTCGGGGTCGCGGCGGCGCCGGTTTCCCCACGGGACTCAAATGGAAGTTCGCCTATCAGTCCAAGAGCGATGTTAAATACGTTCTCTGCAACGCCGACGAAGGAGATCCCGGCGCCTTCATGGATCGCAGCGTCCTCGAAGCCGATCCCCACGCCGTCCTGGAAGGCATGGTCATCGCCGCAAAGGCCATCGGTTCGAATCAGGGGTATATTTACTGCCGGGCCGAGTATCCGCTGGCGCTTCAACGCCTTGACGTAGCAATTCGACAGGCGAAGGAATACGGCCTTCTCGGCCAGGACATCCTGGGGACGGGTTTCAATTTCGACATTTCCGTGTACCAGGGCGCGGGCGCCTTCGTCTGCGGCGAGGAAACGGCCCTCATGACCTCCATCGAAGGGAAGCGGGGCATGCCTCGTCCCCGGCCGCCCTTCCCGGCCGTGGCCGGCCTCTGGCAGAAGCCGAGCATCCTCAATAACGTGGAAACCCTTGCCAACGTGCCCCAGATCATCCTGAAGGGCAGCAAATGGTACAATTCCATAGGCACGGAGAAGAGCAAAGGAACCAAAGTTTTCGCTCTCACGGGAGATGTATCGAACGTTGGCCTTGTGGAAGTTCCCATGGGCACCACCATCGGCCAGATAGTGTACGACATCGGCGGCGGCATCCCCGACAAAAAGAAATTCAAAGCCGTCCAGCTCGGCGGCCCCTCGGGCGGCTGCATTCCCGTGCAGCACTTGAATGCTCCCGTCGATTACGAAACAATCGTGGAACTGGGCGCCATCATGGGCTCCGGCGGCATGATCGTCATGAACGAAGACAAATGCGCCGTCGATATGGCCCGTTTCTTCATGGAATTCTGCCAGGATGAATCCTGCGGGAAGTGTACGCCCTGCCGGGAAGGAACAAAGAGGATGCTGGAAATCCTCGAAAACATCTGCAAGGGCAAGGGTCAAGAAGGCGACATCGAACTCCTGCAGGAATTGGGCATGGTGATCAAGGACTCGGCTCTCTGCGGCCTCGGGCAGACGGCCCCGAACCCCATTCTCAGCACGATCCGTTATTTCCGCAACGAATACGAGGCCCATATCAGGGACAAACGATGTCCGTCCGTAGTCTGTTCCGCCCTCTTCAAGTCGCCCTGCCAGCACGCCTGTCCCATCGGCATGGACGTTCCGTCCTATATCGCTCTCATCCGGGCGGATCGGTACGAGGACGCCTACAAGGTGCTCCTGCGGACAAATCCTTTTCCCTCGGTCTGCGGTCGCGTCTGCGACCATCAGTGCCAGAGCAAGTGCCGAAGGGGCGCTCTTGACGAAGCGATCGCCATTAAATTCCTCAAGCGCTACATAACAGACAATGCGCCGCGGCCGAAGGTAGAACCGGCGGCGATAACCCGGGAGGAAAAGATCGCCGTTGTCGGCGCAGGTCCGGCAGGATTGACGGCGGCCAAGGATCTGGCCATCAGGGGCTACAAGGTCGCCGTTTTCGAGGAATTGCCCGAGGCGGGAGGCATGCTCCGCTACGGCATCCCATCCTACCGGCTTCCCTGGGCGACCCTCCAGAAGGAAATAGACGCAATTGCCGCGCTGGGCGTGGAAATCCGCTGCAAGACGCGCATAGGCAAAGACATGCCTCTGGCGAAACTGGCCGAGGAGTATGATTACCTTTACCTGGCGCCCGGCGCGCACAAGAGCCAGAAGATGGGCGTCGAGGGAGAAGATCTCCAGGGCGTCTTCGGCGGCGTGGAATTCCTTCGCGACTTCAACAGCGATGAAGAAAAATGGCTCTCCGGAGCAAAGAAACTGGGCAGCAAGGTCGCCGTCATCGGCGGCGGCAACTCCGCCATCGATGCGGCCCGCTGCGCTCTCAGGCTCGGCGCCGACGTGACGATTCTTTACCGCCGTTTCCGCGAAGATATGCCGGCTGCAGAAGAAGAAATCGTGGCGGCCGAGCACGAAGGAGTCAAGATCGAGTACATGGTTGCTCCTCTGAAGATTATCGGCAAGAACGGCAAGGTTACGGGCATCGCCTGCCAGCGCATGAAAGCCGGAGAATTCGACAAGAGCGGACGCAAACGGCCCGTTCCCATCGAAGGTTCCGAGTTTACGCTTGATATCGATGCCGTCATTGCCGCTATCGGCCAGACGCCGGATCTTTCCTTCGTCTCCAAAGATCTCGGCGTCTCGGTCAACAAATGGGAGTGCTTCGACCTGGCCAAGGGCAGCAAATCCCAGAGCACCAGCGAAAAGGTCTTCGTGGGCGGCGACGCCGTAACGGGACCATGGACCGTTGTGGGCGCAATTGCTGCGGGCCACCAGGGCGCCGCCGATCTTGACGCGATGATCCGCAGAAAGAAGGGCGAACCGGCCTGGGAAGCCCCCGCCGAGGAAAAAATCGATATCCCTCTGGAGATCGACGAAGAAACGACGGAAACTCCTCAGGCGGCCATTCCGGAATTGGAAGCGGCGGAACGAAAGAGAAATCTCAGGGAAGTGGAACTGGGATTCTCGAAAGAACTGGCCTACACCGAAGCCTGCCGCTGTCTCCGTTGCGACATAGAAGTCTGAACTGCAGACGATTATGAGTTGACGGAAGCCCCCGGCCGCAAGGCCGAGGGCTTTTTTATTTCCTTTGCATCAAGCAGAATGATCATTGAATTTCGCCCCAGGACGGCCTTCCGCCAACGGCCGACAGCTGCGGACGGAATATTATTCATTCTGTAACGAAACCGTCATAGAGCTGTAACATTGATGGTCTAGATATCGTCCATTACATTCTGTGTCTGAAACGGAAATTAAAAAAGAATAAAAAGGAGGAATCCAACACAATGAAGAGATTAAGCAGATTTGTTCTTTCCTTGTTGCTGTGCTTCGCCACGATAGGAGCGGGCGTTTCACATGCGGCGGAAAACGTCACAGTTAATGGCTCTACAACAGTTCTTCCCGTTGCCCAGGCAAGTGCCGAAGCTTTCATGAAAATGAATCCCGGCGTCAATATATCGATCTCCGGAGGCGGTTCGGGAAATGGCATTAAGGCCCTTATCGACAAGAGCACCGATATCGCCAACGCCTCGCGATTCATTAAGGACAGCGAAGTGAAGCAAGCCATAGAAAAAGGTGTTTATCCCGTACCCCATCGCATCGCCATCGACTGCATTGTGCCGATCGTTCATCCGAGCAATCCTATTTCCGGCCTCTCCATCGAACAGATGAGCCTTATTTACCAAGGCAAGATCGCCAACTGGAAAGAGGTGGGCGGTCCCAATATGACGATCGTTGTCGTATCCCGCGACACGAGCTCAGGCACATATGAAATCTGGGAAGAAAGGATTCTTCATAAACAAAAAGTGACGCCGAAAGCCCAACTCCAAGCTTCAAACGGCGCCGTCAACCAAACGGTTTCAAAAAACAAATACGCCATCGGCTACATAGGACTCGGCTATCTCAACAGCGAAGTGAAGGGCCTCAAAGTAAACGGCATCGAAGCCTCCGCCGATACGGCCTTATCCGGCGTATACCCCATCGCCCGACCGCTTTTCATGTTCACCAACGGCTGGCCCTCTGGACTGACCGCAAAATACATCAATTTCATCGTGAGCCCCAAGGGCCAAGAAATCATGAAAGACGAAGGGTTTGTGCCGATCTATTAGGATCAATCGCGACGGAATAATTGCAGGGGCCGAAGTACATTGTCGTTTACTTTGGCCCCTGTTTGCGATACTCACTTACACCAAGGAACAGCGACAATGACACGAACAACAAAAGAATTGGCCATTAAACGGTTATTTTTATTCTTTGCGCTCCTTTCACTCTTCATACTGGGGATCATAATCATTTTTCTCTTCTATGAAGGCCTTCCGATTTTTCAAGCAATATCGCCTCTTGATTTCCTCTTCGGCGTGGAATGGTATCCGACCTACGATCCTCCCAACTTCGGCATTGGCGCTCTCATTATCGGGTCCTTCGTCGTCACTGTGTTCTCGACAATAATCGCCGTTCCGCTTGGCGTATTGTCGGCTGTCTATATTGCCGAAATCGCCCCCCTCTTCGTCAAGGAATTGTTCAAACCCGTTATCGAGCTTTTGGCCGGTCTGCCGTCTGTCGTCCTCGGTTTTTTTGGCATGGCCATTCTGGCACCTTGGCTTCAGGAAACATTCGATTTGCCGACGGGCCTGAATATTTTAAACGCCTCCATCATGCTCGCCTTTATGGCCGTGCCGACGATTTGCAGCATCTCCGAAGACGCTCTCTATTCCGTGCCGAAAGAATTCAAGGAAGCTTCCTACGCCCTCGGCGCCACGAAATACGAAACGATTGCCCGCGTCACTATGCCGGCAGCTCTTTCCGGAATTACGACCGCCGTTATTCTCGGCATGGCCCGCGCCATCGGCGAAACAATGGTCGTTCTCATGGTCGCCGGAGGCGCCACCGCCGTTCCCGAAAGCATTTTTGATTCGGTTCGACCCATGCCGGCAAGTATAGCGGCGGAAATGGCGGAGGCGCCTTTCAGAAGCCAGCATTACCATGCCCTTTTTGCCACAGGCATCGTCCTCTTTCTCCTTTCCCTGGGATTCAACCTTGTAGCAGATTACATATCCAACCGCTTTAAGGAAGTAGGATCAGCCACACTATGAAATTGCGCTACATAAAACAATCGGCTTTCTTTTTCGTCGTCCGTCTGTCCGCTGCAGTCATTGGCGCGTCGATAGCGGGCTTCGTCATTTATCTTGCCGTAAAGGGCGCCGGCGTTATCAGCTGGAGCTTTCTCACAGAGCATCCGAGGGACATGATGACCAAAGGCGGCATTATGCCGGCGATCCTTGGGACGTTCTATCTTACGCTCGGCGCCGTCGTCATTGCTCTTCCGATGGGCATAGTCTCGGCCATATATTTGAGCGAATACGCTAAGCAGGGTCCCATCATCAGGATTATACGAATCGGCGTCAATTGCCTGGCCGGGGTGCCGTCAATCATTTTCGGACTTTTCGGCCTGAGTCTCTTCGTTGTCTTCTTGGGCTTCGGTTCATGCATTCTATCGGGTTCTTTAACCCTCGGATTTCTCATTCTCCCCACTATCATCGGCGCATCGGAGGAAGCCCTGAAATCCGTTCCACAGACCTTCCGCGAAGCCTCCTTGGCCCTCGGCGTCTCGAAATGGCAAACGATTTACCGAATTGTACTTCCCAACGCGCTGCCAGGCATTCTTACGGGCTCGATCCTTGGCATAGGGAGGGCCGCCGGCGAAACGGCGCCGATCATGTTCACTTCAGCGGCTTTTTTTACGGGGAAACTGCCCCAGTCCATCTTCGACGAGGTCATGGCCCTGCCCTATCACATCTATGTTCTCGCTACGGCGGGCACCCGCATAGAACAAACGAGACCGATTCAGTTCGGCACGATACTCGTCCTCATGGCTCTTGTTCTGGGCATCGATCTTATTGCAATCGTCATTCGAAGCCGTTTCAGAAGAAAGAAAAGGTGGTAATTGTGATCGATAAAATCGCCATTCAAACCGAACGCGTTAACTTTTATTACGGAACTTTTAAAGCTCTCGTTGACGTGACCATGGATTTTCAGGCTAATCGTGTCACCGCCCTCATCGGGCCTTCGGGCTGCGGAAAATCGACGTTTCTTCGCCTGTTGAACCGTATGAACGATCTCATTGACGATACGCGGGTTGAGGGCCAGATCTTTTTCCAGGGTAAAAACATCTATGATAAAACAGTCGATCCCGTCGAGATTCGACGGCGGATCGGCATGGTTTTTCAGAAGCCGAATCCCTTTCCCAAGTCCATATACAACAACATAACGTACGGACCCAGACTTCACGGCTTTGCGAACAAGCAGGATCTTAAGGAGCTTGTTGAAACAAGCTTTCGCCAAGCGTCGCTCTGGGACGAAGTCAAAGATATTCTCGGTCGGTCGGCCATGACCCTCTCGGGGGGCCAGCAGCAAAGGCTCTGCATCGCGCG
>JAFGGB010000081.1 GCA_016930775.1 Deltaproteobacteria bacterium
AGCCGCATTCCATAATCTCCTAATATTAAGTACAATTTAAACGTCAAATACAGTAGAGTAGAGAGCTGCCTAGTAGCTGAGTGCTCTATTTCCAGCTCCCCCTCGTCAATTTCGTACGTTCGGTTTTCCCGAATACGGCTTACCGATTATTTTCATCCGGATGCCTTCACATTTTGTACCCAAGAAGAGATAAGAATCTCGCCATAAAATATTGATGATATTAGAAGAAATCGATAGTTTACGGTCGCTTGACATCGATTACGCCATTGATTGAAAAAAGCAAAGCGGAACAACGGGAACGAGAACGGGCAAGTTGAAAAAAGTGGGCGCCAGAGCTCAATAAAAATGCGTTCTTCCAGTCGGCCGTCGCCGTGATGAAACGAAAATATTCATTGCACTGTGGTAAAAAATGGCATAGATACAATTTTCTTGAAAGAGTTCATTTATGTAAAATTGTCATGGGCAGTCTTGGGTGAGATCTGGCAATGAAGAAGCAGTATGTCGTTGTCGCCGCGCTTGGTCTGGCGGCTGTCGCCGGTTGGCAGATTTATCAGAGAAATTCCTTTTCTAATACAACTATTCCCCTCCAGAGACAAACAACCGTCGCAGTTGAAGTGACCTCCGTCAGGAAGGACACGATCAGCGAGGTAGGCGTATTCAGCGGCACGCTCCTGCCGATTTCGCAGTTTGTCGTGGCTCCGAAAATTCAGGGCAGGCTTCAAAAGATTTTTGTCAATATCGGAGACGCGGTGAAACGGGATCAACTCATTGCCGTTCTCGATGATGCAGAATATATTCAACAGGTCGATCAAGCCGCCGCAGAACTTGATGTGGCGAAAGCAAACGTCGAGGAAAACAGGAGTTCGCTGAATCTGGCAGAGAAGGAATTCGAAAGAGCCAAAGCCCTTCGCGAAAAGAAAATCGTTTCGGAATCGGAACTCGACGCTGCGGAAGCGCAGTATATGACGGCACAGGCAAAGAGAAAGGTTGCCGAGGCGCAGGTGGCCCAGAAAGAGGCAGCGCTGCAAAGCGCCCGCGTCAGACTGGATTACTCGCAGATCAAGGCTTCGTGGGAAAACGGAAGCGGCATCAGGGTAGTGGGAGAACGTTTCGTCGATGAGGGATCGATGCTTGCGGCGAATGCTCCTATAGCCACGGTAATCGACATTCATGCGTTGACGGCCGTCATGCATGTTATTGAGCGAGATTACCCCCGCATTAAAATCGGCCAGCCGGCGGTTATTGCCACGGATGCCTATCCGGAGAGAAAATTTGCGGGAACAATTGTCAGAATTGCGCCAATATTGAAGGAAGAGGCGCGCCAAGCGAGAGTTGAAGTCGCAATACCCAATCGAGATATGTTGCTCAAGCCAGGAATGTTCGTTCGTGTGGAGATAGAGTTTGACCGCCACGACAATGCAACGGTGGTCCCCGTTAGCGTTCTCACGAAACATAACGGTCAGCAGAGCATCTTCCTCGTCGACAGGCAAACTCTGACGGCGAAACGTGTGCCCGTCACCGTAGGCATAATTCATGGAGATATGGCGGAAATCCTTAATCCTCCCGTTTCGGGATTGGTCGTCACAGTCGGGCAGCATCTTCTTGCCGACGGCGGCGCCGTTACACTGCCTGCGGCAGCGATGCCGCCAGAGCCCGGGAAGTCGTCGGACGAACCAGTGCTGCAAAAAAAGCAATCCTGATCGGGGATAGGCGCCATGAATCTTTCCCGAATCGCTGTACATCGCCCAGTCTTCACTACGATGATGATTATGATTGTGATTATCATGGGAGGAATCTCACTGATTCGCCTTCCAGTGGATCTCATGCCGGACATCGCCTATCCCACCCTTACCGTTCAAACACGCTATGAAAACGCCAGTCCCGAGGAGATCGAAGAGCTGGTAAGCCGTCCCATAGAGCAGGCAATGACTGCCGTGCCCGGTGTGGAAAGCGTTTTCTCGGTCTCTGCCGAAGGCGTCAGCAATGTACGGGTGACTTTTTCCTGGGGAACGGATCTTGACACGGCTTCCAACGATATTCGCGATCGTCTTGACCGTGTTATATCCAATCTGCCCGATGAAGCGGAGAGGCCGACTCTTCGCAAATTCGATGTGGCGAACTTTCCGATTTTGATATTCGGGGTCTTCGGCGATCAGAATCCTCTCCAGATGGCAAAACTGATCGAGGATCAGGTGACAAACCGATTGGAACGCATTCCCGGCGTCGCGTCGGTGGAAGTGTGGGGCGCCTACGAGCGGGAAATACAAATCAATCTCGATGCGGCCAAGATCAAGTCCATGGGACTGACGCTGGATCAGATAATGGGCCGCATACGCGAAGGAAACGTCACATTGCCGGCCGGCATGGTCGATCGAGGCAACTTTGAAATAACCCTCCGTACGAAAGGACAGTATGAGCGCCTCGATCAACTTGCAAACACCGTTATTGCGATTCGTGACGGCGCCCCGATCAAAATCAGCGATATCGCCCGTCTGGACGATACGCATAGGAAAATTACCCGCCTGATTACAGTGAACGGCAAACCTGGCGTCAGGCTGGGCATACGGAAGCAGTCGGGAACGAATACGGCGGAGGTCGCCGCCAAGGTCCTCAAGGAAGTTGACGGCGTGAACAGGGATCTTCCTCAGATACATATGACCCCGATCATCGATACGTCCGATTATATCCGCAATTCCATTACGAACGTCGGATCGATGGCTATCTACGGGGGTATCCTGGCGATTCTGGTGCTGTTATTTTTTCTCCGCAACATCGTCAGCACCTTCATCATCGCTACGGCCATACCGATTTCGATCATTGCCACTTTCGCCCTCATGTATTTCGGCGGGTTCACCCTGAATCTCATGACTCTTGGCGGGTTGGCCCTCGGCGTCGGCATGCTTGTCGACAATGCCATAGTCGTTATTGAAAACATCTATCGTCACAGAGAGTCGGGAGAGAGCGCCGAACAAGCGACGCTCAACGGCTCGGAGGAGGTCGTCGCTCCCATCATAGCAAGCACTATGACGACGCTGGCGGTCTTCCTCCCCCTTGTTTTTGTCCGCGGAATGTCCGGCATTATGTTCAAACAATTGGCCTCGGTGGTCAGCTTCTCCCTCATGTGTTCACTCCTTGTCGCAGTTACGGTAGTGCCGATGATGTCGGCAAAATTCCTCCATCTTCACAGAGCCGACAAGTTGAACCCCTGGATGGAAAGGATCTACCTGATCAGCGTCCGCTTATTCGACTGGATGGAAACGGCATACAAAGTCCTGCTCCACAAAGCCCTCGATCACAAGGGACTGGTTGTGGTTGGAACGGTTTTCCTCTTAACGGCGAGCCTTGTCCTTATTCCTTTCGTAGGCGTTGAGTTCATGCCGTCCACCGATGAAGGCGAAGTGCGAATCAACGCAGAAATGGAAGTGGGAACGAGAATCGAGTTAACTGGAGCGAAATTCAAGCAGATAGAAACGATTGTTCAGCGCGAGGTGCCGGAACTGAGGAACTTTGTTACGAGTGTCGGCGGATCGGGCTGGCACTCTCAGGGCTCTCACACAGGAGAAATGCGCATTGCCCTGGTTCCGAGAAAAAAACGAGCTCGTTCCAGCGAGCAGATTGCGGCGGATCTCCGCCGAAAGCTTGGCAATATTCCGGGGGTCAAGATTCGAACCCGCGCCGGGCAGGGACTCTTTATCCTTCAGTTGACGTCGGGAGGAACGGAAAAAGTCCAGATAGACGTTCGAGGTTTCGATTTAGAAACGGCCGATGCGCTGGCGAAACGCCTGCAAAAAATTGTCGAAGAGGTCGACGGAGTAACTGACGCCCAGGTTAGCAGGGAATCGGGCAGTCCCGAGGAAATCATTTTCGTGGACCGGCAAAAGGCAGCCGATATGAAGCTCACCGTATCGCAGATCGCGAACATGCTTCAGACAGTTCTTACGGGGACCACAGCGGGAAGCTACAGAGAAGGCGGCGACGAGTACGATATTCGTGTTAAGATCAAAGACGCAGAAAAAATGGATATCAGAGAAATCCTCGATATGACGCTGGTCGGTACGGGCGGCGAGCCTGTCGTTCTCAGAAATGTCGTGCGCATCGAACCGAAATCCGGGCCGGTCAGGATCGAACGAAAGGAACAGGAGCGGGTCGTCACGGTTTCCGCCAACATCAGCGGACGCGATATGGGCTCAATTTTAAAAGACATTCAGGAACGTCTGCGTTCCCTGGCCATACCTCGCAATTTCAGAATCGTCTTCACCGGCGATTACGAGGAACAGCAAAAGGCCTTCAGAGAACTGTTGCTGAGTCTCATCCTGGCTCTGATTCTGGTCTATATGGTCATGGCCTCGCTGTACGAATCGCTTCGATATCCCCTCGTCGTCATGTTTTCCGTGCCGTTCGCCGCCATAGGCGTCATTCTTATGCTCTTCTTGTCACATACGACCTTCAACGTTCAAGCCTTCATCGGTTGCATCATGCTCGGCGGAATCGTCGTAAACAACGCCATCCTCCTGGTCGATCATACCAATCTTCTTCGCGATCGCGATGGGATGTCTCTCCGGGACGCCCTCGAAGAAGCGGGACGCCGCCGGCTGCGTCCAATCCTCATGACCGCGCTTACAACCTCTCTGGCCATGGTTCCACTGGCCTTCGGCCTGGGCGAGGGCGGCGAAGTTCAGGCGCCCCTGGCGCGGACCGTCATAGGCGGCCTGATCAGCTCGACGCTGATAACTCTCCTGATAATACCCACGGTCTATATGTTTTTCGATACAAGGCTCATCAGGAAAAAGCGAAACATCATTGCTTCCCGGGAGGGTGGAGCGTAGAAAATGGCTGTGAAACCGAGCGTTCGATCCATAATGACTGCATCAGTCTCATGTGTCCTCTGCGTATTTTTTCTTTCATGCGCGATCAGGCACAGGAGCAACGATGAAAACTTCATAGGTTCCAGGCGTCTGTCGCCGTCACTGGTTAAACAGGGCGATGGCGAAGCGGCGCCGGAGAGTGGAAATAGCGCACCCGTTGCGGTTTCTGCGGAAGGCCCGATAACCGTGACGGTCGAACAGTCTATACTCCTCAGTCTGGGAAACAATCGGGCGTTAAAAGTGGAAAGGCTCAATCCTGCCATCCGCCGGGCCTCCGAGGAAGAACAACAGGCGGTTTTCGATCCTGTACTTGCCGCCGAATTATACCGATCCCGCGACAGAATTGAAAAACCCGCCGGATTCGGCGGTGAAAAACTGAAAAATGAAAGTTACGGCGAATTGGCAGTCTCCGAGTATCTTCCCTGGGGTACAACGGTTGGACTGTCGCTTTCGACGGATCAGACGTGGTCCGATCTCTATAGCGACGACCTCTTCGCGACACGTCTCGGAATGAGCGTTACACAGGCGCTTCTCAGGGGAGCGGGAATCGAATACAATCTCGCCTCATTGAGGCAGGCGAAAATCGACACGAAATCGTCCCAGTATGAACTGAGGGGATTTGCAGAGACCCTCGTGGCGCAGGTCGAAGAAGCCTACTGGAACTATGCGCTGACAAGAAGGCAGATAGACATATTTCTCGAATCGCTCAATCTGGCGGAACAGCAAAAAGCGGAAACGCAGGAGATAATCCGGATCGGCGCCCTTGCTGAATCGGAACTTGCCGCCGCAGAAGCGGAAATTGCCCTGAGACGCGAAGGATTGATCAATGCCAAGAGCGCCCTGGAAAAAAACCGCCTTCAGCTTCTCAGGCTGCTGAATCCGCCGGCAGACAATCTCTGGAAACGGGACCTCGTGTTGCTCGATCTTCCGATGGTTCCGAATGTCACGCTTGACGATGTAGAGGCCCATGTGCAGGTGGCTCTTCGAATGCGATCGGACCTCAACCAGGCCCGCTTACAGGCGCAGCGCGGCGATCTCGATATTGTGAAGACGAAAAACGGCCTTCTGCCCAAGATGGATTTCTTCATCGAACTTGGAAAGGGTGGTTATGCCGGTTCATTCGGCAGATCGATCGGCAACATTGATGAAAAATCCTACGATGTCTTGGCGGGCCTGTCATTTGAGTATCCCTTCATGAACAGAGAGGCCGGGGCAAAGCATCGGGCGTCCATTCTCAACCGGGAGCAGGCCGAGGAATCCTTGCACAATCTTGCTCAGATCGTCCAGGTGGATGTCCGTTCCGCCTACATCGAAGTCAACCGAACTAGGGAGCAAATAGCCGCAACAAGGGCGACAAGGGCGCTGCAGGAAGAAAAGGTCCGGATAGAAACGGAAAAATTCCGCGTGGGAAAATCGACGACTCTCATGGTGGCCCAGGCTCAGAGGGACCTCCTCTCCAGCCGGATTTCGGAAATTTCAGCCGTTACTAACTATCTCAAAGCAATAATTGAGCTTTATCGCCTCGAGGGATCCCTGCTGGAACGACGGGGAATAATGGCGCCAGGCGGTGAACCGGTGGTCCTCGAAAGAAGGACAGGCGGAGATTACAGGTAAGTTTTAGCCGCCGAACAATGTTTTCGAGTTCGATTGGCAGTGTAGATCTATGATTTTAAACGCGAGGGCGGAATAAATTATCGGCGATGTACAATCGGACGACCTTCCTTTGGGTTTCTTCCGTTCAATCAACGCACCTCATAGCAGGATAAGATTCCTTCATCAAGTTCGATTCCCAATCCGGGTCCCTCGGGTACATGAACGATGCCGTCGCGAGGGCGGATCGCTTCTTTCAGAAGATTTGTCCTGAGCGGCTGGTCCATCGCGTTGAATTCCAGGTAAGGGCAGTCATGAAGCGCGGTGATCAGATGCATAGTCGCGGCGACGAGAATGTCCGAACTCCAGCAATGAGGGATAATGCTTACGCGGCGTAGTTCGGCGTAGGCGGCAATGCGAAGGCATTCGGTAATGCCGCCGGCGCGCGCCA
>JAFGGB010000082.1 GCA_016930775.1 Deltaproteobacteria bacterium
ATGGAGCCCATGAAGCCGCTGCTGATGACGGCCACCTTTGCGGGACCTCCGGCGGACCATCCCGCCAACGCCATGGCGAGATCCATGAAAAGCTGACCAAGACCCGTTTTTGCAATGAAGATGCCGAAGAGGACGAAGTGAAAGACAAAGGTTGCGACGACGCCCAGGGGAATTCCGTAGATGCCCTCGGTTCCGAGGAACATGTGTTCGATGATGCGATCAATTGAGTAGCCCCGGTGGGCGAAAAAGCTCAGTCCAGGGATATTGAGGAAATACGGACCAAGGTAGCAGTTGATGAGAACGAAAATGGATATGATCGGCAGAGGCGGGCCGATGCTCCTTCGGGCGCCTTCCAGTATGAGGATGATTGCCATGCCGCCGATGAAGAGATCGAGTTTCAGCGGAACGCCCGCCCGGAACACGAGGCTGTTGTATTCAAGAAAAATGAAGACCGAGAAAGCGGCAGCGAAGAGAGCCATGAAAACGTCGAAATAGGGTATGTTGTCGCGCTGGTAGTTAAACTTGCCGGTGGTGAAAATCGGAACCAGGGCTTGAATCCACCGTAACAGGAAGATCAATACGAGAACGAGCAAGGTAGCGAAGAGAAGGACGCTCCAGAAAAGAAGCGTCATATTGGGCTGATTAAAGACCTGATGAAAATTGATGGAATAATAGGCTTTGTACACTCCGAGAAAAAATCCGGCAAGCATGCCTGTGAAAATGGCGAAGTCGCTGTAACCAATAAGCTTCCCCTGCCAGTATTCTCGACGTTTGAAGTAGATCACGAGACAGAAGGAAATGACGGCGAGGATCGCGCTGCGGGTTGCCGACAGTTCAAGAATTTCACGGAATATCGCCGTTGTGACTGCACTCCCGATGATTCCGTATATGATGTCGTAAATGAAGAATTTTCTTCCTTCCGTATCTGTTTTCCGTATGGAATAATAGAAATAAGACAGGGGAAGAACGAACGCCAGGTGGAAGGCTCGGTGCCGCCATTCCTGCAGGACTCCGAAGCCTGCAGTGTAGATATGAAAAATTGAGAGGATCTGGGTCATGATAACGGCGATCTTGACCATTATGCCGGTAAGTGTCCGGAAACGGAACTCGGGGTCGTACTTCGATATGACGTCGAGGTGAGCTTCGCTGTCGCCTGCTAAGGCTGTTTTTTCAACTTCAGCCATAGTATCCACCCCCTAATTATTGCTTATGGCTTATTTCATGAATAATATTAGTCTCATGTAAACGTACCAGAAAAGACTCGCTCTGAGAACCGATAGTTTCAGGAGAGTATTTCCCGCCAAATCAGGAAGCCTGATTTCCCTGCCGTCGTCGAAAACGAGACGGTTGTCGTACTGTTTATCCACCCATTGAAAAATTGCCGGTATGACCCGGTTCATGTTGCCGATTCTATAGTGGTTTCCCTCGACGGTAAAGGTTTCGTCGCCGAATGGCGCGTAGGGAAGTCCCGTGCGACTTGACCAGAACTCCGTTGCATAGGTGACCATTCTGCAGGCATCGTCGATTCTGATATGATCGCGGACGGGACAATGCTCGACGGAGTGGATGAAACTGAGGGAGAACCTGTCGCCCGGACTGATTTTACTGACATAAAGAACCTGTTCATTCCGCGGTGTCTCGATGCTAACAATATGTAAATGAACAAGGGATATTATGGCAACAATAAGGAGTAAGAATGCTGCAAAAGATCCTCTTTTCATATTAAAAAATGGGCGCCTTTGAACGCGGCGCCCATTTTCCTTTCCTGAAGACGGAGCAGGACACAATCCGCAGATTCCTATTTGATTAGACCCTTCTCCTTGTAATACTTAGCGGCGCCGGCGTGGAGAGGAATGGCCATTCCATCGAGGGCGGACTTCAACTGTACGTCTTTGCCCTTGGCGTGAACCTGGCCCATGATTGCCGCCGCACTGGGCGCCTTATCGCCGCGGAGAACATGCGTGCCCTCTTCCCACAGCGCCTTGGTCAGTTCGTAGACCACGTCGTCGGGGATGGCCGAATCGGTGACCCACTGAGCCATCACGGCCACGGTATTTACATTCTTGTCCTGGCCGCGGTAGGTGCCCGCCGGGATGGTAACCTTTGCGTAGAAAGGCCACGCGTCGGTTATTTTCTTGATCAGACCATCGTCCATGTTGATGATATCGATGTCCGTCGTAGAGGAAAGCTCCATGACGGCCGCCGTGGGAATGCCGGCGGTGATGAATCCTGCATCGGCCTGGCCGTCCTTCATCCTCTGGGAGATGCCCGAGAAGCTGAGCCAATCAAGGGCGCCGAAGTCGTTGAAGGTCAGGCCGGCTGATTTGCAGATGTTTTCCGCGTCCACGGCCGTTCCGCTGCCGCGGTCGCCGGGAATGACTCGTTTGCCCTTCAGGCCGGCTACGCTCTTGATGCCCGAGCTTTTCAAGATGAGAATCTGGATCACTTCGGGATAGAGGGAGGCGATGCCTCTGACGTTTTTAACGGGTTTCCCGGCGAATTGATCGACTCCCGTGTAGGCCTGGTAAGCCGTGTTGTTCTGAACAAAGGCGGATTCGATCTGATGCTGGGCGATAAGATTGAGATTGGCCGTGGATGCGTTGCCCGACTGCGCCGTGACAATGAGGTCGGGAATCTTTGATGAAAGCGCCTGGGCGAGCGCGCCTCCCAAGGGATAGTAGGTGCCGCCCGTTCCTCCCGTTGCGATAGCGAAGAATTTCTTCGCAGCAAAGGAGGGGGCCGCGAAAATCAGTGATACGGCCACTACAACGGTAATGAGCAGGACTGTTCGTTTCCTCATCATACTCCAAACTCTCCTTTCATGGCAATGTCAAGGGTTGTTTTGAACTTAAAAAAGCCTAAATATCAGGCCGCTCCGTTTGTAAACTTGTCATGTGAGGATAGATTGTTTGAGTTGCATTGTCAAATCTTTTTAGCGCAGTCCAAAGGGTAATTTGAGTATATGCATGATATATGGTTGGCATTACGGAATGTTGCCTCAGGATCTTGCCGAGGGAGGTGCAATGTCGCTGACCATGGGTCGTGACGGTCTTCTGATCCCGACGGCCCTGTTTGTTCGAAGCAAAAAAAAAAGCAGGACCTTCGGGACGAAGAATCCTGCTTTTTCGCTTGTTCTTTTGATGTAGTTCAGGTGGATGAACGAAAGACTGCGCCCGTGCTCGCCGATGTAACCATCGAGGCGTATCTGGCAAGGTAGCCCGTTGTAATGGAGGGCGCCTTTGGCCGCCATTCCTGGCGGCGCCGCTCAAGTTCGGCCGCATCTACCATGAGGTCGAGCTTTTTCCCGGGGATATCGATCGAGATGATGTCTCCTTCTCTGATGAGACCTATGGGTCCGCCCTCGGCCGCCTCAGGGGAGATATGACCGATGGCGGCGCCTCTGGTTCCGCCGCTGAAACGGCCGTCCGTGAGAAGCGCCACCGTGGTATCCAGTCCCATGCCGGCTATTGCAGACGTCGGGGCCAGCATTTCACGCATGCCGGGCCCTCCTTTGGGACCCTCGTAGCGGATCACGACGATGTCTCCCGGCTTGATTGCCCCGGAAAGGATGGGGGCGATCGCCTCTTCCTCTGTTTCAAAGACTCGAGCTTTGCCCTTATTGACCATCATGTTAGGCGCCACGGCCGACTGCTTGACGACTGCGCCGTCGGGGGCGAGATTGCCCCGAAGGATGGCGATGCCGCCTTCAAGGTTATAGGGAGCTTCGATGGAGCGGATCACGTCGCGGTTCTTGACTGAAACACCCGCGAGATTCTCCTTCAACGTCTTTCCCGTTGCCGTTATGACATCGTCGGCCAGAACTCCCAGTTTCGCGATCTCCGCCATCACCGCATGAACTCCGCCCGCTGCGCCCAGATCTTCCAAATGATGATGGCCCGCCGGGCTGAGGCGGCAGAGATTCGGCGTTGAGGCGCTGATCTGATTGAAAAGATCGAGATCGATGATGATGCCCGCTTCCCGGGCGATTGCCGGAATGTGGAGGACCGTGTTTGTCGAACAGCCCAGGGCCATATCGACGGCGATGGCATTTTTAAAGGCGCTGATGGTGGCTATGTCCCTGGGGAGTATGTTTTTCTCTATCAAATCCATGATCCGCACTCCCGCCGATTTGGCGAGTCGACGCCGTGCTGCGTCTACGGCCGGGATCGTTCCGTTGCCCGGAAGTCCGAGGCCGAGGGCCTCTGTTACGCAGTTCATGGAATTCGCCGTGTACATGCCGGAACAGGATCCGCAGCCCGGGCAAGCCGAGTCTTCCAGCGACTTCAGCTCTTCGGCTTCAAGGGCGCCGGCCTTTACCTTGCCGACCCCTTCAAAAACAGTGATGAGGTCAACGGTTTTTCCATCGAGCGAGCCTGCCATCATGGGTCCGCCGCTTATGAAAATCGAAGGAATGTTGAGCCTGAGAGCCGCCATGAGCATGCCGGGCACGATCTTGTCGCAGTTCGGTATAAGCACGAGACCGTCGAAGGGATGGGCCATGGCCATAATCTCGATTGAATCGGCTATGATTTCCCGGCTTGCCAGGGAATACTTCATGCCGATGTGTCCCATCGCTATGCCGTCGCAGACGCCTATGGCAGGGAATTCCACGGGCGTTCCGCCGGCCATGCGGATGCCGGCTTTCACGTCTTCGGCAATTGTCTTGAGGTGAATATGGCCGGGAATGATTTCATTGACCGAATTGACAACACCGACGAGGGGCCGATTCAACTCCTCGTCGGTATATCCCATTGCCTTGAAAAGTGACCGGTGCGGAGCGCGTTCCAGTCCTTTTTTCATCAGGTCGCTTCGCATGCGATTCTCCTTTACTTGTTCCGACGTTCCGGGCGAAGCGAGCGGATCACCGCTCCCGCCTGCCACATCTCCATGTTCCGCATTTCCTCGAGTTCCTTATCGAGCTTCTGCCGGTAATCGGGAGCGCTGTTCGTCTTGAGAACTCTTTCAGTTTCTTTCCCCGATACGACGCTTTCGTAAAGTTTGTCGAAAACTGGCGCCACGGCATCTCTGAAGGGTCCCTTCCAATCCAGAGCGCCCCGTTGCGCCGTCGCGCTGCAGTTGGCGTACATCCAGTCCATGCCGTTCTCGCCGACGAGGCGGATGAGGCTCTGGGTAAGTTCTTCCACCGTCTCGTTGAAAGCCTCGCTGGGTGAATGACCGTGTTTGCGGAAAAGATTGTATTGCGCTTCCATAATTCCGGCCAGACAGCCCATGAGTACGCCCCGTTCGCCCGTGAGGTCGCTATAGACTTCCTCTGCAAAGGTCGTTGGGAAAAGATACCCCGAACCTATGGCGATGCCGAGCGCCAGGGTTCGCTCTTTGGCGCGTCCCGTGTAATCCTGAAAGACGGCGTAACTTGAATTTATGCCGCTCCCGTCCAGGAAATTGAGCCTGACGTTTCGTCCCGATCCTTTTGGCGCCACAAGGATCACATCAACGTCCGCCGGCGGCACAATTTTCGTCTGCTCTTTATAAACAATCGAAAAACCGTGAGAAAAGTACAGGGCATCCCCTTTGTTCAGGCACTTCTTGACGCTGGGCCACGTTGCCATCTGGCCGGCATCCGAAAGGAGATACTGAATGATCGTGCCGCGACGGGCTGCTTCCTCAATGGTGAAAAGAGTCTTGCCCGGTACGAATCCGTCAGCCAACGCTTTGTCCCAGCAGGTTTTGTCCGATTCCAGCTGTCCTACGATTACAGGAAATCCGTTGTCCCTCAGATTCAATGCCTGTGCCGGCCCCTGGACGCCATAACCCAGGATGGCGATAGTTTCGTTCTTGAGCGCCTCCCGGGCCTTTTCGAGAGGGAATTCGTCTGCCGTAATAACGTCTTCTGTAACACCGCCGATGTTGATGACTGCCATTGATTTGCTCCTTCTGTGATGTAGTTTTTTAAACCCTTATAGAGCCACGATGCCTGACCGGCTCATGTCTTCGATGGTATAGACTTTGAAGAACGAGAGCGCCCTGTCGATTTCCTCGGATGCACCCGTGCATTCCAGCGTCACCGTCGCTTCCCCTTCTCCGATGACGCGACAATGATTCTGCGCAGCCAGTTTCAGGAGTTCCGAGCGGGACGAGTTGTCGGGGATTTTTATTCGGATCAGGATCATTTCACGCTGAACCGAGGTTTCCGGGGGGATGAAGTTCACGGTGATGATATCAACGAGCTTCCGGAGCTGCTTCTCGATTTTAAGAACCGTAGCCGAATCCCCCGTGGTGACTATGGTGATCTTGGTGACCGAGGGATCCATGGTAACATTCGCGCTGATATTCTCGATGTTGAATCCCCGGCCGCTGAAGGTGCCGGCAATCCTTGCAAGCACATCTGGCCGGTTTTTTACGATGAGGCTGATAGTGCGGTTTTTCACTTCCATAATCTTCGATCCTTCCTAGTCATGGGCGATGATATTTTCCAGCCGCATATCCGTCAGAGCTCCGCCGGGGGATACCATTGGAAAGACGGACTCCGATGGATCAATGATGAATTCTGCAATGACGGTTCGCGGCGTCTCCAGGGCTTTTCTCAGCACAGGCTCTATCTCCTCGGGCCTGCTTGCCCTCAATCCCACGGCGCCGTAAGCCTCGGCCAATTTGACGAAATCCGGCGATGAATCTCCGATTTCCGTATGGGAGTACCTCTTTCCGTAAAATATCTCCTGCCACTGATGGACCATGCCGAGACAACCATTGTTAAGAATTATGATTTTAACCGGCAGATTATTGCCGACGGCCGTGGCGAGTTCCTGGATATTCATCTGGATGCTGCCGTCGCCGGCGATATCGACGACGGTCTTGTCGGGACAGGCAACCTGGGCGCCTATAGCGGCGGGGAATCCGTACCCCATAGTGCCGAGACCGCCGGAGGTGAGGAAGGTCTGCGGTTCTGTGAAGCGATAGAATTGAGCCGTCCACATCTGGTTCTGGCCCACCTCCGTGCAGATGATGGCCTTGCCGTCCGTAAGTCGTTGAAGGGTTTCGATGACTTCCTGGGGCTTGATCCGGCCGTTTTTCGTGTAATTGAGAGGCGTTTTTTTCCTCCATTGTGCGATATCGTTCAGCCATTCCGTGCGGTCTTCAGGCCTTACCGTCAAAGCAGCCTCACGACACAGCTCAATAAGCCTGGAGAGAAAGGTTTTGCAATCTCCTACAACCGGAACGTCGATATCAACCACCTTGTTTATTGAAGCGGCGTCGATGTCTATCTGGATGGACTTCGCATGGGGCGCGAAGGAGGCGATCTTTCCGGTTACACGGTCGGAAAAACGGGCGCCGAGAGTCATCAGGAGGTCGCAGTTGCTCACGGCCATATTTGCATAATAGGTGCCATGCATGCCCAGCATGCCGAGCCAGAGAGGATGGGTTCCCGGGAAGGCCCCCAACCCCATAAGCGTCGAGGCTACGGGTATGCTGATCGTCTCAACGAGGCTTTTCAGTTCCTCCGAGGCCTTGCCCATGACGATGCCTCCGCCGACTATTATGATGGGGCGTTTGGATTCTCTCAGAAGCCTGAAGGCTTGCTGCAGAGCCTCCTCGTCCACCGGGGCGGCCGGAGCGTCATGGAAAGAACCCGGCTTTTCCGGCGCCATGTACTCCGTTTCCGCCTGCATGACATCCTTCGGCAGGTCGATCAGCACCGGTCCGGGCCGGCCGCTGCGGGCAATGGCGAAGGCCTCGCGGACAGTAGGGGCCAAATCCTCGATGCGCCGGACAAGGGTGTTATGCTTCGTGCAGGGTCTTGTTATTCCAGTTATGTCCGATTCCTGAAAGGCGTCGGTTCCGATGAACTTGGTTGGAACCTGACCCGTAAGTATCACCATCGGAACGGAATCCATGTAAGCCGTGGCGATTCCCGTCACAGTGTTCGTTGCGCCGGGGCCGGACGTTACAAGACAGACGCCGACCTTTCCGGATGCGCGGGCGTATCCATCAGCCGCATGGGCTGCGCCCTGCTCATGATGCGTCCGGATGTGTCGTATTCCGGGAGTTCGGTAAAGTTCGTCATAAATATCGAGGACGGCGCCGCCTGGATAGCCGAAAATTGTATCGACGCCTTCTTCTTCCAAGACCTTTAAAAGTATCTTCGCTCCGCGCATTTTCATGGGAAACCCCTTGCTGTGTCGTATAACGAAAAAAGCCGTTGCCAGGACTGGCAACGGCTTTTCAAGTTCAATCTTCTTAAAGGCTACACCATCGCCAGGCCCTCTCCGCTGTGGGAGATAATTATTATGCTAATGATAATTACGATGGCGATCCTGTATGCGGCCTTCATGTATCTCACCTAAAGTGGAAAAATTACTAGCAGGGTGCGCGTCGTTTGTCAAGCTCATTCTATGGGTTCTCCCGCGTGGAATGTCCCGTTGTTCACGGTTTTTCAGTCGCGTGATCCTCCGCCTTTTTCGATGGCGATGGCGCCGGTCCTTGCCAAATCTTTGATTTCGTATGCTTTCAGGTAGTTGAGGATCGTTGCCGTTTCTTCTCCCGTACCGATGGCCGCAAGGATGACATAGTTGTCGGTGATGGAAAGAATGCGGCAGCCGAAAAGATCCACCGTTCGCAGGATGTCGGGTCTGTTGTCCGCTGTGAGGACAAGTCCCAGGAGGGACAGCTCCCTGCTGACGGATTCACCGCGATCCAGTTCCTTTACCTCGACGATGTCGATCAGTTTGTCGAGATTTTTTTTGATTTTCTCCGTGAAGTTGGAGTTAGCCCTGCTCACCAGGGTTATTCTCGATACATCGGGATTCATTGTCTCGGCCACGCAGAGACTCTTTATGTTGTAGCCCAGCCGTCCGAAAACGCCCGATATGCGGGACAGAACGCCCGGCCTGTTGTTCACCAGCATCGATATTATGTGCTCTCGTTCCTGCATGTTTCTTTCCTCTCTCCTTTCTTTTGCAATCTCCTTTTTCTCAGGTCGCCTTGTCGTAAATCATCTCCACATTCGATCGACCCGGCGGGATGATGGGATACACGTAATTCTGACAGTCGACCTCAACTTCCAGGAAGAAGGGACCGTCGGATGCGCACATTTCCCTGATGCCCGCTTCGGGATTTTCGGCGGAGACATGTGCCGCCGGAAGGCCGAAACCGCGGGCAATGGCCGTAAAATTCATGTGGTTGCCGAGATAAGAATCGGCAAACCGCGCTCCGTACCAGAGATCCTGAATCTGGCGGATCATGCCCAAGTGGCCGTTGTTGAAAAGGACGATCTTCACGGGGAGTTGATAGAAACCGACCGTGGCCAGTTCCTGGATGTTCATGAGGAGTCCCCCGTCGCCGGTGAAAGCAATGACGGGGCATCTGTTTTTCCCCACACTGGCGCCCACAGCCGCGGGGAGACTGAATCCCATTGTTCCCATGCCGCCGCTGGTAATCAGCGTCCGGGGCGCCAGGGCGCGCCAGTTTCTGAGTGTCCAGATTTGGTTGAGTCCAACATCCGCCGTGCCGATGGTTCCCTCGGGCATGTTTTCCTGGACCTTCTGGACCACCAGGCCGGCAGCGCCGCAACCGTTTGACTTGTCGTCACGTTCCATGAGTTCGTGTTTTTTCTTGATGCGGGACAGCCACTCGCGTCTGTCCTTGTGTTCCAGCAGGGGAGAAAGAATGCCGAGGGCTTTCCGGATGTCGCAGACCGCCGAAAGGTCAGCCTTAATGTTTTTCCCTATGGATGTGGGGTCTATATCGATCTGGGCGATTGTAGCCAGCGGTGCGAATTCCTCGACGATGGACGTGCTCCGGTTGGTGAAACGAACGCCTATTGCCAGTATGAAATCGGATCGGTGGATGCTGTGATTTGCCGGTTCGTTGCCGTGGGTTCCTATAAAGCCCAGATTCAGATCATGGGGCGATTTCAGGGAACCGATCCCCATCATTGTGGAAACAAAGGGGATCTGCCCTTTTTCTACAAGTTCCTGCAATTCGTCGAAGGCCTGGGCCAACTTGATGCCGCCTCCGATAAGAATTACCGGCTTCTCCGCGTTATTCAAGTGTTTGGCAATCTTCTTCAACCGGTCGATTGTTTCCTCGCTGGTATAATGGTCCTTTTTCGGGGATGGACGGTTTGCAGTTATTCGCTCTGTAACGACGGCAGCCATTACATCCTGAGGGAGATCGATGAGAACCGGTCCGGGCCTTCCGCTCCGGGCGATTTCAAAGGCTTCCTGCACCGTTGATTCGATCAGAGAAACGTCATTGATGAGGAAGCTGTGTTTCGTTATCGGCATGGTGATGCCAACGATGTCCGTCTCCTGGAAGGCATCGCTTCCCAGAAGATTTGTTGACACCTGCCCGGTCAGAGCGATCATCGGCGTCGAATCCATGTAGGCTGTGGCGATGCCGGTAACGAGGTTTGTCGCCCCCGGTCCCGATGTGGCCAGGCAGACTCCTGTTGCGCCTGTGGCCCGTGCGTATCCGTCGGCTGCGTGGGCGGCAGCCTGCTCATGGCGGACGAGATAGTGTCTGATGGGGCTTTCCCGTAGACAGTCATGAATAGGAAGACTGCTGGCGCCGGGGTAGCCGAAGATAGTGTCGACGCCCAGTTCGGCCAGAGTCGCGATCAGTATTTCTGCTCCTGTCTGTTTCATCGTTCATCCTCTCGCTAAAATAAAAGGCCGCTTGCTCTTTCGAGGGCGGCCTTTTGAAATAAAAAAGCCGCGGGGTTCGGGTCCCGCGGCTCTCGTTTTTATAATCAGCGTGTCAGCATGATCGAGCAGCGGTTCCCTCGAGTACTACTACGAGGGCAAGTACGAGAACTACCGCTTCATGCTGATTGACTTTCATTGGCTTCCTTCCATCATCGAAGAAAAAGTACGACCGATTATATTCATCTCCGGTCCGTTGTCAAGAAATTTCTATCCCTCGCTTTTCATAAAAGCATCCAGATCAAACTTGTAGAACTCTTTTTCCTGTTTTCCCCCTGGTAAAGGAGCGAATTCTTTTGGTTCCGTTCCCTCGATGAAGCAGGCGAAGGCAAAGTTTTTTGCATCCGGACGGGCGAGCAGGCCCGTTTCAGGATCAATTTTGGCAAAGACGACACCTGCCGGGGGGGTGAAGGTTTCCGCAGGATGGCCGGCAAGGGCATGTTGCATGAAATAAAGGAAAATGGGGCTCGCGGCCCGCGACCCCGTTTCGTATTGACCGAGAGGCCTGAGATCGTCGAAACCGACCCAGACGCCGGCCACAAGCGACGGGGTGAATCCTATAAACGATGCATCCTTGAGATCGTTCGTTGTTCCCGTTTTACCGGCCACCGGCCGTCCAAGTTCTCGAACGCGCCATCCCGTTCCCTGCTGGACAACCTCCTGGAGCAGATGGCTGGTGATATAGGCGATCCGGGAATCGACGACCTGTTCGGTCTGGGGCTTTTGTTCCTCCAGTGCCGCGCCGTTTCGGTTGATGATCTTTTTAATAAAACAGGGGTTCGCCTTTGTTCCGTTCGCAGCGAAGATGCCGTAGACCCGCACCAGTTCCTCGAGAGTCACTGCCGAGCTTCCCAGAGCCAGAGAAAGGTCCCGGGTCAAAGGGGATGCAATGCCCATGGTGGCGGCATAGTCGGCGGCGTAATCGATGCCGATGTCTTTGAGCATCTTGATCGTTACGAGGTTCCGAGACTGAATGAGAGCCGTCCTGAGAGTTGTGGGTCCGAAGAATTTTTCCGAGAAATTGCGGGGTTTCCAAAGGCTGTCCTTGAGAGTGTCCCGGAAGATGACAGGATTGTCCATGATTATCGTTGCCGCCGTCATGCCCTTGTCGAAAGCCGCCGTGTATATGATGGGTTTAAAGGCGGAACCGGGCTGTCTTCGAGCTTGCGTTGCTCTGTTATATTCGCTCTCGGCGAAATCCCGTCCTCCCACCATGGCCTTTATTTCCCCAGTTTGCGGATCCATGCAGAAAAGGGCGCCCTGGACAATGGGATCCTGTTCGAGAGCCACAGAAAGAGGAGGCGTTTCCGCAGCCGCAACGCTTTCCCCCGGCGCTGGAATCTCCAGAATTCTCACAAGAACAATATCTCCGGCCTTGAGAACATCGGCAGGGTCCTTTACATTCGCCGATTCCGGCGGTATCTCGGGGTCGGGAACTCTGGCCCAGGACATATTCTCGAGGGTCATGACGGCGAGCCGTTTCCCCACCGAGAGATAAACTTTTTGTTCGTCGCTGTTGACGGCCGTCACCAGAGCCTTAACTATGGAACCGCTGTCGAATTCGTCGCCGAGCAATTCCTCGGCTCCTTCCTGAAAGGCGTTCCATTCTTCAGGGGGTATCGTGCCCAGAGGACCGCGGTATCCCTGACGCTTGTCCAGTTCCCTGAGTCCCCGATCGACTGCCGCCCGGGCCGCCCGCTGCATCTCGACATTCAAGGTCGTATAGATCGAGAGACCTTCCTGATAGAGGACGTCGCTTCCGTAACGTTCCTGGAGATACCGTCGGACGTTCTCCCGGAAGTAGGGCGCTATGTCTTCCTTTGAACGGAATGCGGCGATATCTACATTTTCTTTTAGCGCTGCCTCAAGCTCCCGACTCGTGATGTATCCGTCCTCGGCCATCCGTTTCAGCACATAGGTCTGGCGACTCCGGGCTTTTCGAGGGTGAAGCATGGGCGAGTACCTGCTTGGCGCTTTGGGCAACCCTGCCAGCATCGCGGCCTCCGCCAGAGTGAGCCGTTCGGCGCCTTTGCCGAAATAGCGTTGAGCCGCCGCCTCGATGCCATATGCTCCATGACCGAGGTAGATTTGGTTGAGATAGAGATTGAGGATTTCGTATTTCTTCAGATAACGGTCTATCTTGTAGGCGAGGACGGCCTCTTTCAATTTTCTGATATAGCTCCGCTCGGGTGTTAGGAAGAGCGACTTCGCCACCTGCTGAGTAATGGTGCTTCCCCCCTGGACGATGTGTCCTGCCTCGATGTTTTTCATAAGCGCCCGAAGAATGCTCGGCACATCGATGCCCTGGTGGCGGAAAAACCTGGCGTCCTCGGCGGCAACGAATGTCTGAATGATGTATTTTGGCAGGTTAGTTACATCGATGACTTTTCTGTCTTCAAGGTAGAACTCTCCGATGAGATCGCCGTTGTCGGCGAAGACTTTCGTAATTATGCTGGGACGGTAGTCTTTCAGGGGGTCGATGCTCGGAAGATCGCGAACTAGAAAGTAAAGGAATAAGGAAGCGCCGATTGCTGCAATGACGGCTCCGGCGGCTGCTACTGCAAAAATCGTGAACCACATGCGCCGCCGTCCCATAGAGGGGGGCGGCGTTGCGAATAGACCGCTATCTGGAGAATTGTTTGTCATGATGCCGCTTTGTCTTCGTCGTCAACGCTTGCCTTTGATTCCGCCCATGCGACAACCAGGACGCTGATTTCATAGAGCGCAAGGAGAGGGCCCGCCATCAGCAGCTGGGTGAACACATCGGGAGGCGTAAGTATGGCCGCCGCGATGAATATGAGAACAATGGCGTATTTCCTCTTTGTGCGCAGCATGGCGGCCTTGACGAGACCCACCTTGGCGAGGAAGAACATGAAAACGGGGAGTTCGAAAATAAGGCCGAAGGCGAGGAGCAGTTTCAGTGAAAAAGAAAAGAATTCCCTCATGGAGAGCATAGGCCGTATGCTGTCGGTCGTGAAGGTCATGAAAAACTGGAAGCCGAAGGGAAACACGATGGAGTAGGCGAAAAAGACTCCCCCGGCGAAAAAAATCGTGGAAAAGATTACAAAGGGAACGACCAGGCGTTTCTCGGAGGAATACAGGCCCGGCTCCAGAAAGGTCCATATCTGATAAAGGGTGAAGGGGCTCGTCAGAAGGATCGATGCGAAGAAGGACACTTTCACGTAGGTGAAAAAAGCTTCGGGCAGGTTCGTGAAGATAATGAAACTTCCCTGAGGCAGTTGCGCCTTCAGCGGTTCGGCGAGGATGTCGAAAAGCCGTTCCTTCGCAAGATAGCACAGTACAAAACCCACGGCGAGAGCTATTATGATCTTTATAATGACGGATTTCAACTCCTCAAGATGGGAAATGAAGGGCATTTTTTCGTCCAACGGTATTTCCTTGGTCGTCACGATTGTCGTTCATCCATGATAAATGGCAGGAGGCTGGGGGACCACTTAACCGGTCCGGCGGTCTAGCGCCTTGCCGTGTCTTCGTCCCGTTTTTCGTCCTTTTCGTCGTCCTTCAGTACGGCATCCTTGAGGTTCTTCGCCTCGTCCTTAAGATCGCTCATGTTGAAACTTTCTTTTGCATCCTCGGCGGCCTTCCTGAATTCCGCTATCCCCCGTCCCAGAGCCTTGGCAATATCGGGCAGTTTCTTCGGCCCGATGACGATAAGCGCCACAATCAGGATAACCACCAGTTCCGGCATGCCGATTCCGAACATAATCCTACTCGCTTCGTTCCTTATAAAAGGTGTTACTATATAATCTTCCCGGGGAAAGTCAATAATCCATTTCCAGAAGCCGAATCGCCTCAAAAGAACGGTAAACATGGGAGTGTTTGACAAGGGATCGTTGAAGCATAATTTGATCTAAGGGATTCAATATGATGCTTAGCCGGTCCTCGAACAGGCTCTTCGGACAAGTCTCCGTCAAGAGGTTTTATCCCGGTATTTGTGCGATGCCTCCTCCAGTCCTTCTTCGACCTCGCAAATATGACGGGTCATTGCTGCGGCCGCGGCGCCGCTGTCTCGATTCTTAATGGCGTCAAGTATATTGATGTGGGCGGCAAGAACTTTCTCGCAAAAGTCTATTCCCGGCTTGATGTGATGCTTTGCATCGGTAAGAAGGCTATTGACAAAATCAAGAATCATCAGCAAAACCGGATTGCCATTTGATTCGGCAAGCTGAACATGAAATTCGATTTCTTCGCGGGCGCCGTACAGATGCTCGCCGCGGTCAAGAAGCTCTCTACATGCTTTGTTCAAACGGTCAAGCTTCTCGATGTCTTCGTCGGTTATGGCACGGGCCGCGCAACCGGCCAAATAGGGTTCAAAGGCTTTTCGCGCTTCCGAGAGGTCCCGAACTGAAACGTTTTTGAAGTGGAGGAAATTCGCAATAGAGTTTCGCGTCGTTTCCATATCGATTTCCATTACCACCGGGCCGCCGCCGGCGCCCTTGCGGATCTCAAGGAAACCCATTGCTTCAAGAGCCCGGAGCCCCTCCCTAAGCGTGTGTTTGCTTACGTTGAATTGATTGATCAGATTTTTCTCGGTGGGCAGCCGATCCCCCGGCTTCAATTTTCCGCTCAGAATGTGATCCCGGATCTGGTTAACAATATTGATGGATATTTTATCTTGAGACATACTGATGAACATGCATGGTTTCTCCACGAAAGATAATGATAATATTATTACGAGGTGCTGAATACTATACTATTTGGATCTATAGGGCAATCCTAATGTAGACGATCCATTTTGAGAGGCACGAGCATTGCGTCTATAGATTTGAAGGGAATGAATGCATTCAAGACACGTGAAAAAGGTCCCTTGATGGTTGAAAGAACCGGTTAGTTTCGGCAACGGTGAAACGTTGCATCGGAGGCTATTTTTCGGGGAATATGGGTTGTCTCGATAGGGAGGTCATGGTCCGAATCGATGAAAGAAAGAAGCCATGACGATCGACGAGCCATGGCTTCGCTTGTCTCTATTGTGCAGTTCAGCCTGTATGTTTTAATAAGAACTTTGCTGTCAATCATCAAAAAACGACCGTGATGGGAAACAACCAAGTTCTGATGCGAAGATTTTTCCGGCGCCTTCTCATCCCCCGTACATTGTTGACGGTAAAAACGTCGAGATGACCGGGAAGAAAAAGAGTATGGCCGTTGCAACGATGTTGAAGAGGAAGAACCAGTAGCAACCCTTGAATATCTCATGCATGGGAACGTCTTTAACGACTCCGGCGAGGACATACACATTGAGACCCACGGGTGGAGTAATCAATCCCAGTTCCGACATCCGGACGCTCAGGATTCCGAACCAGATGGGATCGAATCCCAACTGGCTGGTTACGATGGGGAACATGATCGGCTGTGTGATAATGAGCATCGAGAAGGTATCCATAAACATGCCGAGAGGGATGTAGACCAGCAGGAACATCATTACGATGACCGAGGGCGGCAACGGGAGACTCCCTACCCAAACCGATACCGTCTGGGGCACCTGGGCCAGGGTCAGAAAAAAAGCGTACAACCCGGCGCCGATCAGAATCATAAAGACCATGCAGGTGGTGCGCAGGGTATCAAGAAAGGATTTTTTTATTGCCTCGCCGAGCTTTCCCTTTTCCACCCTGCCTCCGAACAGGATCATTAGGAAACCTGCAAAAGCGCCCACAGAAGCCGCTTCCGTGGGCGTGAACCAGCCGATATACATGCCTCCGATGACGAGGAAGAATAAGACAGCCATACCCCAGATACCTTTGAGGGAGGCAAATCTTTCCCTCCAGCTGTAGCGTTCCGGCGCCGGGACGAGGTTGGGGTAAATCAAGGTAAGAATCCAGACGCCTGCGATTAAAACCGCCATCGTAAGGAGTCCGGGAAGTATGCCGGCAATGAGTTGCGCCCCGGCGGAGAGGTCGTTAATGGAGGCGTAAAAGACAGATACGACGCTGGGGGGGATCAGAATTGCCAGGGTGCCTGCGGAAGCCACCAGGCCGCAGGCCAGTTTCCTGTCATAGCCCAAAGCCCGCATTTCGGGGATCGCGATTGCGCCCATTGTGGCGGCCGAAGCGACGCTTGATCCACAGCAGGCGCCGAATCCGGCGGACGCGATAAAGGTGGCGATTCCCAGGCCTCCCGGAAGACGAGAGAACCATTTCCGTCCGATCGTGTAGAGGTCTCTGCTGATGCCGGCCTTGAAACCGAAATGGCCCATGATGATAAAAAGCGGAACAACCGCGAGGAGGTAGTTGGCCGTGTTCACATAGGGAAAGGTTTTCAACTGAGTGAAAGCGATATGAGGTCCCTTGATGGCGAGGCATCCAAGAAATCCGGTCACTCCCAGGGAGGCGTAAATGGGCAAACCGATTCCCATGAGAAATAGAATCAATGCAATGCTGATTAAAACGGCAATTTCAGGGTCAATCATGGTTCTTCCTCCACACTCGTTTAGGCGGCGACGCTTAAGGGCCGAACAGCAGGGAAACTGCGATTAATCGACAATATCCCTTATATCGGGAAGATCGAGAGGGAATTTCCCCCTCAGGCGGCCCAGATCGACCCAAATGTCGATCACAAGCTGAATGCATGTGAGCCAGCATCCCAGCGGAACTAAAGCCTTGGCCCACCAGATAGGCATTTGAACGGAACCCCAGCGAAATTCCGCAAGCTGATAGGACTTGAGCGCTTCTTTGCCCGTCTGCAATCCCAGGATCGCCAGGAAAACGAGACAAATCGCCCAGCAGAACATGTCCAGCTGGACGGCCCTTCGAATGGGCAGTTTTGCTATGATCATCGTGATCCTCGTGTGCCCTCTCTCCGCCTGGGTCCAGGTGATTCCCAGAAACACGATAATAACCATGAGGACTTCACTCAGTTCGAACACTCCCGGAATGGGGAAATTCAGCGTGTAGCGAATTGTCGTATCCAGTGTAGTGCTTACGATCATGAGGGCCATCGCCGCCGCTGAAATCAAAGCAAAGAAGCCGCACATCTTCTGAAACGAGCGAGAAAAACTCTCCATTTTCCGACGAACCTCCTCCCGAGGGAGGGCAGCCGACACCATATTCAGCCGCCCTCGCAACGATTCATTCTTCAGACAGGTTTCTTTTACTTATATTTCGACACGTAAATATCATAGGGATTCTTAAGTTTCCCCTCGGGCTCGTATTTGGCGATGAGCTTCCTTACCTGGTCGAGCAGTTCGTACCCATTGAAGCCGGCCGGTTTGGCGACTTTCTCGGCCCAGTTGTTCACCTGCGCCGGTTGAACCATGGCGGTGGCTTTCTGGATTTCTTCTTTCGACCATTTGGTGAATTTGGCCCCGCCTTTTACCATGATGTCGAGACTTTCTTCCAGCAGTTTGCTGTAAAGTTCAACATACTTCCAGTTGTAAATATCTTCTGCCGTCTTTTCGAAGACGGCCTTCAGGTCGTCGGGCAGGGATTTCCACAGATCCAGATTCATGACCACCGTAGTGGGTGCGTGGGCGCCAGCTCCTATCTCTATGATGTTCGGCGCTTGTTCGTAGAGTTTGCTCTTTTCCGCAGTGATAAAGCAGAAGGCGAAAACCCCGTCGAGTATTCCACGTTCAAGGGATTGGTAAACCTCCGCGGCCACCACGGGCATTCCACGTCCTCCCAGGCGGTCGATGGTCTCGGCGCCGACGCCGTATCCTCGGATTTTCAGTCCCTTCAATTCGGAGACCTTAGTGAGGGGCTTTTTGGAGAAGAGGGGGCAATAATCCCAGTTGGTAAAGTACAGGACCTTGCAGTTGTTTCTCTTTTCCCATTCATCTTTCAGGGGAGGGAAGAGGCTGTACAGATCGCGGCTCACTTTAAGGAGAGTGTCGGCGTGATCGCAGCCCATGAAATACCATTCCAGCCCCCTGCTGAGAGGAACCATGGATGGATAGTACCCATAGGAGATCAAGGACATTTCGGAGAGGCCGTCACGAACGGCCTGAAGGTGTTGCCCCACTTTATTAAGCGAGGAGGCCCAGTACTTTTCGATTTTAAGCTTTCCGTTGGCCCTTTCCGCCACCATGTCCAGGTACCAGTTGTCCAGTTGCGCCGGGGCGGCCGAGGATTGAATGTAACAGTCATACTTCATTGTCCAGACTTTCCCCGCTTTCTGGGGAGCGGCATGCAAAATGCCCCGGGCGGGTCCCAGGAGGGCGCCGCCAACGGCTGCCGCAGCCGTTGATTTTAAGAAAGTTCTCCGATCCATTTTTTTGCCGTCCATTGTTCTTCTCCTCCTTATTTTTCGGATTCAAGCTTAAATCCGATTGGTTAAGCAAACTTGCAGGTGATTCCCCCGTCCACCAGGAACTGCAGGCCGGTGACATACTTAGCCTCATCGGAAGCCAGGTAAAGAGCAGCATAGGCAACGTCCCAACCGTCCCCCATGTGTTTCATGGGGCATTGCTGGTTGCGGATTTCCATCATCCGTTCGATGTCGCCCCCGGCATAGGCTTCCTTGAGGGGTTCCACGTACATAGGAGTGTTCATCAGTCCTGGCAGAATGGAGTTCACCCGTATATGCCTGGCGGCATACTGAAGAGCGACGCTCTGGGTGAATCCAAGGATTCCAGCTTTCGTGGCTGAATATGTTACGTAGGGAATTCCCGTGTAGCGGATTCCGGCGACGGAAGAGATATTGTTGATGGCGCCCCCGCCCTGCTTTTCCATGTGGGGCAACACGTACTTGCAGGTGAGAAACATGCTTTTCATGTTCACGGCCATCACCTTGTCCCAGGTTTCCTCGCTGGTCTCCACCGGCCCGCCAGGCGCTACGATGCCCACGTTGTTATGGAGAATGTCGATCCTGCCGTAGGTCTTCAGGCAGCTGTCCACCAGTGCCTTGACGTCATCGGACCTGGAAACGTCTGCCTTCATGATCGCGCAGGCGCCGCCTTCCCGGTCGATTATTCTCTTGGTTTCTTCGGCAGCCGATAAGTTCAGATCAATTCCGAAAATCTTTGCACCTTCGCGGGCGAAGAGGACTGCCGTCGCTTTTCCGTTGCCCCAGC
>JAFGGB010000013.1 GCA_016930775.1 Deltaproteobacteria bacterium
ACCGGCTGCAGATCCTCCGATGACAATAATTCGTTTTCGTTCTGTCATGGTTCAACTATCCTTAGGGGCTGGTTAAGTGGATTAGAATAATCCCTTGGCGGGTTTGTCGATAGTTTTGCGCAGACATGATTCATAGGGTAATGTGATGGAAAAATTTACAATATGCAAGAAGATAATTCCTGAAAATCGATAACAAAGGAAGTGTCTTCGATAGCTTGCGGCCAGCTCGATGTTGGTTTATTATGAGCCTGCCTGAAAGAGCCCAATTATTGTTACTTGAACGGTTTTTGAAAAAGCGAGGCGGCAATGCCCAAATTGCGGAGGTCGATTCGACGATGGAAGAAATAAGAAGTATCGCGGAGACTTTCCTTTCAGTCAAATTGACAATTCCGATTTTCCAGATCATCCTTTTACTTTTTTTCAGTGTGATTTCTTTTCTGCTTGGAAGAGCAAAGCTCGCGCTGCTGGTTACATACGTTTTCATCTTGTCATGGCTTTTCATACATAACGAATCAAAGGATCCTCATATCGGGGGCGTTGATGCCGGCATTATTCAGGCGCTGGTTTTTTTCGGGGTCGGAATAATCATTGTTTTGCTCGCAATAGTCGCCTTTGTCGCCAACCGGGATTGATTTGTCGAGGGCTCGCAAACAACATGTAATAATTTGGATCGTGGAGAGTTCAAGGCAGCAGCGACGATTGGACCAGCGGGAAGGGGGGAGCAAAATTGAGCAAAGATGAAAGGGGAACAGTATGAACGGGCTCCTGGTCCTTATCTGTGCGCCGTTACTTCTCGTTCTTGTTCTGGCATCCGAGAAAACGGGCAATCAATGGCGCCATGTTCTCGCGAAAGCCTTGCTTTCGTCTCTTTTTATATTGGCGGCAGTGCTGCAAACCGGTCTGAGGCCCTCCTATGGAACCTTTATCCTTGCCGGTTTATTTTCATGTTTCTGTGGCGATGTGCTCCTCGCCCTGCCGGGAAGGAAAGTTTTCCTTGCGGGACTCCTTTCTTTCCTGATCGGTCATGTCTGGTATATCTTTGCATTCGCAACAATTGCACAGCTCTGGACATCGGTTGCCGCGCCTGTCTCAATAATTGTCGTTTCTGGAGGGTATGCGGTATATCGGTGGCTGAAACCCTCAGTTGGTTCAATGAACATGCCGGTCATTCTGTACATCGTCGTAATATCGGCAATGGTGATAGCCGCCTTTTCTGTTCTTGCTGCGTCAGAGGCAGGGATGCAAGGCCGTGTCATGGCGTTTGCAGGCGCCGTCTGTTTTTACATATCCGATATTTTCGTTGCGAGGAATAGATTTATAAAAAAAGAATTCATAAACAGGCTGGCGGGGTTGCCGCTTTATTACACGGGCCAGTTTCTTCTTGCTTTTTCCATCGGCGTAACGTGATCTATGCTTGACGGGAGTCAACTGTGTGGGACTATAAAACTTATGAATATATTGAGCGTCACGGGGAGGAATTTCGATGTCGGCAAGGTCTTCAGGGCAGGCTTGATTAAGGGTCTAAGATAAAATTCCACTATCCTGACAGCAGGTTTTGTGAGCATAAGGCATGGATAGTTTTGCAAGCGCACTCGTCGTTGTAACAGGTTTTATCGTCGCCCTGGTCGGCCTCGCCGGCTGCATTGTTCCGTTTATTCCGGGACCGCCGATCAGTTATAGCGCCCTCATTCTACTTTCTATGGTTAAACATTGGGAGGTTTTTTCTCCTGTTTTTCTAGCGGTCATGGCAGCAATGGGAGCGGCTGTCATAGCGTTCGATTTTCTATTGCCCGCCCTGGGAGCGAAAAGGTATGGAGCATCGAGGCTGGGGATGGCTGGATCGATTGTGGGTTCACTCCTCGGCATTTTCCTGATGCCGCCGGTGGGGATTTTCATCGGTGGATTGGCAGGCGCCATTCTCGGCGAAATGCTATGGCGTCGAAGCGCGCGGGGGGCATTTCGTGCGGGATTTGGGGTTTTCATCGGCACTGCCGTAGGCCTTGGCGCCAAGCTCGCTTATTCCGGACTTGTTCTTTTTTATTATGTCAGGGAAGCGCTATGAGGTTATCGCGATGGAAGAACGAAAAGTGACAATTGATCTTGACGGGGGAACATCCATAACGGCTCTGCTCGAGACGCCCGTCATCAAAAGAGCGGACGGGTCCACCGGCGTTATAATTGCTCATGGAGCCGGCAACGACATGCATCACCCCCTCATCGTCGAAGTGGCCCGTCAAGCGTCGGAAAGAGGATACCCTGCACTTCGATTCAACTTTCCCTACCGTGAGCGCGGAGCTTCATCTCCCGACAGTCTGGATATTCTCATGGCGGCGTGGCGGGGCGCCTATGATTGCCTCGCGGCAAAAAGCGGATATAATGTGGACCATGTGATTGCCTGCGGCAAGTCCATGGGGGGAAGGGTGGCGGCTAAAATGACGGCCGACGGTCTCCTTCCGGCAGCGGCACTTGTCTTCCTCGGCTACCCTCTCCACGCTCCAGGATCCAAGGAGAAACTGCGGCACGGACCGCTTCATAAAATCACACGACCCATGTTTTTCGTAGCCGGCACCAGGGACCCCTTTTGCGATTATAGTTTGTTTATAGACATCCTGAACCAGATCAAGGCGCCCTGGACATTGAAAACCGTCGATGGCGGCGATCATTCCTTTCACGTTCCGAAGGCAAGGGGTCTATCCGATGAAGTGATCTACCGGTCTATCGGGGACGCCGTAGGGCGGTGGATCTCCGATCTTTCAAAGACGTGAAATTCTGGAGTGGAGACTTATTATTCACTATGCTAATCTGACATGCAATGATGCAGGTTCATCCGGAAAGAGCGACGTCCCATGTCGATGAGAGCGTTCATCGCAATTTCGATTTTGATTGCAGTCTTTTCAGGGTGCTTAAGGCCAGAAGCGCTCAAACCCTTCAGGACCGACGGCTGCAGCTGCTTTCCCGACGGTACGGTGAAGCAACGTGATTTGTGGCGTTTATGCTGCATCGAACATGACAGGGCTTACTGGATGGGCGGGACGGCAGAGGAGCGGCTTGCCGCCGATCGCCGTCTTCGAGAGTGCGTTGCTGACTGCGGCGAACCTTTGATCGCAGAACTGATGCTCCAAGGCGTCCGTGCAGGGGGATCCCCCTACTTGCCTACCTCTTTCAGGTGGGGCTTCGGATGGCCCTACGGGCGCGGATACAGAGCACTGAGCGACGAAGAACGCAATACAGTCCGTTCAATGCTCGAAAAGAAGGACCAATAGAATTAAGAATCACCTGGAGCAGAGAATCTTTTCAATGGATCGGAGGAAGCTATGAAGATTAATGGCATAGTGATGGCAATGCTGCTCGTGGTTATTATGCTGACGACGGGTCTTTTTTCCACTGCCTGTTCCGCGCAGGAATCGCGGGAACAGGCAAGCTCACATTTGAGGGAAGGCCTCCGGCTCTATCGGGAAGGTCTCTATGACCTGGCGCCCAAGGGCAAGATTGAGGAAGCGGCGCTGAAATATGAGCAGGCTCTTAGAGAATTACAGAGAGCCAGCGCTCTCGATGAGACCAGCGTAGAGACCCGGAAAACCCTCGCAAAACTATACTACCTTCTGGAAAGATACGAAGATGCCGCGGAAGAGTATCGAAAAGTGACGGAACTGGTTCCCGCCAGCGTTGACAATTATGCGGCACTTGCGACGATTCTCGCTAAAATTAACCGTTATGACGCTGCTCTCGTTGAATTGGAAAAAGCGAGAAGCAGAACCGACGACCCTAAGGTTGTGGACGCTCTTGACGGTCTGATTGGCAGGCTCAAAGAAGCGGCAGCTGGAAAACGATAGGAGGACGTCATGACAATACGAAGGATTTCCACCTATCTGCGTGTATCGTTGCTGGGCTTGATCCTGCTTCTTTTGGTTCTTTTTACGGGTACTGCGGCAGCCGGCAACCCCCATTCCGCCTATTACAGCGATCAGAACGACCGGCTGTTCTGGTTCATCGTGGCGGCCGACTGCCATATAGGCGCCGTTGAAGGCGACGGCAGTTCACGTCTCCAGTGGCTTCTCACAACTGCCAGAAACACGATAGAACCTTCTTTCGTTATAAATGCCGGTGACTTGACGGACTCGACAAACTGGAATGTCCTCGGGCTTCCCTATTTCGGTCCACACCAGACAGAGTGGGATGAGTATCGCACGATCTGTGACGCCGCCGGCGCCAACGCTTCATGGTATTTTGATATTCCGGGGAATCATGACGCCTATAACGATTCGACATTTGCCTATTATCGGAACCACTCGGTTCAGGGCCGTGCTACAGATCAAATGCAGCATTCCTGGACAAGAGTGTTTCCATACGGCGCCTATCATTTTCTAGCTTTGAATACCGCCGGAAATGATGGAAGCAACTTTACATTGCTGCCGCCTGATTACGGCGACGACGCAGGGCTCGATTCGACGGAACTGACGTTTGTGGAAAATGAGCTTCTTGCTCATCAAACCGAAGATCTTACGATGATTTTCGGTCATCACCCCATTGTCAAGCAGGCCGACTCCGTCTGGCAGGAATGGGCTGAAACGTCAATTGGTTACGGTGGAGATGAGTTGGTGAGTCTCATGAATGCCAATGGGGCTTCCCTTTACGGTTATGGACACACCCATCTCTACAGTGAAAAATTTTATACAAGGGAAATGACCGAGGGCGTCATATACCTCAATATGGCGTCCCTTGGCACCTCTGACTACAACCATTACGCTTTGATTGCCGTGGACTGTAACGGTATATCCATAAAACCGGCATCCTACGGAGCGTGGCCCGTAGTAATGATAACGACTCCGTTGGACAGGAATCTGGGAATGCGGAACAATCCCTACACGACCAGCATTCCGAAGACTTCGCTTGAAAATCCTGTGCGCGCCCTAGTCTTCGATATTAATCCCGTGACGGCCGTTTCCTACAGGATCGATCAGCAAGGGGCCTGGCTCCCGATGACGCAAGTTCCGGGAAACCAGCATCTCTGGGAGGCCCATAGCGGAGTAGATCTTAACGGAGAAAATCATACGATCGAGGTGCGGGCTACGGGATCTAGCACTGTAACGGATATTGTGCCGACAGCCTCTCCCGAGGAACCGGTTTCCGATAGTGCGACTTTATCCTGTTTCATCGAAGCATCGGCTTTCGATGCAGGCCGACCGCCTCAGACGATGATGTTGATCTTTGTTGCCGGCCTGTTGGCCGCTGTAATCGGCCTTAATCGAAAGAGGGAAGAATAATAAGAAAAGGACTGCAACGGATTGCGTAAAAAAGATACTATAAGTCCCGGAAAGCATTCGGTGTATATTGAAGACAATTGTTTGTTATCGCCGGGGCCGAGATACTGCCGTGGCATAGGAGTCGGCCATCTTTCCTGATCGTTTTTTCAGGTCTGATTCCATGTGACATTTTTTGTATTTCAATCCAGAATCGCACCAGCACAGATCATTCCGGCCAAGCTTTGTATTGTCCGCTGGTTTATCAGACGAGAAGAACCGTTTGAGAAAATTCATGTCGTTGATCCTTTGATGGTTTCGTCATAAATACGAAGCGTTACGTATTCAGCGAGAGGACGAGACTGCCGTTCCCACGTTGTAATTTTGCAGCACCCTATATGGTCTTGCCTTCACATGTCAAGAAAAAAGGTAGGCAACGGCAGCAACAATTATGTGATGATAAACTGGATTAAATTACATCTGTGTTACATATTTGCAACGTTATGTAACCAAGATCAAACAATTATTTCTGTGTCGATTGTTCAAGCGAAAAGCGCCGGTGTTTTTCTTCAAGAGGACAGTCGAATTCAATCTCTGTGGCCGTAAGGGCCAGCGATTCAGCTTTGCTTCCGTTGCCGTACTTTCGGTCGCCCACTATGGGATGGCCTATGGAGGCTAGATGCCGTCGAATCTGATGGAGTCGCCCCGTTTTGATCGATACTGTGAGTTCCGATGTATCGTTGTCTTGATCATATCTTTTCAAAGTGTATTCCGTCAGCGCCTCCCGTCCGTCCAGGGGTGCGTCGATGAAACAAGTCTCCACTGCATCCGCCGGTCGGCCCCTGACCGTGGCGATGTAACGTTTGTTGACGCGTCTTTCACGAAAAAGGCGCGACAGTTCGCCGGCAGCCTTTCGGCTGTGGGCCAGGAGCATCAAACCGTTTGCTTCGCGGTCGAGCCGATGAACGATATAGATGGGTCTGCGGCCTTTGAAGTGAAAGTCGGCTTGACGTTCCAGCGTACAAAAGTCGCCGTGGTTTGTACCCTGAGAGAGAAGACCGGATGGTTTGAACCAGACACTGTAGTGATAAAGGTCGTCGAGCAGACGAGGCTTAGAGGGCAGTTGGTTCAGCAATTCTTCATTATAGTACAGTTCCAGGCGGTCGCCGTCGCTCAGTTGTGTCGAGGCCCTTCGCATCCGAAGCCGCTTTCCCGATCGGGTGAGCCATACAGCTCCTTTTATCATGGCATCCTTGATCCTGCTTTTAGAGAGGCCCGAGGCATCCGCCAGAAAATCGCAGGCCGTCTTAAAGGGTTCTGACGAACCGACGGTCTTTTGAACTGTCAAAGATGATCTGATTCCGCTAACGGTCTTCATAAAATTATCCCGCTAACGAACTGGTTCCGCGTCATCAGGCTTTTCAATTTTTCTTTCATAGAGATCGAGGGGGGGAGTGTAGATGATCACCGTGCGGTCATCGACCATGCGAACCGCAGGCGGCGCAAAGAGGACGGAGTACCATTTTCCTATGTCAGCGCCCTTGTCGTCGAGAATGCTGAAGCCGTGTAACACGAAGCCTTCATCCGTTACTTTGCGCTGAATTCCCTGAACATATTCCTTCAATATTTCCGGTGTCGGATCGATCCGTCTCCAGAGCTTCGTTGAAAGTTGATACCGGTTGTCGAGAGCCATCAGTGCGTTCGGGTGCGACTCGGCGCCTGATATGTAATATGAATACCCTCGATCGACAGTATATCGTTCAAAGAACGACAGAGCCTCATTGCTGGGACGGTAAGTTACTGCGCAGCCGGAGAGAAAAAAAATTATTGCAATGGTTACCATCGCTACAACGAAGAAATATTGTAAAGATCTTTTCATGTCTTGCCTCCTGCGATTCCTATAGATAATATAATCCTTATTGATAGAAGAATCAAAGAAAGAGGAATGCCTATTTCGAATACACTTTGCATAAAATGGCTGTACGTTTCGGATTACGGCATGGCTTGAAATGAATAGCGAATATATGCAGCGTAAAAAGACAGGCATGCCTAATGGCTGCATGGTCGTAGGTTCAATCACGATAGATCACAACCATGAAGGCGGTTCGATGACTCTGCAGCGGGGCGGCGTAGCCATCTATGGCGGTCTTGCCCTCCGGCGACACGGAGTTGAAACGACAGTGATCGTCAATGTTGCAGAGGAACACGCCCTGCTTCTGGCGCCGCTGCATAAGGAGGGCGTCTGTGTAGTATCCGGCGCCTCAAAAATGACGACCACGTTCGTGAATAGGGTGGAAGGCGAGCGGAGATCCCAGACTCTCTTGGCCCGTGCAGACCCTATACAGGCGGAGATGGTGGAAAAATTTGTTTCAGACAGTGCACATTTTCATCTTGGGCCGCTCCATCCGGAAGACATAGCAGGGGATGTCTATGAAGTGCTAGCTACTGCAGGCGTCACTGTCAGCCTTGATATTCAAGGACTTGTAAGATCGATAGAGGGTACGAAGGTTCTGTTACGGGGGTCGCCCCGGCTCGCTTCGGCCCTGCGGTGCAGTCGATACATCAAGGCCGATGAGAACGAAATGTCTGCAGCCTGCCGGTATTTTTCAATGGATCTTACTTCAATCATGAAGGAATTCATGATTGAAGAAGCTCTTGTAACACGCGGCGGCAAAGGAGGTTATCTTGTCGGCTCCAGCGGACAGGCCGTCCCTTATAACGCTCTAACGGCCGGAAAGCCGAAGGCAACCGTGGGTGTAGGCGATGTATTTTTTGCAACATACATGGCCTACAGGCTCCATCGTGGCGACTGTGCGGTGGATTCTTTGAAGGAGGCAATTTTCAGCGCCGCCGAACAAACGGCCGGAAGATTTATCGATTCACGGGAACTGAGCATAGACGTGAATTCACTGCCCGTGACGAAGGGCGTTTCTCGACAGAAGGAGGGTACTTCTGTATAAACGACGAATAGGCATAGGCTGCTTGGTTATTTGAGGGATTCTATCAATTTACCGGTCGCTGCAAGGAGGCGTTAACGATGGGCAATAGAAATTTTCGATCGCGGCTCGCCTTACTATATTATGATTTTCTTTCCCGCTGTCTTGAACCTTTCGCTGCGAAGCTCCCATCGCCAAATGCATTGACTCTTGCTTCCCTGGCTGTGTCGCTCTTCTCGGGATATGCTTATGCAAGAGGTTGGATTTTCACGGCAGGCCTTTTGCTTCTTGCGGCTGGATTCATCGACACCCTCGACGGAACGATCGCGCGGATGCACAAAAAGGTGACGAGGTTCGGCGCTCTCCTGGATTCGACGGTTGATCGCTATGCCGAATGGTTTGTCTTTATAGGTCTAATTATTCACTTCCGGAAAACCTGGGTTCTGTTTATCGTCTTGGCGGCATTGATGGGGTCGATTATGGTAAGTTACGTGAAAGCCCGAGCCGAAGGACTTGGCGTGACAGAGATGGGCGGGCTCATGCAGCGGCCGGAACGTCTATTGCTGCTTATTGCGGGGTCTCTTGCAAATCCTGTATTTGTAATGAATCTCGCAGGTCAGCCAGACGGCATCTTGGTAACGGTTATCACGATCCTTGCTGTTCTAGGCAATATGACGGCCCTCCAACGTCTGATAGACGGGCGGAAAAACCTGGACCGTCTCGACCGGTAACGGCGGGACGGTTTTCCAGACTCTAGAGGCTCAACATCAGTCGGGCCAAAAAAATGCCACAGATGGTTTTAGCATCCCGGATCTCACCGCTGCCGATCATTGCTAGCGCCGAAGCACAGGAGAAAATCCGAACCTCAAGCAATTCATCATCGTCAAGACGCTGTTCCCCTTTCAATAAATCGAAAGCGGCGAATATTCCTGTTCGGTCGTTGGAGTAGCCGGGAACCCGCACTATCGAAGAGAGGTATTGAAGCCGCCCGGCGCGATAACCCGTTTCCTCGATCAGTTCTCGTTCGGCGCAACAGAGGGGTTCCTCTCCAGGTTTAAGTTTTCCGGCAGGAATTTCCCAGATATAGGATTCCAGGGCGGGGCGGTACTGTCGAAGCAGCACCAAATGTTCTGAATCGAGAAAGGGGACTATCGCCACGGCGCCCGGATGATCGATCATATCCACTTCGACGTTTTTATCTCCGGGATAGACAAAAGAATCCCGGACAAGCGAAAAAGAGCTTCCTCGGTACAGTATCTCACGGTTAATCTTCTGAATAGACATGATTAGACCTCTTTTGATTAAAGTAAACGGGATTGAATTCTATCCTGTTGGCTCTGCGGAGACAATGAGAAAGATGTCAGGCTGCCGCAAAGTTTCCACAAAGGTTTTGATTCTCAGATTCTGTTTGATGGTTTTGAAAAGATCTCAATCTGCCGCCGATCCTTGTATATCGAGGCGATCGTTGTGGAACCGGACGTCATGTGGTTGGTCAAGAGCACGACGAGTTTTTCGTTTTCCTCGTCCCAGACCTCCAGCCGTCTCAAGGGGCCGGGATATTTTCGACGCGAGAAGAAGCCCTCCAGTTAGATGATCTGATCGCTAATGATGTTTCTGTAATTGGGAATAAGCTGTTCCTCCAGAATCCGGTAACGGGCGTTGTCTTTCTGTTGGGTGACGAAGAAAACGCCGCCTTGGGTCCATCTCCAAAAGAGCTCTTAATCGATATAACCATTATCGATCGCCACAATCGAACCGAAAGGAAACATCAGGATCTTCATTCCTTGACGGAGCATAAGCATCGTGATAAAAAATATTTGCCATTAAAAGTCTTATCGGCAAGCACTGCAAAAGAACTTACGAATAGAAATTTCAGAGACCTTTTCGGATTTCTCTATCAGCGATGTAATCCATTCGCGGGTCGTGAACGGAGATTGTTACTTCTAAGATAACGTGAATACGTTTCAAATAGTTGATAAATAAATGGAGGCGAACGACATGGATTCCAATATCTTGGGATTCTTTCAGCAACGTATGGCCACAGCCTATGCAGAGCAAGCATGGGCGGTCGCCCTTATTAGCGGGATGAACGTATTCGTTGCTGCAAACACAGGGAAACTTTTAAACGGTTTCAAACGATGGACACTAGTGACGGCAGTGTCCATAATTTCTTTCTTTGCGGTGGGATTCGTTTGGAGCCGTCACTTCATCTTCATGCATTATGATACGTGTCTCAAAGGCGCCTTGGCAGCGGCATCCCCCGGTTCCGTATGCTCACCTGAAAACGTGACTCCGCTCTGTGCATTTTTTGCCATCTGGTCCGGCGTCGCACTGTACACACTTATTATCACAGGACTCTGGGCGATTGCGTTTCGAATACTTGTCGTAGAGAGGAGCAAGGGAAGCGAGGACGTATTATAAGGCTTTTTTTCAATAGATAGACACTTTCTTTGCCGACCGAATAAACCTGTTCCATTCTAGGATCACTGGGGACTTGGAAGCACAACTTGCCGGACCGCGTTGAATTGACAGATCACAATGAGACTGACGAAGGAGGTACTGCAATGGTTCCTCATCTTAAAAAGCCCATGTTAACAATCTATGGGACCAATAGGTGTAACTTGACCTGCATGTACTGTATGCGGGATTCAGTTTGCGAGAAAGATTCCGAAGGAAGAGAAATAGATGCCGCCGCCATCAAGAATATTCTGGCGGCGGCGAAAGAGGAAGGGTATGAACGAGTAAAGTTCAGCAGCGAGTGGGGAGAGCCGCTGATAAGAAGAGACATAGAGGAACTTGTCTTCCATGCAAAGAAGCTGTCGTATATGGACATATCGCTGAGCACAAACGGAACCTTGCTCAAAGGCAGGGCCGAGTCTCTCCGTAAGGCGGGACTTCATAGATTGTGTGTATCGCTTGACACCCTCAAGCCAAGACTTTTCAAGAAAATCACCGGGCAGGATGTCTTCGCTGATACCATGGCAGGCATTGACGAAGCGGTTGCGGCATTCGGCCCCGCAATAAAAGTGAACATGGTTGTCGTAAATGGCGTCAACAATCCGGAAATCAAAGGCATGTTGAGATGGACAACCCGGAAAGGCATCGTTCTTCAGATGATTGAGGTTGTCGGCAAGGAACAGAAGAAGGCAGGGATGTTCTTCGACCTTGACCCGACAGTCTCATCGTTATCCAGGAAGTCCCTTCTTGTCGCCAAGGATAAGGTGGAGAAGATAACAACGATCATCGGCGCGGATTTCAAGGTTCAGATGCGGCAGAGTCGAAAATGGCCAGAACTTTTTTATCGCAATGAACGCATGGTGATTCATCCTGATGGAGAGATTGGCTTCTGGTTGCGCCAGCACACAAAGCTGTATGCGATTACAAAGGGAAGGGCAGACAGGAACTCTATATCAAGTCAAATTCAAAAAGCCATGTCTCTCAAAATGAGTCCATCGGAAACACGCTATCTCAGGCAGTACGGCAACAGAAAATGCGTGTCCTGATCGCAGTTTTTTTTGTGATTCTCCCAGGGATCAATTATTGGATCGGCATGCTTTTCCGGAGTGCAAGGCTTCCTGTTCTTCTGCAGGAATGACTATTCGGAAATCCGCAATCGAATCTCCGGATAAGACTCAGATAGAGGGGAGTGTTGAATTATCACCAATTTTCGCGGAGCAATTTGACATAAGATTTTCGTCGGCTCTTCATGGAGCCAGCTAAAAATAATGTAATCCAGGAAGCATGTTACAGCATCTCTTGGTTTCAACGGTTCCTGAAAATCTTATATCAAATGACGGTTTGTTAAGAGATCTGCCGTCGTCAGAATTTAAAACTATCGAAGGTATCTTCACGGTCATTTGCCGTCCATGAATGCTAAAGCAGATATAAATACAAGCAAATCATTTCTGTCGCCCAGCCTGACCGCGATTGACGCCTTCGTGACCTTATTGTATTTTAACAAAAACTTTCTTGACATCATAACCGTCATTCTTTATAAGATTACGATGCGCGACGCCAGCTACTTCACAAAGCCGATCCATGAATGGCAGAAACGGTATGAAGCCCTCCGGGCCTCCTTCGTGGACCGTTTGCCGGCGGCAGCCGTGGCGGATCGTTTTGGGTATTCTGTCGCATATGTCCACCTGTTGAGACATCAGTTTACCGCCGGCAAGTTCGACTTTGCGGAACCTGTTCCGGAAGGAGGCTCCTCTCGTTACCGGGTGACCGCCGAGACTCGCCGGAAAATCCGCGGCTGGAGGGAGAAAGAACTCTCGGCGGGAGAGATCGCCCAACTGCTTTCCGAAGAAGGGGTGGACATTTCCGTCCGAACGGTGGAGAGGGTTCTTGCGGAAGAGGGATTCCCCAAGCTTCCCCGTCGCACTCGCCTGAAGATCGGTCTGACCGTAAAAGGGGCGGAGGTTCCGCAGAGATCGGAGGGCGTCTCCATTGCCCAGATGGAGGGGCAACATTTTACTTGCGAATCCGCGGGAGCCTTTCTTTTCGCCCCGTTTCTGGAAAAGTTTCAGGTGTCGGAACTGATCCTTTCCGCTGGTCTGCCGGGAACCAAGATCATTCCATCGGTCAGCTATTTTTTGTCCTTTCTAGCCCTGAAGCTCATCGGCACGGAGCGGTACGGCCATATGGGAGACCATGCCTTCGATCCCGGCCTGGGTCTGTTTGCCGGTCTGAATGTCCTTCCCAAGTGTACGGCCATGTCCATCTATTCCTATTCCCTCGACGAGGTTCACATCCTGAAGCTTCAGCAGGCTTTTGTAAAGAAAGCGGTCCGTCTGGGTCTGTATGACGGGCGCGTCATCAATCTGGACTTTCACACTATCCCCCATTATGGGGAGGAATCCGTCCTTCAGGAGCATTGGGCCGGAGCCAGAGGGAAACGGATGAA
>JAFGGB010000083.1 GCA_016930775.1 Deltaproteobacteria bacterium
TGCTGATCGAAGACAACCTGATGAACATGGAACTGGCGACGGACCTGCTGGAGGCCGCCGGTTTCCAGGTTCTCCAGGCCGAAAGGGCAGAGAACGGCATCGCCATGGCCATCGCTCAACAGCCCGACATTATTCTCATGGATATCGCGCTTCCGGGCACGGATGGGCTGGAGGCGACAAGACGGATCAAGCAGGATGTGCGAACGGCCCGTATTCCCATCGTGGCCCTCACTGCATCGGCGATGCGAGGAGACGACGACAGGGCGCGATCCGCCGGCTGCTCTGGGTACATTGCTAAGCCGATTGATACGCGCCGGTTTGCCAAGACCGTCGCCGCGTTCATGGAGAAGGAGAGGACACAGGCGGATGGAACGGCGTAAACGGGTGTTGGTCGTTGATGACGAGGCGTCGGACCGGGAACTGCTCGAGGCGCTCCTCACGGAGTTGGGACATGACCTGGATATGGCCGCCGATGGTTCCGCGGCTTTGGCAAAACTCGACTCCTCTCATGATCTGGTTCTGCTCGACGTGATGATGGCTGGGATGGACGGATTTGAAGTGGCGCGGCGCATTCGAAATGAATCGTCTGTTTCCGACATTCCCATCTGTATGGTGACAGTCCTTTCGGGGAAGGAAGAGCGACTCCGTGCCGTGGAAGCTGGCGCGAACGATTTCATTGCCAAGCCCATTGACAAAACGGAACTGAAGCTGCGCACGGCAACGCTTCTGAAGGCGAAAGAAGCCAGGGATACCATTAAACGTTACCAGGCGGAGCTGGAGGCGCAGAATTGCCTCTTGCAGAAGAACTACGAGCAACTTCGCAAATTGGGCGAACAGAAAGACGAATTCGTCAGAATTGCCAGTCACGACCTGAAAAACCCCCTCGCCTGCATTCTCGGTTTTGCGTCCATTATAGACTCCCAGGCCCCACCCGGTACTGTGATGACAGCGGAAACGCACGGTTGCGCCGCACGAATTGTTTCGCAATGCCTTGTCATGCAGAAGATCATCGAGGATTTCCTCGATTTTCAGGCGCTGGAGGATGGTCAGATCACGCTGACCTTAGAGGCGGTGGATCTCAACGAACTGGTGTGCGACGTGCTTCAGCGAAATGCCGGCTACGCGGCAAAGAAGCGGATCACGCCCCACCTGGACTTAGAGCGCGGCTCGCTCCTGGTGACCGCGGACAAGAGCCGACTGAACCAAGTGTTGGACAACTTCGTAAGTAACGCCATCAAATTCAGCCCGCAGGGGAAACAGGTCACTGTTGGCACACGGAAAACCGAGAGCGGCGTCCTTGTGGAAGTCAGGGATGGCGGTCCAGGGTTCACCGATGAAGATATGAAGAAGCTGTTCGTGAAATACGCAAAGCTCAGTAACATGCCCACCGGCGGCGAGAAAAGCTCCGGCCTGGGGCTTGCCATCTGCAAGAAGGTGATCGAAATGCAGGGTGGGAAGACCGGCGCCCGAAACAATCCCGAGGGCGGCGCAACGTTCTGGTTTGAACTTCCCGGGCGTTTCGCAGACCGTTGACGAGAGCCGCTTATTAAGTCAGTTTTATATGTTGAAAAGTCGGATTCAATAGAGATAGAGGAGGAAAACATGACTCTCCCTAAGAAAAAAGTTCTATTCATAACAACGGGCGTGAGTTTGCTTGTTGTCTTTGCTCTTATCCTGGTTCTCGTGATCTTTACCAAGGCTGTTAATAAGCCGCAAATCGAGGCGGCCGCATCGAGTGTTCTGGGAATGGATGTTCGAGTCAACGGCAGGATGGGCATTGTGGTTTCCCCGGCTTTCGGTGTATCGCTGGAGAACGTCAGTGTGCGCAACGGGGAATCGCGTGTCGCTACCGTTGAGAAGATGAGGATAGGGCTGAAGCTCATCCCCCTGATGAGGCGAGAAGCCGCGATCACCCAGGCGGAAATTATCAAGCCGGTCTTCTCCCTGGTCCGGTCGAAAGAGGGGACGTTTAATTTTGAAAAACCGGGACACACGCGATCGGAGAAGTCCTTTGCTGTGAAAAGGATATCCATCTCTCAGGGGAACCTGGTTTATACTGATGAACAGTCGGGAGCGACTATTGAGGCCGGTGAGTTCGATTCAACCCTTAGAAACCTTTCATCCAGCGGGACGGACAGCGCGGAACGATTCCAGAAGATCTCATTCACCGGGGATAGCAGATGCAAGACCCTCAAAATCAACAACCTCCCCCTGACCAACGTTGTGCTGAGAATAACAGCGAAAAACGGAATATTCGATATAGACCCGATCAGTATGAATCTATTCGGAGGAACAGGGAATGGGAGCATCCATGTGGACATGACGGGAGCGGCGCCTGATTACTGGGTAGTCTATGTTTTAAACCAGTTCAGGATCGAAGAACTGCTTCAGGCATACTCGCTCGAGAAGCCCCCGCAGAATATTATGGAAGGCCCGACCAACTTGTCCGCGGACTTGACAGCAAGGGGAAAGAATGCAGATGAGCTGAAGCGATCGCTTAACGGCGACCTTTCTCTAAGCGGAGAGAACCTGATGCTCAACAACATCGATATTGATGCTCTTGTTGCGAAGTACGAACGAAGCCAGAACTTCAACCTTGTGGATGTCGGGGCGTTTTTCCTCGCGGGCCCCTTCGGGCCGGTACTCACCAAGGGCTATAATTTTGCAAGCCTCTACGAAGAGGCACAGGGTGGAGAAGGGATCATCAGACAACTCGTCTCGGTCTGGAAAGTAAAAGACGGCATTGCCGAGGCGACCGATGTGGCCCTTGCTACAAAGAAATACAGGATCGCAATGAAGGGTGGATTGAACTTTATCACCGAGCGGTTTGACGACGTAACAGTCGCGGTCCTCGATAAACGAGGGTGCGCTGTGTACAGCGAAAAAGTGCAGGGGCCGTTCCGTGAACCACAGGTCGAGAAGGTAAACATCTTTGAGTCAATTGCAGGACCCGTGCTCAACGTGCTGAACGATGCGTGGGAATTATTTCAGAGCAAGGAGGGCAAAGTATTTTACTCGGGTTCGGTGGCACAGCCGGAGGGATGACAGATAAAGACGGAATCGCCCCGGCGTTCCTTATGGCGGAGATCATGGCACGGATGGGCTGCGATCCCTGCGAATCCATCCCCTATGAGAAAATCGCGCGTTGAAAATTCATCGGCCATGTCACCCATGGAAGATTGATGGCCCAAGAGCATATCGGAATTCAAGTTGATTTCGCTGGAATATGCTTGTCGGTTCATAAAATACAATTGGTTATACAGTGTTCCAACAAGAGGTGCTTGCACGCGCACCGTGCGGGTCGGCCGCACGACGCGGCGTCGTGCGCTGCCAGCGCGAGCAGTTGAAGGCTCTGGTTTCATCCCGGCCGCTTCCCCATGGCCTGGTCACTCGGGTCCGCATCGTCCTGATGGCCGCCGAGGGGCCACCCACCGGGCCATCGCCGAGAAAGTCGGACTTAGTTTCCACTCGGTCGGCAAATGGCGCACGCGCTATCTCGAAGGGGGCCTGGCCGGGTTGCATGACGAGTTGCGCCCCGGCCGTCCCCGCTATCACGTTCACTTCACCCCGACCTACGCCTCCTGGCTCAATCAGGTCGAGATCTGGTTCAACATCATCACCCAACGGGCCATTCGCCGGGGAACCTTCCGCAGCGTCAAACAGCTGATCGCCAATATTATCCACTTCGTCGAAAACTACAACCTCCACACTCGGCCCTTCGTCTGGACAGCCACGGCCGATTCCATCCTTGAAAAGATACGAAGACTTTGTCAATGTATTTCCGAGACATGCCATTAGTAGAGAGGCACCTCATTCTCATGATCTACAACCGCGCGGCGTATGAAATAAACCCTTGAAAGTGGTTCACCAACTGTGAACGGACACCACCGCGAAAGCAAAATTGTTCTCTTGAGTCTAGAAGACTGAACAATTAATGTCGTCAAAATGCGCAGGAGTGGCATCTTGTATGACAATCGAGAAATCTAAGCACTGATCTTCTTGAGTGGCAATATCTCGAATAAACGCCTTGTCTGCAGCCTGGTTCACGAGTTCCACGATCTCGGCCCCGGTCATTCCTTCTGTTTGTGTAACAAGTGTCTCAAGGTCCAGGTCTGGGGCCACTGGCTTATCGCGCAGAGCTGTTTCGAGCAGTTTAGCTCGGGCCGAGGCATCTGGAGGCCCGATCAGTAACTTTGTGTCGAACCGACCGGGACGCAGCATGGCCGGATCGATCATGCCGGGTTCATTGGTCGCGCCGATCAGGAGTAGCGCATGTCCAGCCTCCTTGGGAGCCAAGCCGTCCACTTCACCGAGCATCTGGGAAATAACCCGCTGCATGATAGTCGAGCCATTCTTCCTACGGCTGGGCACAAGGGCTTCGACCTCATCAACGAACAGGACGGCTTTCTTCTCCCTGCGCAACGTCTCAAACAGCCGGGCTACGTTCGCTTCCGCCTGTCCGACTTGTCCGCTGAGAATGTCCGAAGGACGAACATGATAGAAAGCCGCATCCAGTTCTGTGGCGACCGCCTTGGCCAGCATGGTCTTGCCCGTGCCGGGCGGGCCATAAAGGAGTAGGCCGCCGCCACGTCGAATACCGTATCGCTTTGCGCGTTCCGGATACCGAAACGGCAGGATCATTCGAAGATTGATCTCCCTCTTCGCTTCATCCAGCCCGGCAATGTCCGCGAAGCGCACACCGGGCTTGGCGCCTGTTAGTGACTGATAAAGATTCGCCTGCGTAGTGCCCTCTTCCATGAGTCGGCAAGCGGCTTTCTCATTCTCCGGACGCTTGAACCGCACCAGCACAATTGCGGTTCGCAATCCGCAGAGGACGTATTTAAAAACAATCAAAAGCGCGGAGGCAACATGCTCCGCCCCTGCAATGAGGACGCCAAAACAGAAATCGGCCAATGCGCGACCTCGCCGCGTCCATTTCCGGCGCGAGTGTCGATATCTCAGAATAGATGTTGCCATATCCATTTCCTCACTGGATGTGTATCACGACCCCATACAAGGCAAACAGGATCAATGCGGCCACGGCGGAATATAGAAAAGCCCAATGCATGGGATGCCCGCTGCTGAGCTGACTCATTGCTGCAGCATCCGAACCAGTGCCCGTCGCTGTAGCCGCCGCGATATGGAGGTGCCAGAGAGACCGAATTCCCTCGAAGACCAAAACAACACCGATCATGTTGAGGACCAGCCGGGTGAACAATGTCCCAGGCGCCAGATGCGTTGCCAGCCCGACAAACGTGCCAATCGCAATGCCTACCGAGCCCGTGTGGAAA
>JAFGGB010000084.1 GCA_016930775.1 Deltaproteobacteria bacterium
GGAGCGGCCGGCCGCTACGATTTGGAAGTGGTTCTGGAGACCTCCGGGATTCAGACGGAAATTGCCCGCCTGACGGCCAGGATCGGCGAGATCGAGACCCTCATGGAATCGCTGACGGGCAAGCGGAAACAATACTATCGCCTTCTTCTCGCATCGCTCGCCAGGAAACGAGAGTATCTTCAGAGATGCGATCCGGCAAATCCCGTCGTTTCGGCGTGGTGCGTCGATTCGACGGAAAATCTTTCGGGGGTTGTCGGCACAATCGAAGTCCCCGGCGAGCGCGGAACCGTCCTCATCCGCCCCGGAGAATCGGCCGCCTACGATCCTGCGAGAGACGGCGTATTGCGGCCTTCCGCAGCCCTGTCGCCGGCGGGGTCTTTTTACAATCTCGCCATGAAGCCCGGCTGGCAGAAGTGGAAGCCGACCTATAGGTTCGGAACGATCGCATCTCTTGCGGGCGACATCTGTTCCGTCGTTCTGGAAGCGGCGGCAAACAGCGAAACGGGCCTGTCGATCAATCAGACCAATGTCCTCTCCAATGTTCCGATAGGGTACATGACCTGAAACGGCGCCGCCTTCGCTGTCGGGGACAGCGTGGTAGTCGAGTTCGAAGAGCAGGATTGGAATCGACCAAAGGTGATAGGCTTCAAACACGATCCGAAAGCCTGCGGCTTCATAATCAAGTTGACCAGGGGCGACGGCGCGATCTGCGACGACGCGATGGCGGTGCAGTTCAAACTCTACAAGTCCAACGGAGCGATCATATATCCGCGCGCAAGCTACATTGCCGCTCGTCGAGTCTGGGCTCTGGAATTGCGGGATCCCGAAACGGAAACGGACCCTGACGGTTACTGGCTCGACTACACCTGCCAACATGGACTGTGGACGCAATATCCCGGCATTTACCACGAGGCCGACAAACAAAAAACCTCCGATCTGATCCGCTTGGGCTATTACGAGGACGAGATTCCCTATTGGCATCCGCAAGCCATGCCGTCAAGCCCGACTCCGTACGAATATTACCACGACGGCGACGAATTCCCCGGAGACGTCATAGACTTCGAGGGTCACGACGTGGCGAGGATAACGAAGAGGGAGACGGGCAACAGCGTCATTGCACGGCGATATTATTTCAAGCAGCACAAGGGAATCGTCATCGACAGATGGTGGATACGATCGTCCATTCCCTACATGGTCGTTCGGCAGATGAAGACATTCGACTTCTACAAGGTCATTAAATCGAGCGCCGTGTACTCGGCGTACGGCTACGACCCGGGAGTGTGGGTAGACGTAGAATGGGTGTGCGGCCTGCTATCGGAACACGCGCACGACATGGCGCCCAACGGCCTGACCGTCAGAGACGAAGACGGGAACCTGCTGCTGACGATCAACGATTTCGATCTGCCTCCGCCGTGGCCCGTCTTGGCCGTGAACGCCTATGGACCCGCTGTCGACGGCAGGGAGCACAACCTGGCGCTGAAGGACAACTGCCCGGACGGTCCCCTGGTGCACTCCACTCCCTGCGGTCAATGGCATTTCGGATTTGATTTTTCCTATGTCAGCGACGCTTTTGAAATAGCCGTTTCCATTCTGTAACAAAGGAGAACGCCATGAGCGACGACAGATTATTGCTGTTTCCGGGCGACGGTTTCTGCACCAGGAATCCGATGCTGCTCGGGAGGATCATCAACTGGGTCCAGAGATTCCAATCGAAGGACAACCAGAGCGAATACGGCCACGCGGGGATCATAATCGGATGCGCCGATCCGTCGCGGGACGTCTGGCGGGACGGCATCCCGATCGATCAGGCCGTATCGTTCGAGGCGTTGTGGACCAATCGCCGCCAGAACTTTCACGAGGCGTACAAGGGCAGAAAAGTTCTTGTCGGCCGGCATGAACTCATGACGGAAGAGCGGTTCCTCAAGGGCTGGGAGGGAATCAGGCATCACGAAGGAACGTGGTACGCGGGCCATCGAATGATTTTCTTTCTCGTTCCGCCTTTCGGCAAGTACCTTTCCGCCGGCCTCGCCGTCTGCTCCGAAATGTTCATGAAATTTTTTTTCAAGGCGGGAATCTACGGGTTCTGGAAAAACTGGAATCCCGACGACGTCGCCGACATGATTCATCGATGGCGGGATTGGGAAATCGTTCATGAAAAAACGATGGAATAAATATGATTCAAGGAGATTTCGTCATGTATCGGATAACCAGGCAAAAAACGACGGATTGGCGGAGCATCGCCGGGCTGTTTTCATCGACGGCCTACGGCAAGGATAAGAAGGCGGACTCTCTGAGGCTGCCCCTGGGATTTACATTCAAATTTTTCGGCATCGAGTTCGACTCTGTGGAACTGCTCCCCTTTTTGGGCATTCTGCGGTTCGGAGAATTCAATGGCTGGCCGGCGTATGTGAAGGTTGAGAAAATACCGACAAAAGGTTGGATCGATTCCTTCATCGCTCCGCTGTGGGCCGATTTCAACGCCTTCGCCTGAGGACAGCCGAGACTGTGGTCCACAGTCGAAGGCAATCGGGGAAGCCGCCGTTTTATTCTCGAATTCAACAATGCGCCGCTCAAATATGTGAAGGCGAACACGGCGCCGGTCACCTTCCAGGTCATCCTCCATGAGGGATCGAATGTCATCGAGGTGCGATACCTGGATGTTTACAGCAAGGGCGACATCGGCATGAACGGCACAGGCGCCGGGATAGAGAGTCCCGACGGGAAAGAGGGGATCTGGCTTGAGGAAATCGAGAAGCAGGGACGAATCCAGAATCTGACGGTGCAATATATCCCGGACGACTATCAACCCAACCCTCAGCCGCAACCCGATCCCAATCCCGATCCGGTTCCGACGCCGACGCCGGATCCCGCGCCGGAACCTCAACCGAATCCCGCTCCGGAACCGACGCCGACAGGCGAATGCAGATGCACGTTGACGGAATTTCAGGAAAAAGTGCCCCTGAAGTCGATATTTTTCGGGAAGGGATATCTACAGAAAGACGTAGAGGCGGCATTTAAAACATGCAACGGAAAGGAGAATTGACATGTTCGATAAAATAATTCAACGGGCGAACAACAAAACGCTCTTGATCGTCGTTGCGGGACTCGTGGCAGTAATAGCTGTCATAGTTATCGCGGCGCCCGATCTGCTGAGGGACCTTTTCGGTTGTCTGCACGAATAAAAACAAGGCTCATCGAGGTGTAAAATACTGGAAGGGTCGGCACATCAAATGCCGACCCTTTTTTCACTAGATTTTTGAGCGCTCTGGGGAAATGTCTTTTTTCTTCCTGCAAGTGTTCAAATTGGATTTCTGTAATGAGTCGAAGATTACGATAATCAATGAAATCAAAAACAAAAAAGGCAGAGCCAATCGACTCCGCCTTTCTATAGTAAATGACTCACGTTTTTACTTTTTGAACTTTCTCCAGACTCCAGCCAATCCAAGCATACCAAGTCCGAGAAGCATCATGGTAGCGGGTTCGGGAACTCGTGTGAAACCAGCGACAGAGAAGTCATTGTTATTCGTGCCTCCCTCAATTTGGAATAAGGCACTGGTAACAAGCTTCGCACCACCAAAACTCACATACTGATCACCGTTACCCTGATCAGAATTGATTCCCATAAAATAGTATGTATCTAATCCGTTGATAAGGACGCTGCCATATTCTCCGTTTACAGGGTCGGCACCATCCGATCGTGTGAAAAGATCAGTTATCCATACCCCAGAAAGCGACATCCCTAGATTGATAACAACACTTAGTTGCTCTTCATGATCTACTTCATCGGGTTCGCCGCCCAGAATGCCTAAACCGTCGTCATTAGCTTGAAATAGTAAAGAACCCTGTGGAAGAGCAGTTGCAGTCACATCACCAACTGTCCAAAACGGGTTATTATAAGCTCCTGTCCATGCAGTCGTACGGAAATCCAAAGCTAAGTCGTCTGGAACAATGTAGGCCATCGCGTTTCCGGCTACAACCAGAGCACATACTGCAATCATCAGAACCATTAAATATTTTTTCATTCTACCCTCCCTTCTATAGATTCACTTTATTTATGAAGATATTTCGCAACTATCATGCCAATGATAATGGAAGCAATATATTGTTTTATCTTGTTGATATATATAAGGAATGCGAGCCGTGTCAATTTGAACAGAAAATACGAATGGGTGCACCAATATAAAACGGTAAAAGATACCGACGATTAGAGTGAATGATAAGGGATATATGGAGGAGTATATGTTGGTATAAGCGTAGCATCATGTAAAATAACATTCAGTTACACATAAAGAACGGACAAATCGGAATGTGTAAATAACTCCGACACTCATACGGCTGCAGATGGAATCTTTAACAAATTATTTTTTTATAGAAATCTTTCTTTCAACCAGCAATCTTCACTCATCAGTGTATAATTATTCCGTAAAGTAGGTAGGTTAAGCCAACAATAACCCTCCCCATTCTTCCTTCCCCTCCAACAGCCTTCTCTTCGCATCAAACTCAACCGATGCATACCGTTGAACACTTTCTCGCTTCCGATGATCCGTCATCATCTGCGCCTCGTCGAGATAACAAGCTTTCTCGCCGACGCACTATGAGCTGCCTTTAATTTTCCGGAAATCAACATATAGAATAGGTTTTAATGAGAGCATTAACAGACAATAATTCAATTCCAATCGAAATTAAATAGTCTCCATCCGGAAACCGGAAGTAGTTGAAAAACATTACAAATCATAGTTTTTAGAGTTGGATTTTTTGATGCAATCTGCTAA
>JAFGGB010000085.1 GCA_016930775.1 Deltaproteobacteria bacterium
CAGTAAGGTTTTCGTCCTCGTTGACGAATGCGGTGGCCGAAATCCAGAATTCTATTGTCTTGTGTTGTTTGAGTCGATCGCGAATTGTCTCCGCCTCGCCGATGTACGTGTACGGGACATCGATCCGAGGGTCGCTGGCAAGGAGCATGCAGGCTCCGTGGTGTGAGGACCGGGGGAAGATAAACTCCCGGCTGCTCGCTTCATTTTCTGTTCTCATACATACAGTGCAAATCTTTACTGAGTCAGCGCTTTGATCATGGGGGGAATCAGGAAGCAAATCAATAACAATGCCATGGCCGGACGCAGCAAATTGACAGGTTTCATGTTCCGTTCCATGATGGCTGTGGCAACGTGATTTGCAGCCGAGAAGGCAAAGAATATCAACATCGCTGTAACGATGGTGGCATCGGCATATCGCCCCCAATCCAACGTATAAACAAGCACAGCGGTGATGGCAGTTGCCGCATTGGCCAGACCCGATTGAATTTGATAGGCACGATTGGGTTTATAGCCGATTTTCTCGGAGGCCGCTTCTCCCAATATCAGAGATTCGAAGGCCACCGTGCCGGACATGAGCATGACTACGAATGGCCCCAGGATATGAAATCGCGATATTGCATCATCGCCAAAATAGTAGGCGGAAAAAATGGCAAGCCCTATGCCGACAGGCCGAAGCCACTCCATCATCAATGCCAGATTCTTCTTAGTCATTGTGCCTTGCTTTCCCGAATACGGCTGCCCATCAAAGCAGCAGAATTCGCTCGACGGCTATAAAGAACAACGGAACATCGACCAGGCGCATCGACAGATCCCCCCTGTCTTTGCCCTATAGTGAAATGACACTAACCGTTCGGTAATTTTTTCACAACTGTTTTTATCTTTCCGTATGTCATAGATATATGAATAAGATCGAGGATTCAACATGCCGGCTATTCTGCCTACAATTCAATCAAAACTAGAAAAAATTCAATCAGCAGAACAAGCCGCTCCCCCAACCTTGAAAGGGAAGTTCAGAAATTGCTCGGGCACAGCAGCGAAGAATGCAGCGTAATGCAGCACCTAAACTCTTATCAAAACATCAACTTTCACCCTTATAATATTGACGAACGCCTCGTGCCTGCGGATGTCAAAAACAGGCTTCCCTATTTCATCGAAGCAGTCTACAATCTCGCAAACGGCTGTGCGCTTCTTTCGGATAACGATCGCCGGCGGAGCAGGCATGAATGTGGCGCTTGCCTGCAATATCGTCATGTGCAGCGATCCAGTAAATTTGTGAGAGGTCTTCAGTCGTCTCGGCGTTTACCCTGGCAACGGCGGCGCATATTTTCTTCCACGGGCCGCAGGCACGCATGCAGCCCGTGAATTGACGTTCACGGGGAATTATAGGTTTCAACATTATCAAGCAACGATGAGGTGAGGTTCGACATGGATGAAAGAACAGCGGTCATTGTCAGTGCCGTACGGACTCCGATCGGAGATTTCGGGGGCGCTTTCAAGGAAGTGAAGGCGGGAGATCTGTCGGCGGTTGTAATGAAAGAGGCGGTTGCGCGAGTCGACCTCGATCCCGGCATGATCGACGACATTATCTGGGGTTGTTGCATCCAGGATTTCGATGAACCGAATGTCGGGCGTTGCGGCGCCTTGAAAGCGGGATTTCCAGTTGAAGTTCCGGCGTATACGATTCAAAGGCAGTGCAATTCGGGAATGCAGGCGGCGATCAATGCATCGATGGCGGTGCGGCTGGGCGAGGCAGACATTATTGTGTGCGGGGGCGTTGAGAGCTACAGCACTGCCCCGTACGTCTTCCGGGAAGCCCGCTGGGGAGCGAGACTGATGCATAAGACAATGGAGGACTCCATATGGAGCATTTTGTATTCAGGCGGCGAGATCATCATGGGCGAGACAGCCGAGCTGATCGCCAAGAAATGGAATATCACCCGCGAGGAAAGCGATGAAGTTGCCGTCAGAAGTCATAACAATGCGGAAGCGGCCACGAAAAGCGGAAGATTTACAGATGAGATAGTTCCCGTTGTTATTCCCGGCAAAAAAGGAGAGCAGAAAACAGTCGAGAGAGATGAACATATACGGATGGGACTGACGCTGGACGAAGTAAAAAAACTTCGTCCAGTTTTCAGGAAGGACGGCATCGTCACGGCGGCAAGCGCATCAGGCATCAACGACGGCGCCGCGGCGATGGTGGTGATGTCCTTTCGTAAAGCCCGGGAATTGGGATTGACCCCCCTTGCCAAACTTGGCGATTATGCAGTTGCGGGAGTCGAGCCGAACTACATGGGAGAAGGTCCCATCCCTGCCACGAAAAAATTGTTTGAAAAGAGCAGCTATGCATTAGCCGACGTTGGCTTGATCGAAATGAACGAGGCCTTCGCCGCTCAATACATAGCCTGCGAACGGGGAATCGGCTTCAAACGTGAACTGGCGAACGTAAACGGCAGCGGCTGCGGATTGGGGCATCCGGTGGGCTGTACGGGGACTCGGATTATCGTTTCATTGATCTATGAAATGAAGAGGCGGGGCATTGAACTGGGCTTGGCGTCGCTGTGCGCCGGCGGCGGCATGGGAACCTCGATCCTGATAGAGAATTGTTAAGAAGCGCACCAACCATAGAACAGGTTTCCGGAGGCAGAGCTACATGAACGAAATACGGAAAGTAACAATTCTGGGCGCCGGCATCATGGGAAGCGGCATTGCGCAGATCTGCGCTCAGGCCGGCTATAGCGTGTGCATACGCGATATAGATCAGACGTTTCTCGACAAGGGCATGAGCGCCATAAGCGGCAATTTAAAACGAGACGTCGATAAAGGGAAAAAGACGGCCGACGAGGCCGCGGGCATCATGAAGCGCATCTCCTGCACGCTCGAACTCGCCGCCGCCGCAGCCGACGCGGACATTGTCGTCGAGGCGGTCACTGAAGTCATGGATGTGAAAAAGAATGTATTCAGGGAACTGGAAAACGCCGCCCCTGCCGCAACTATTTTTTTCACCAATACGTCGGGCCTCAGCATAACCGAATTGGCATCTGTTACGAAGCGGCCGGACCGATTCATCGGAACGCATTTTTTCAATCCCGTTCCCGTCATGAAGCTTCTCGAAATAATAAAGGGTTATGAAACTTCCGAGAGCACCGTTGCCGCGGCCCTCGCGTGGGGCAAACGAATAGGCAAAGATGTTATTCTGGTTCAGGAAGCCCCGGCCTTTGCCGTCAACAGGATCCTCTGCGTGATGCTGAACGAGGCCTTCTATGCGCTTGGCGAGGGCGTGGCCAGCGCCGAAGATATCGACAAGGGCATGATGCTGGGCTGCAATCATCCAATCGGTCCGCTTGCCCTCTCCGACATGATAGGAACGGAAACTCTTTTGCATGTAATTGAAGGAATGCATCGGGAACTTGGCGACAAATACAAGCCGGCGCCGCTTTTAAAGAAACTGGTTCGAGCAGGCCGATGGGGTCGTAAGACGGGGAAAGGAGTTTACGATTACACGAAGCAGCATTCATAAATGAAAGCCGGGAGGACCTATGCCATATTTCAGCAACGAAACGAGAAAACGGTCGAAGATGATGACTGCCGAGTGGGAACAACGCGTACAGGATTTTCTCGATGAACATCCCGATCAGAAGCCTCTGTGGACAACAATCTCAGGCGTCGACGTGAAGAGGCTGTACACCCCCGACGATATCGACGAGCTGACGTATGAAAACGACATCGGCGTTCCCGGTTCGTTTCCTTACCTGCGCGGAAATCACACGACGGGCTACCGGTCAAAATACTGGACCTTCAGGATGTTTTCCGGCATGGGCAGCGCCGAGGACACGAACAAGCGGTGGCATATGCTGCTCAGAGAAGGCCAAACGGGACTGAGCACCGCCTTTGATTTCCCGACGCTCATGGGCTACGACACGGATCATCCGAAAGCGAGAGGGGAATGCGGAAAATGCGGCGTGGCCATTGACACGCTGGAAGACTTCATGGCCCTCATGAAAGATATTCCGATGGATCGGGCGACCACATCCATGACAATAAATCCGCCGGCCACTGCAATTTGGGCCATGTATTGCGCCGTCGCTGAAAAAAGGGGTGTTCCCTTGTCAAGGATCGGGGGAACGATTCAAAACGACATGCTCAAGGAGTTCATCGCCCAAAAGACATTTATGTGCCCGCCGGCGCCTTCGGTTCGCCTCATCAGCGACACCATTGAATTCGCCGCGCAGCACGTTCCTCGATGGAATCCCATCAGCATAAGCGGTTATCATATTCGCGAAGCCGGCTCAACGGCCGTGCAGGAACTTGCCTTTACGCTTCGCGACGGCATCGAATATGTGCAAGACGTCATCGAGCGAAAAGGAATGGACGTCGATTCCTTCGCGCCGCGCCTCTCTTTTTTCTTCAACGCCCATATCGATTTTTTTGAAGAAATCTGCAAGTTGAGGGCCGCGCGAAGAATGTGGTCCCGGATTATGAAAGAACGATTCAAGGCCAAAAATCCACGGTCCTGCTGGATGAGATTTCACACCCAAACGGCAGGATGCTCTCTCACGGCGCAGCAGCCCTATAATAACGTCGTCAGAACGGCAATTGAAGCATTGGCTGCGGTCCTCGGAGGAACCCAATCGCTGCACACAAATTCTCTTGACGAGGTATTGTGCTTGCCCTCAGAGCATGCCGTCGAGATAGCCCTGCGAACGCAGCAGATCATAGCCGAGGAATCGGGCGCAGCGAACACGATAGATCCCCTGGGCGGCGCTTATTTCATTGAATCTCTTACAAACGAGCTGGAAGAAAAGGCATGGCAGTACATTCAAACAATAGACGATGCGGGAGGCATGATACAGGCGATTGAAAAAGGATATCCGCAAATGGAAATTGCCAAAGCATCCTATGATTTCCAACGGCAGATCGATTCTCAGGAAAAAGTGATGGTGGGGGTAAACAAATATAAAACCTCGAATGAGCTTGCAGTGCCGTTGGTGGAAATCGATGACCGGATCGAAGAGGAACAAATCAAGCGATTGCAAGAATTCCGCAGGAAACGGAACAGCAGAGGGGCGGCGAGGTCTCTAGAATCTCTCAGAGAAGCCTGCAAAACGGGGGAAAATGTGATGCCCTGTTGCATCGAGGCTGTCAAGAGCCATGCAACCCTGGGAGAAATCTGCGACGTTTATAGAGACGTTTTCGGCGAATATGCAGATCCCGGATTATTCTAATCCGCTTCGGAGGAATCATGACAGAGAGAAAAATCAGAATATTGCTTGCAAAGCCGGGTCTTGACGGACATGACCGGGGGATACGCGTATTGGCATGCGCATTCAGGGATGCCGGATTTGAGGTTATATATACGGGCTGTCATCAGACTCCCGAACAGATTGCGAACACGGCCTTGCAGGAGGATGTCGATCTCGTGGGACTCAGCTGTCTTTCCGGCGCCCACCGTTATTTGTTTGCAAAAGTTGTTGAATTGTTAAGAGAATCCGGAGGAGAAGACATCAAAGTAATTGGCGGCGGCATCATACCGGAACATGATTTCACCGTGTTGCGAGATGCCGGGATTCAGGCCGTCTTCACTCCGGGATCTACGCTCGATTCAATCGTTCAATGGGTTCGGGATAATGTAAAGACAAGCAAGCGACAGTGAGAACGTATGGATCTCATAGAGAAAATAAAGAATCGGGATTTCAGGACGGCATCGCGTCTGATACGTGATTTTGAAGATGATGTAAGCTCTGCCAGGGACATCCTGAAGGATATTTATCCCCATACGGGCAAGGCTCACATTGTCGGCATAACAGGAATGCCCGGCGCCGGGAAAAGCACCATTATCGGAGAACTGATAAGACGGTATAGAATAGACAACAAAAGGGTCGGCGCCTTGCTCGTCGATCCAACCAGTCCCTTTTCGGGCGGCGCCATTCTCGGCGACAGAATACGCATGCAGCGCCACTTTGAGGACAGCAACGTTTTTATTCGAAGCCTTGCCGCGCGCGGCGCCTTGGGAGGTCTTTCGAGGGCAGTGGGAGACTCGATCCATGTGCTTGACGCCATGGGAAACGATGCCGTCATTATCGAAACGGTCGGGACGGGGCAGCAGGAGGTCGACATTGTCAATTACGCCCATACGGTAGCGGTTGTTCTGGTTCCGGGCATGGGCGACGATGTCCAGGTCATGAAAGCGGGTCTTCTGGAGATAGCAGACATCTTTGTCATCAACAAAGCCGATGACGACAGCGCCCGGAAATTGCGTCTTTCGCTTATGAGCCTCGTCGATTCAGGGTCGCCGATTCGCAGGCCGGTGAAACCTCTTATTGCTGCGGTGGGAAATATTTCCAACAATGAGCTCTATAACCAGGGCCTAGATCAACTCTACCGGCACATTAACGCTCATCGCAACTACACGCTTGAAAACAAAGAATGCCTCAGCGCGATGCTGGAAAAGAAACTCTTCCACGAACTGGATCAGGCATTGAAATACGTCATAACGGAAGACATCATGAAAAGCATCGCGGAGCGTGAGGATTGCCGCCGGGAAATTCATAAATTACGCACGCGCGAACTGGACCCTTACAGCATCGCCCGGCGATTAATAAAAATTATGCAGCATCCATCCGGGAACCCTAATCAATCATAAAGAAATACAATCGCCAATAACTCTCCGTGTTGTATGCCGGCGCCCAAGTCGATTACAGCGACGAGGCGATGTCTTTCCCGGAAATCCGGTTGAGGATGAACAGCGGGATGAGGACGGAGATAATCAGGATGGTGGCATAGGCGGATGCAGGACCGAAGTCGCCGCTGCCGATTCGTTGAAACACTTCGACGGTCATCGTCGCCCAGGGCCCGTAGTACAGCACGATCGTAGAACTCAACTCCGCCAGGGTCGTAACCCACATGATGATCCCGCCGGCGATGATGCCGGGGAGCATGATCGGGATGACCACCTTGATAAAAGAGCGGACCGGCGGGACTCCGAGATTGATGGAGGCCTCCTCGATGGATGCGTCGATCTGCTGCAGGAGCGCCGATGTCGTCTTGATCGAGTATGGGGTCTTGCGGATGAAATAGGCAAGAACGAGAATCATCCAGGTGCCGGTCAGGACGATGAAACCCTTGTTGTACGTGGCCGCCAGCGCGATGCCCTGGACGGTGCCGGCAATAGCCAACGGCAGCATGACCAGGATATCCAGGAGATAGCTGACCGCCCCCCGCCGCCGGACGAGGAGGTAGCTCACCACGACACCGAAGACGATCCCGATCAGGGTAGCGGTTGTTGCCAGGAAGAATGAGTTGATAATCGGCCTGGGGGCTATCGCAATGGCCCGGATGAAATTATCGAGGCTGAACTGACCCCAGTACATCACCGGCCCCTGGGTCTTGGTGACCGAAGAGACCATGACGACAACAAAGGGGAAGAGGGCCACAAAGACCAATCCCGCGCAGAACAGCCAGACGAGAAACGTAGCCAGGGGGCCGAGCCTCTTGACTTCCTGGGGGTTCAGGGAGGTCATCGCGTAACTTTTGCGCTGGACCCAGTACTTCTGAAGAATGGTCAGGCCCAGCGTGATGGCCAGCAGAATCATACTCAAGGCCCCCGCCATCGACGGGTTGCCTCCCATCTCGCTTATAAATTCATTGTAAGCCTGGACGGCGAGCACTCTGAAATCCTCGCCGATCAGAACGGGGACGCCGAAGTTTTCGATGCATAGATAGAAGACGACCAGTGCGCCGGAGAGAATCGCCGGCATTATGACCGGGAGCGTCACGGTGAAAAAGACTCGCAGGCGTCCTGATCCGAGGTTCGTGGCGGCTTCTTCCAGCGACCGGTCGATGGCGTTGATCGCCGAAGAAACCATCAAAAAGATGAAGGGAAAGAACTGGAGCGTAAAAACCAGGACAATGCCCTGCCAGCCGTAAATGCTCGGGATGTCTATCCCGAGAGGCTGGAAGATCTTGGCGAACAAGCCGTTGCGTCCCAGCAGCATCAGCCATGCCTCCGCGCCGATGAAGGTTGGCAGGATCAGCGGCAGCGTCCCCAAGGTCTTCAAAAGGTTTTTCCCCGGAACGTGGTAGCGGGCCAGGATAAAAGCGAAGGGGACCCCGAGCATGAGCGCAAAGAACGTTCCCAGAGCGCTCACGAACAGGCTGTTGCGCAGGCAGCGCAGGTAGTAGGGGTAATGGAAGAAGGTCTGGTAGCTCTTTAGGGAAAAGGCGCCGGTCTCCGGATCGATGAAGCTTGCCTTAAAGATGTACAGGATCGGGTAGAGAACTGCGAAAAAAAGAATCAGGAATATCAGTGCAAGGATGATGTTCCATGCCTTGAAATACTTGCCCACCGCCGCCCCCCTACACACGCAGAACGACCGGTTTCTCCGGTGAGATCTGGTAAAAGAGGGTTTCCCCGTTGCTGCGGATGCAATTTTCATCGGGATTGTGGACTTCGATCCCGATCGGCGCGCCTCCGGGTCCGGCGACCCGGTAGCGAACCATCGATCCTAGAAAGGTGCTGCTCAGGACGGTTCCGGAGAGGATATTGGCCTCTCCGGCCGGTGGTTCGCTCAGGACGCGAATCCATTCCGGACGAACCGACAGAGCGATCAACCCGCCGGTTGGTCTCTCACCGTGAACTTGCATCCGCTGTCCCCCTGCCTCGGCCGTGATCAGCGAGGCGGCCGCATCATAACCGACGACAGCCAGTTCGATGATGTTGCTGCTCCCCATGAACTCGGCCGCGAACCGGCTCGCCGGGCGGAAATAGATCTCTGTGGGCGATCCTACCTGTTCGAGCCGTCCCCGGTTGAGAATCGCGATCCGATCGGAGACGGCCATCGCCTCCTCCTGATCGTGAGTCACATAGATCGTGGTGATGCCCAACTCCTGCTGAATCCGCCTGATTTCCTCGCGCATGCTGACGCGAAGCTTTGCATCGAGGTTGGAGAGGGGTTCGTCCATCAGCAGGATCTGGGGCAAGATGACCAGCGCCCGGGCAAGCGCCACTCGCTGCTGCTGACCGCCGCTGAGCTGGCTGGGCGCCCTCTCTTTCAGACCATCGAGCTGGACGCTCTTGATGATTGTCCCGATCCTGGTTTCGATCTCCCGGCGCGGGATTTTCCGCGCCCTCAGGCCGTAGGCGATGTTGTCAAAGACGGACAGATGCGGGAACAAGGCGTAGTTCTGAAAGACCATGCCTGTCTCTCGCCGGTGCGGAGGGATTTCGTTGACCCTCCGCTCGCCAAAACGGATCTCGCCCGCATCCGGGGCATAGAAGCCGGCGATAGTCCGCAGCAATGTCGTCTTGCCGCATCCGCTGGGACCCAGGAGGGTGAAGAAATCACCCTCCTGGATCGAAAGCGTGACATCGTCGACCGCCCGAAGCGGCCCGAAGCTCTTGACAATGCCTATGAGTTCGACGCGCATGCGCCTATCATCGGGAGAGAATGATCTCTTTCCATTTCTTAAGGATTTCCTTCTCCAGAGTGTTGGCTTCGATTGGATCGAAGCTCTTCAGCAAGTGGATTGTTGCGAGCGAGGGGAGCCCTTCCGCTGCTCCCGCGTCGGGACGCGCCGGCCGACGGGAGAATTTACTGAAGATCTCCTCCACCACCGGCTTGCTGATCAGATAATCGACGAATTTCTTCGCTTCCTCGGGATGGGGGCAGTTCTTTACGATGCCTGCCGCCTCAGGGGCCACGAAAGCGCCATCAGCAGGATAGACGATCCCCACGTTCTTATCGCCGCCTGCGATGTAGCGATGAGCGGCATACTCCATCGTGATCCCCAGGGGGTATTCCCCGGCCGCCACACCCTTGTAAATCAGGCTTGAGCTGTCGAGGATCTTGGCGTTGCCGATGAGTTGTTTAAGGCCTTCCCAGCCGTAGAGTTTATACAGGCCGTAAACCTGGGCATAGGCCGATCCCGACTTTTCGGGGTTGGCCATGACGATCTTGCCCTTCCATTTCGGGTGAAAAAGATCCTTCCAGGCTTTCGGCATCTCCTGATCCTTTACCTGGGACTTATTGGTCATAATAATCATCACGTGGGCGTTACTGGCCGTCCAGCGACCCTCCTGCTCCACGTAAGCGGCGGGAAGCCCCTTCGCCTCCGGGGAACGATAGGGCTGAAAGTTCTCCTTCGCGTTTTCCAGAACAGCGACGTCTCCGCTCCAAAAGACATCGCATAGCGGCTTGTTCTTTTCAGCGGCGATCCGTTTCATCGCTTCGCCGGTGCCCATGCGAACGACGGAGACCTTGATGCCCGTCTTGGCATCGAAGCCCTTAGCGACCAGATCGAGCAGTTCCGAGGGGTTTGACGAGTAGAGAACGACCTCGGCGGCCGGGGCGCTCCCCGGAACAAGCAACAGGCAAACGGCGACGATGGCCAGCGCTTTACATAAATAATTATACATTGAGCATACCTCCTTCAAAAAGGGTGCTTGTTTGTATCATAAAATTTCGCACTGAGGTAGCGCTTGTTGCCAGAATTTCTTGTAAATAGCGAAGAAAATTTCTGCTCGCCCGGCGATTAAATAGGAACTCCGTTCTTTCAAACATCGTTCGGCCGTTGTGGAATTTTAAAAGAAACTCTCAAGAATTTAACTGTTCATGCCGATCATCATGGTGAGTCATTGAATCGCCGCAAAGAACAAGCCGGAGGCGCCATGATGTACAAAATCAGACTTGTAAGCGAAGAGAATTACGTCGAGTTGGCATATGGAGGAACAATCGATCTTCACGATTTAAGCATGGGACGATTGGAAGCTTCCGCTTTGACGAAGGCTCACGGATGCACCCGCCTGCTGGTCGATCTCAGAAAAATCAACGGGTCCTTTTCGACTTGCGAGATATTCGATTTTACAAGATCCCATAATGAGTTCTTTTCAGTCAAAACCAAGATTGCCGTGCTGAGCTCGGACGACCACTTCTCCAACGCCAGATTTTCCGAGAACGTGGCTCGCAATCGCGGCATTTTCATGAAAGCTTTCCGCGACAAAAAGGAAGCAGCCGACTGGCTCAAGACGACAGTCTTTAAACAATCGACAGGTGCCGCAGAGGGTTTTCACTGCCCACCCGCCGTCAAAATAATTAATTATTCAAGCTGTGTGGCATAGCAATACGGCTATTCATACAAATTTTTCCAAGGTTGAAGAGGCAAAATCTAAACGTTGAATCAAGCAAGCATACACTGCTTGCAGGCTCGATCTGCGCCGGTTCTGCGCCTGGCGCCGCTTGCCTTCGGACTGCACTTGCGTCAATGTTCAAACAGTGCCGGCCGGATTTTTATACAAACCTGGCCGATGACATGAAGAACTCGTCGTGCGGCTCAATCGTTAAGGAACAGGTCGCGAAGGCGCCCTTGAAATACAATGTTTAGCGGAGTTATTGAACCCTGGAATGAAGTTAAGCCGCCCGCCCCGTCAAGCTGCAGAAGGTACGGCTCGACCCTCAAAGAACAGCCTTTTTTAATGCTGGATATTAAAGAGAGGACGTGCAGGGCCGGACGGAGGCCGCGGCGCCTTTCCTCCGCGCCTCACATACAGGCATTTTTGGATTACACAAGGAAAATTGGGGGCTTGATCGTCAATAGCTTGACGAACAGGTCTACGCCGGAGAACATACTCCCGCCTGCCGCGCCAGTCGGAAATGAACCAGTCGATAAATTCTACAACGCGGAACTTGAAAATATCCCGCTCGGCAAGAAAATCGAAGTCGTCGTTATCGTGGAAACGACGACTGACGGCGCCGTGCTGCACACCGCAACGGGCGCCGCCATGCGAGGCTTCAATATCGTCGTCCCGGTCGACGGAATGTCCGCCGGCGCTCTGTATGCCGAACAATACACCTGCTGACATCTCATGAATGCCCGGGGCGCCCAGAAGAAAGTGACGTTTACAAAATTCGATATGATCGAGTTTCAAAAGCAGCATTTCGCTCTGAAGCGATATATGAGTTGCCACTAAAGCAGAAGCCGACGGATCATAGAAAGTTTGAGGGATGATAAATTTTCCGTCGCTGGGCTGACAGCATTTATTCCACATCCGGACAATCAACCGGCGCCGTCGAAACATGAAAAACTTCCCTCATAATTATTGACAGCGCTTGATGCGAATCATGACACGATAAGATTCAAACTCGTTTGGAAAATCAAACTGTCTTTCATACGTGCAAATGTTGCGTAAATCCTGCAAAACCACCACCAAGCCGTGAAAAGCGCCGGTTCCTGCAAGCAATTCAAATTATCGACCCCATTTTCTTGCTAATGGATTTACGATACCCCCGTGATCGTCATTATTATATATTGATTGGCATATTTTATGCTTAATTTAAGAGCATCTCAGCCATATGGGAGACCCTTTATTATGAATATCCGTTTTTCAGCAATGCGGCGGATCGTCCCCGTTCTGAAAAAAGACGACGGATTTGTACTCGTTACGGCTCTCCTTCTTTTGGCCCTATTAATCATGGTGGGAACGACGACACTGTTTCAGACCTCGACGGAGATGAAAATCTCCAGCAATTACATGACGAAGCGGCAGTCCTTATTCGACGCCGATGCCGGCGCTCAATACATAATCAAGAAATTGAAGCAGGACATCGCCGCCGGAACGCTTTCGCTGACAGGCAATTCCATCGCTCTGAATTATGCGCGACCGAACGGATTCGCCTTTGATCCTCCAGCAACATTGAATTCTCTGGGCGGCGATCGATACTCCTTCCAGGTAACCGGCCATGGAGACAACAACTCCCTATCGGCCATAGAAATGGTGCTTCAGCTGCAGCAATCATCAGGACACTTCCGGTACGGAGTCTTCGGAGACCAGGGAATGAATTTTGTCGGTTCGCGCGTCCTCGACAGCTACAATTCAAACAATGGACCCTATGGAATTGCTAATTCTTTTTCAAATTGCGACATAGGAACAAACTCAACGCAGCCTCAGGGCGGATCGAATGTTAATCCTATCGGCATCGATATCGGCAGCAATGTTACTATTCGCGGCGATGGTTTCTGCGGTCCCGGAGGAAACCCCGCAGATGTTATTTCGGTATCCGGAATCCTCACCGGCAGCAGGCAGGCGGCGCCGAGCGCTATG
>JAFGGB010000086.1 GCA_016930775.1 Deltaproteobacteria bacterium
CAGGTCTTCACGATAGAGGAACAGTCTTTTCTTGAAGACATCACCAAGGTCTTGGGCGTGGCCTTCTACAACCACTACCGCATCCGGAAAAAAAAGAAGTCGAAATTCGATTACCTTCTCCGCCACGGACTCATCAGGGACGAGGACCTTGAAACGGCCTGGGAAGCGGCACGGAAAAGACGTGTCACCATCGAAGAGTTTCTCATGCGGGAATACAAAATTCCCCGGCTGGAAATCGGCAGCGCTCTAGAGGAATTTTACGACTGCGCCTTCATCGAATTCAACGAAAAGCGGCCGGTTCCCTATGATCTTTTGCAGAGCCTGAAGGAGGAGTACCTTCGCCGCGAGCTCTGGGTTCCCCTTGAAAGGATCAGCGGCACGATCACGATCCTCATCGACGATCCTAACAATATTGTAAAACGGGACATGATCGAAAAACTTCTCAAGACCAGAGACGTGGACTACTGCGTTTCCCTCTATGAAGACATCATCAAGTACATTAATTACTTCTACCAGCGTGAAGATACGGTCGGTTCAATCAGCGATCTGATCGGCAAGCTCGACACCGATGAAGAGCAGGACGAGGAAGAGGAGTTCGTCTCTGAATCCGACAGCATTATCATGCAACTGGTGAATCGCATCATCAACGACGCCTATCAGAGAACCGCCTCGGATATCCACATCGAGCCGAACATGAACAAAAAAAGCCTCGAAGTTCGGTTCCGGGTCGACGGGGATCTGATGCACTACCAAACCCTCCCGTTCAATTACAAATCCGCCATCGTTTCACGGATCAAGATAATGGCAAACCTGGACATCACGGAACGCCGGCTCCCTCAGGACGGAAAAATCAACTTCCGCCGGGGCCGGGGTCAGGAATTCGAATTGAGAGTCGCCACGTTGCCGACAGCCGGCACGGTGGAGGATGTGGTCCTCCGAATTCTGGCTAAAAGTTCGATCCTGCCGCTCGATGCGATGAATATGTCGCCTCAAGCATACAAGGACATGATCGGTCTCCTGGAAAAACCTTACGGCATGATCCTCGTAGTGGGACCGACGGGATCGGGAAAAACAACCACGCTCCATGCAGCCCTCCACCACATAAATCGGCCTGAGCTGAAAATCTGGACCGCCGAAGATCCCGTAGAAATCAGCCAGAACGGCCTCCGCCAGGTTCAAGTCAACCCCAAAATCGGTTTCGACTTCGCTCATGCAATGAGAGCCTTTCTCCGTGCCGACCCCGACGTTATCATGGTGGGCGAAATGCGCGACTATGAAACGGCGAAAACCGGCGTAGAGGCTTCACTGACGGGCCATTTGCTCCTCAGCACTCTTCATACGAACAGCGCGCCGGAAACGATCATCCGACTGCTGGATATGGGCATCGATCCCCTGAACTTCGCCGACTCGCTTCTGGGAATACTCGCCCAGCGTCTCGTCAAGACACTCTGCGCGAAATGCGCGCAATCCTACCATCCCGGCAGGGAAGAGTTTGACGAACTCGTTCACCACTATGGCGAGGCCTATTTCCCCCGTCTCGGCGTCTCCTATAACGAAAAACTCACGCTCTACCGTCCGAATCCACGCGGTTGTGAAGTCTGCGGCAATACGGGATACAGGGGACGCATGGGCATCCATGAACTTCTGGTTTCATCCCTGGAGATCAAGGAACTGATCCAGCGCCATGCCAACGTGGAGGAAATCCGGGAAAAAGCCATCATCCAGGGAATGACAACATTGCTCCAGGACGGCATCAGAAAAGTCCTCCAGGGCCACACGGACTTTCTGCAAGTCCGAAGGGTCTGTATCAAATAAGCGGTCCTCTTTTTTATTGCTCCGATAGATTCAAGATTTCTTCAACCTTCGCTGCCATTCATCCAGCTTGGTCAGCGCCTCAAGAGGCGTTGTGGAAGAAAGCTCAAAATCCTTTATTTCTGTTGCTATTCGATCGCTTTCATCGGCGAAAAGGGAAAATTGGAGTTCTTCCCGCTGACGTCGAACCCGCCTGCCCCGGGCCAGTTTCGGCAGACCAACTGCGTCGAATTCGCCTGATTCCAGGTTCGCCATGATCTCCCGCGCCCGGGATATGACGTCATCGGGGACGCCGGCAAGCTTCGCCACCTGGATGCCATAGCTCCGATTCGTTCCACCCTCGATAATCTTTCGCAAGAAAATCACCTTGTCGCCCCACTCCTTCACGGCAATACTGTAGTTTTTTACTCCTTCACGCGTTTTGGCGAGATCCATCAGTTCATGATAGTGGGTTGCGAAGAGGGTTCGCGCCCCAAGTCGTTCGGAATCATGAATATGCTCCGCTACAGCCCAGGCGATGGAAAGGCCGTCGCAGGTGCTCGTACCACGGCCCACTTCATCTAGAAGAATGAGACTCATCCCCGTGGCCCTTGAAAGAATTGCCGCTACTTCTGTCATTTCCACCATAAAGGTGCTCTGCCCGCGGGCAAGGCTGTCGGCGGCGCCAACGCGGGTAAATATTTTGTCAACGACGCCGATTGTCGCCTCCCGGGCCGGCACAAAAGAGCCCATCTGGGCCATGAGAACGATCAGCGCCGTCTGTCGGATATACGTCGACTTTCCCGCCATGTTCGGCCCCGTTATAATCAGGAACCGGTTGCCGGACCGATCCAGTTTCAGGTCGTTTGGAACGAATCCCTCGACTCCCTGGAGTCGCTCCACCACGGGATGCCGGCCTTCGCGAATCTCAATGATGTCGCCGTCATCAACTCGGGGACAGCAGTAATCGTACAGCTCGGCCACTTCTGCGAGAGCGGCAAGAACGTCCAGATCGGCGATGGCGGAGGCGGTTTTCTGAATCGAGGGCGTTGCTCCCGCCACTTCTTCACGGACTTTTTGAAAAAGATCGTATTCCCGAAGGCGCCGCTTCTCCTCTGCATTGAGAACCGTATCCTCGTATTTTTTCAGCTCCTCGTTTATGTATCGCTCGGCGTTTACCAGCGTTTGTTTCCGCACGTAATCGACCGGGACAAGCGGCGCGTTCGCCTTCGTTACCTCGATATAGTAGCCGAAGACACTATTGAATCCCACCTTGAGAGTCGATATGCCTGTTTTCTGACGTTCCCGGGATTCCAGCGAGGCAATCCAACGCTTGCCCTGGCTGCTCGTTCGTATGAGTTCGTCCAGATCCGCATCGTAACCCTCTCTGATCAGGCCCCCCTCCCTGATCGTAAAGGGAGGATCATCGACAATGGACCTGTCGATAAGGCTCACGATGGCGGCATGATCGTCGAAACTTTTATGAACGACGGCTAGCAGCGGCGCCTTCAACGTCGAGATTGCCTCTCGCACAGCCGGTACAATTCGGAGCGAATTCTTCAGCGCCGCAAGGTCCCGTCCGTTGGCGGCGCCCATTGCAACGCGGCCGGCAAGCCGCTCAAGGTCGTACATCCCTGCCAGAAGCTTTCGGAGCTCGGCCCGGCGCACATGATCCTCTTTAAGTTCCGAAACGGCGCCCAGGCGATCTCTGATGCGGCCGGGGTCGACAAGCGGATAGGTCAGCCACCACCGAAGACGCCGTCCGCCCATACCCGTTATTGTTTCATCGATGACCGATATGAGCGATCCCTCTTTCCGGCGATCCTGTATAGTGAAAAAAAGCTCCAGATTTCGACGGGCCGCCTCGTCCATGACGAGATATCCCGTCATGGCATAGAGAGTCGCTGCCGCAATGTGTGCAAGCCTCTCCTTCTGAGTCTCCTCGATGTAGCGAAGAACGAAAGCGGCCGCCCTGGCCATGGCCGGGGAGGACTCAACATCCGCGAAGCTTTCGGAATTGGCGCCGAAGACTGCGGCGATAATATCGGCGGACTCGCTTCGTGACACATAGTCATCGGATAGGGCGGTCACCATGAGTTTCGGCATCCTCGATGCGAACTGCTTCACCGGAGACATTTCGGCGATCTCTTTCGCTGCAAGGAGTTCCCGAATCGGCAGTCCCGCCAATTCACCGAAGAAAATCTCTGCCTCGTCCGATTGGCTGACGAAAAACTCGCCCGTTGAAATGTCCGCGAAAGCGCAGCCCCAGAAGCCTCCGTTGCAATCGACGGCGGCGATGAAATTGTGCTCCTTCGGCGAAAGATTGTCGGGATCGATTATCAGACCGGGCGTAACCACTCGGACAACCTCGCGCTTGACAATTCCCTTGGCTTCGCGGAGATCCTCCACTTGCTCGCAGATGGCCACCCTGAAACCATTTTCTATAAGCTTTGCGATGTATCCCGAGGCGGCGTGATAGGGCACGCCGCACAGGGGAACAGCCGATTCCTTGTTCTTGTTGCGGGAGGTGAGGGCTATATCCAAGATCTTCGACGCCGTCACGGCGTCTTCGAAGAACATCTCGTAAAAATCGCCCATGCGAAAGAAAAGAATGCAATCCCGGTATTCATTCTTGATCTCCATGTATTGACGCATCGCCGGCGTGAGATTCTCTATTTCCACCGCCCGTCGTCCCCTCTCCGAAGATCTATATGGTCATCATGATCGCCGTCGCCATTCCGCCGACTGCCCCGGGGCGAATTGCTGCTGAGCGTCGTCAAGGCCCAGTTTGCGAGGCTGATTATTACCGAGCCGAGCACGGCGCTCCAGAAGCCCCGAACCTCAAAACCCTTGACTGCGCCCGAGGCTGCCATCAATAGAAGGGCGTTGACGACAAAGGTGAAGAGGCCGAAGGTGACGAGGTTGATCGGCAGAGTCAGTATCAGCAGGATGGGACGCACAAAAGCGTTCAGGATGCCCAGGAAAAAAGCGGCGACCAGGGCGGCGAAAAAGTCGCTGACGTGGATTCCCTCGACAGAATAGGCGGCGACCA
>JAFGGB010000087.1 GCA_016930775.1 Deltaproteobacteria bacterium
CAAGCCGGCCATTTACGTGATCAGCACCGGCGAATCACGTTCACCCGATAATCGCCTTCTTTTATAATCTCTGCGCCGAACCCGCCGGCACTGCTTACCTGGCCGGTCAGCATCCCCACAAACAGACAACCCAGAGAAACACAAGGGCCATGAGCCGCAGGAAGGGCCATCCGATGCAGGCCGGCCAACCCGATCTTGCATCTTCGCCGCCGCAGGAACCTTCCCAATCGTTTTCGATTCTATATGCCTTGTTCCTCATCCCCGTACATTCCTTCCCCATCCATCTCTTTTCTATGTGCCGCTTGAGGCTTGCCGGCGAGTCCACTCGTCTTCATTAAATCGAATGATGTTGAAAAACATTTTGTTCACCGGTGTTGCGACTCCACAATCTTCTCCGAGCGCTATGACCTTTCCGGCAAGCATTTCCACTTCCGTTTTTCTCCGGGCCTCCATATCCTGGAGCATGGACGTTTTACCTCCCGGAGAAAGCCGCGCCAGGAATTTAAACCATTCATCTATATCTTCGTGTGTTATGGCAATCCCTCTTCGATCGGCTATCTCTACGACTTCCCCCATGGCGGATTCCATGAGCTCCCGGGCGTAGCATGATTCCCTAAAAGCGCCGTAGGCCGCCCTGAGAACGGCGGAAGCCTGATTGATCCCCACATTTATCATGAACTTCCACCAGAGGATGCGAATCATATCGACAGGTATATCAGAGACAATGCCTGCAGAATCGAAGAGTTGTTTCACAGACAGCACAGCTTCGTCGGGCGGACTGTTCCGGTCCCGGCCGAAAAACAGTTTGCCCGGCGTTGTATAGGTCAACGCGTTCCCCGCCCGTACGGCATCGATTCCCACGGCCACGCCGTAGAGCGCCTTCCCGGGGCCATAAACCGCTCCGATCCGCTCTTCGCTGTCGATGCCATTCATAACCGAAAGGATAAGGGTGTCGGGGCCGACAAGGCCCTTCATATTTTTAATGGCCTCGTCAAGATCGTGATACTTCACTGCCGCAATAATCAGGTCAGCCGGTTCGACGTCCTCTCCCGGGTCAACGATCGGCAGACGGTATGATCGGCCGTTGATGATCAGGCCCCGGGACATGAGACGCTGCCTCCGTTCACCGCAGGCACAAATCAGAACTTTGCATGCATCGGAGTCGTACAGACGGCCGGCATAGAAACTGCCCATCGCGCCGGCGCCGATAATTGCCGCTGTTTTTAACTTCCTCATGCAGATACGATCCTTTCGTTATCAGATGTGCTGACTATACGCGCTCCTTCACCGCAGACGTCGCAGGTCCATGCTATCACAGGACGATGGGACCATCATCTGATTTCACTGCTCGCCATTCTCGGCGCTGCTCTGAATCGGCGCGGCGCCGTTCAAAGATTGAACTGCCCGTAGAAGGAGGTTTCGGAAGAATCCGGATAAAAAGCGGCCTTCTTACGATGGAATCGGGAAAGGTTTGTTGCAAGCTTGTATGTGAAACAGATCTTTTTACCGACCATGTCGAGGCTATGAAGGATGACGATGGACACACTGCAATGCAGGATCACCTGCTATACGGTGCAGTCCCAGAAAATTATTGTTCTATATTGCAACAGGTTGCATTACATCAAGTCCATCTGGGACTTCTGGAGCAAACGCTGAAGGCGTTGCTGCCTTTGAAAATCCCCTACCGGAAGAAAAGGCAACGAAGACCTCACGGGATCGATTAACGCGTCTTGAAAAAAGCAGGACGGAGAAGCCGCTGCTAGGCCTGTTTGGGCTGTTCATCCCCTTCCTTCGGGGCCTTTTTCTTCTCAGTTTTTGCTTTCTTCTTCTGCGGGGCCTTGCTTTCAGCGGGCTCCTCAGCGGCGGGCTTCTTTTCCTTGAGAGCCTTTTCGGCCTCCGCCTTGGCTGCCTTGTGGGCTGCCAGTTCCTCGCCTCTTTTTTCTACGGCCATGATCGCCTTGATCTGCCTGGCGCCCTCTCGCATGTGCGACTTGATTTCCTTAATCGTGGCGTCCTTGGCGATGGCCTTCTCATCGATTCCTCGGCCGGCAAGCATCGCCGTCCGTTCCTTCAGTTTATCCGCCCATCGGGCCCTCTGGGCCTCTCTAACGGTCTTGTCCTTCGATGCCATATCTGCTCCTTCTCCCCGGTTCGCTTGACGGCGCCCACTATCGCTTTTCAAGCCGGGGCGCCCTGCCGGCTCTATGGATTGAGGCCGAAACCCCTTCCGTCATAGGCCGATGTGCCGGGATACTTAGCACACACGAATGGTTCTATCAAGGCGGATTTTCGCTGAGGCGAGCAGAATAGTTTCTAATGACGCGATCCCAGGCCGTACAAATGGATATTAAAGAACCTTGGTTCTTTTTTTTTCTTGACAAATATGAGTAGGGAGAGTAGAAGCAGCGATTCCCGAGGACGAGTCGGAGGCGTGGTTTCTCCACCTCTTCGAATACCCCCTTACCCCTTGACAGACGATGCGGCAGGACAACGGGAGCTCGCTCTCCGGTACCGGAGTTCATGGCTTTTTTATAGTGCCATTACAGGCACTCCGGCAGGACGTCTTGCGCGATTAAGACAAAATGCTGCCGGGAAGGCCGCAAGGAAAGCACTATTATCGAAAAGAAGTTTAATGAGAGAGACACGATGATTCGAGACATCACCAAAGTACGGAATATCGGCATCAGCGCCCATATCGATTCAGGCAAGACAACTCTGACGGAACGGATACTCTTCTACACAAAGCGGATCCACGCCATTCACGACGTTAAGGGAAAAGACGGCGTCGGCGCCACGATGGATTCCATGGATCTCGAAAAAGAACGGGGCATTACAATTACGTCCGCAGCGACGTACTGCCAATGGCTCGGTCACGAAATCAATATAATAGATACGCCGGGCCACGTAGATTTCACCGTGGAGGTGGAACGATCTCTCAGGGTTCTCGACGGAGCAATCCTTGTGCTCTGCGCCGTCGGCGGCGTTCAGTCGCAGTCCATCACCGTGGATACGCAAATGAAACGGTACGGCGTTCCCTGCATCGCCTTTGTCAATAAATGCGACCGCAACGGCGCCAATCCCCTTCGGGTGACAGAGCAACTCAGGTCCAAGCTCGGTCACAACGCCGTAGCCCTGCAACTGCCCATCGGCCTGGAACATTCCTTCCGGGGCGTGGTAGATGTCCTTTCAATGACGGCCTACACTTTCGAAGGCGATTTCGGCGAAGAGGTGCGGCAGATTGATATTCCCGCAGAAATGAAGGCCGAGGCGCAGCGCCAGAGGGAAAAAGTCATCGACGCAGCTTCTCTCTTTTCGGATGAACTGACCGAGGCAATTCTCGAAGAACGCGAAATATCCAACGATCTCATAATCGAAGCGCTGCGTACCGGAACCCTGGCCCGGAAAATCACTCCCGTCCTCATGGGATCGGCATACAAGAACAAGGGCATCCAGATCCTCCTTGACGCCGTGACCCGGTATCTTCCGGCCCCTTGCGATGTGGATAATCAGGCGGTGGATCTTGACAACAACAATGCTCCCGTAAAACTCTCAGGCAACCCGGACGAACCGATCGTGTCCCTGGCATTTAAACTTGAGGACGGTCTCTACGGCCAGCTCACGTACATCCGGGTTTACCAGGGCACTGTGGCGAAAGGCGCCACCGTTGTTAATTCCAGGACGGGCAGAAAGATAAAAATCGGTCGAGTTGTAAGGATGCACGCCGATCAGATGGAAGACATCGATTCAATCCCTGCCGGCTACATAGGCGCCCTCTTCGGCATTGAGTGCGCCTCCGGAGACACCTTCGCAAGCCAGGAAGTCAACTACGCCATGACGGCGATGCATGTGCCCGAACCGGTGATTTCACTGGCCATCATTCCCAAGGACAACAAGTCTCAGATAAACATGTCGAAGGCCTTGAACCGATTCACAAAAGAAGATCCGACATTCCGAACCAAGGTGGACGATGAGACGAGCGAAACGATCATCGAGGGAATGGGGGAACTCCACCTGGAAATTTACGTGGAACGAATGAGGCGCGAATACGGCTGCGAAGTCACTACGGGAACTCCCCGGGTTGCATACCGCGAAACTATCACTCAGCGGGCAGATTTCAACTATACTCACAAGAAGCAGACCGGCGGTTCGGGACAGTATGGCCGAGTGGCGGGTTATATCGAACCATTTCCCGACGGCGACTTCGAATTCGTCAACGAAATCAGGGGCGGCGTCATACCGACCCAATTCATTCCTGCCTGTGAGAAAGGTTTTAAAAGCGCCATTGTCAAGGGCCCCCTCCTGGAGTTTCCCATTACGGGGATCCGGGCGGTCATTAACGACGGCGCCTTCCATAGTGTCGATTCCTCGGACATGGCTTTCCAGGCAGCAGCGGCGGGCGCTTTCAGAGAGGTCTTTGGAAAGGCCAAGCCGGTGATTCACGAACCGATCATGAAGGTTGCCGTGGAGACTCCCTCTGACTTCCATGGCGCAGTCATGGGACTTCTGAACCAGCGGCGAGGCATGATTCTGGGCGCACAGGACGAAGGCCTCTTCTCCGTCATAGAATCGCAGGTTCCTCTGGCGGAGATGTTCGGATTCTCCACAGTTCTCAGATCGGCCACGCAGGGGCAGGCCCAGTTCACCATGGAGTTCGCACAGTATCGGCAGGTCCCGCAATCCGTAGCGGAGGAACTGACGGCCAAGGCCGCCAAACAGAAGCGGAGCGCCGCCTGAGAGAAGGGTGGGGGCGCCTGTGCCCGTGGCGATTCAGAGAAGTCATGGTTTAGCCCGTGTTTATCTCCTCAGAGAGAGGTACATAGAAATGTTGAAGAAAGACCTCATTATCAAAAATCCACTTAGTCAGGGAGACGACGGTGGGGAGGATCTTCTGGTTCCCGGCGGATTCGGCGCCGTGTTGTCGCGGGCCGGTGTCGGCAAGACGGCCCTGGTCGTTCAGATAGCCCTCACGAGCATGCTGCGAAATAAAAATGTCCTGCACATCAGCCTCAACGACCCCATAGACAAGGTCACCCTCTGGTACCGGGATCTCTTTGGGAAACTTGCACAGCGCTACCATGTGGAATTTGTAGAACAGCTCTGGCAGGACATCCTCCGTCGCCGGCTCATCATGACCTTCCGGGTCATGGGATTCAGTGTGCCTAAACTGGAAGAACGGCTTTCCGACATGGTTAATCAGGGCATCTTCTCTCCGGCCGTTATCGTAATTGACGGATTTGATTTCGCCAAGGCGGAACTCCAGCAGCTGGAAGATTTGAAAAGCCTGGCCCGCTCCTTCGGCGCCAGCGCATGGTTCACCGTTCCTACCCATCGCGATGAACTGTTGTCCACCGACGGATTGCCGCTGGCCTTTTCAGCGGCAGCCGGTCTTTTCGACATCGCCTACGAGCTGAAGGCGGTGGGATCCGATGTACATATTTCAATCCTTAAGAGAGTCTCAGGAGTGCCCTCCGGCAGAGCGCTCCGATTGGATCCCGAAACGCTTCTCATTACTGAAGAGACCTAAGCCCGCAAAAGAACGCTCGGTGCATGGGCCTGCAGTCGATAGCCGGTTCTGCACAGAACGTTCTTCAGGCAGCCTTGCGGACCTCCCTTATGAAATCATAGGCTTCTTTGATTTTCCTGGTCTTCTCACTGGCCAGCCTGATCATTTCCTCGGGCAGACCTTTCGATACGAGCTTGTCGGGGTGATGTTGATTCATGAGCCTTCTGAATGCCTTTTTGATATCCTCATCGCTGGCCGATTCTGGAATCCCCAGCACGGAATAGGCATTCTTGATCCGTGCGGAAGGCGACTCCTCGACAGCGCCGGAGCGAAGTCGCGAGTATCGCTCTTGGGCCATAATCATTGTAAGCAGCCGTTCGAACTCGGCACGGGGGTAGCTCAGACGATCGCTGATGAACACGAGGATTCGGCGCTCTTCGTCATGAATCGCGCCATCGGCGACAACTGTCAGGATCATAATCTCTAGGAACATCTGAATCAGACTGAATCTTCTCTGGCAGATCCGGCGAAATTGGTCCAGCACGTCCTCTAAGGGAAAATCATCGCTTTTACCGCGGTTGAACAGATTTACGGCCGCCCGGCGTTGCGCCGGTTGCAATTCCATGCGGTCCATGATCCGCTCGGCGATATTAATTTCTTCGGAGGACACTTGACCGTCAGCCTTCGCAAGATGGCCCATGATAGAAAACACGGCCGTGAAAAAGGCCGTCTGAACCTCCTCGAAGTCCTCCGATCTAAAGGGACCTCCCCAACCGACTTGCTGAACGGAAGACTTGTCGAAACTGTGGCCTACAGCTGCACCGAGAAGCGCTCCCAGAGGACCTCCTATCATGAATCCGAATGTCCCGCCTATTAACTTGCCCCACCAACTCATCGTGCAAAAACTCCTTTGCGTATTCGTTGTCTGTTTGTTCATCCATACGGTTGGACCGCTCTCCCCGGCGATTTTATGCATGCCGGTCGGAGATGAATCATTTTACCGAAACATCGGCGCCTTCCCATTTCACGCCAAGAACCTTCAGGATCTCCCGGGCAAAATCCTTCTCAGGCAAAACCCCGACAATGGAATGGTCTTCATTAATCACTGTGTGGGGAACGCCGCTGACATTGTATTTCACTGTAAGATGGGGATATTCGGAACTTTCGACAACATCGCCTCGAACATGGTCGCTGGCCATGGCGAACTGATGGACCATTCGAGCCGCGCTGGGACAATAGGGACATGCAGGCGATATGAAAACCTGAAGATGGGCCGGTGTGCCGATTGCAGAAATCATGGTCAGCGTCTCTTCCGAAAGTCCCGGAACGCCTTTGCTGATGCCGAGAATGTCCTGGATGAGCACAGTGAATTCGTAGCCCGATGGAATTCCGAAGAATCGTATGCCATAATCCTTCGCTCCGAGAATAACTGTCGCCGGAATTTTGTCAACACCGTAGCGTTCCGCCTCGTTTGTATCGGCGACAAAATCGCGGATGGTCAGAGAAAGCTTATCGGAAAGCGCAGTCACTTCTTCGAGCATTGTTCTCGTGGTTTCACAAAACTGACATTCCGTCTCCTGGGTGAACAGTAGGAGCGTCACCGGTTCCATCAGTCCCTGGAAGAGCTGTCGCAGCTTTTCCTTCTCGACATCTTTCAGAACGGCCATGTCAATCTCCTTTCCGGCGGTTATGCCCTGCGCTTCTAGATGAATCCCCTGGACAAAAGGTAATCGTATGCCGAGAGAGCCGCCTTGGCGCCCTCGCCGGCGGCGATAATGATTTGCTTGTAAGGAACGGTCGTTACATCCCCTGCGCCGAAGAATCCCGCCGTGCTGGTTCGACAGGAACAGTCGACGTTAATCTCGCCCGTTGCCGTTGTGTCCGCAACGTCCCGAAAGGCCTCGCTGTTGGGAACGAGACCAATTTCGATAAAGATCCCCTGGGCATCGATTTTTTTTGCATTTCCCGATAGACGATTTTTCACAACCACAGCCGTCGCCTGCCGGTCGCCCTCGATAAGGGAAACTTCATGATTGTCGAGGAATCTGACGGCCCCCGACTGACGAACCCTCTCCTGCAGGTATTCATCGGCCTGCCAGCCCTTAACGGCATTCACGAGGGTTACTGCAGCGCCGACCTTAAGGAGGTCCACGGCAGTCGTGAAAGCAGAGTTGCCTCCGCCGGCCACCACAACGGTCTTGCCTTTGAAGAAAGGCGCATCGCACGTGGCGCAGTAGGCGACGCCCCGTCCCAGAAATTCGCGTTCACCCGGAACATTGAGCGGCCGATGACGTTTTCCCGTTGCGGCAATGATTGTTTTCGCCACATATCGCCCCTCATCGACCGTGGTGACCCTAAACAATTCTCCCTCCCGGGAAACCGCCGTGACGGCGCCGCCCGTTTTTGCGGGTATCCCAAAAGCCCGGACATGCTCCGTGAACTGATTCACAAGATCTCTGCCGTTGACGCTCTGGAAGCCAAGCCAATTGTCGATTGCGGAGGTTTCACCAACCTGGCCGCCGAAGTCCTTCGTTACAAGTCCCAGGTTAAGCGTCTTCCTCGCCCCATACACGGCAGCGCTCATGGCGGCCGGACCGCCCCCGATGATCAGAAGATCGTAGGTCTCCCCGGTGGACAGTTCTTTCGATTCCTCAAAAACAGACGCATCAAGAGCAAAAGTCTCTATGTCCACAATAGGCCTCCCGGATTGCCGTGATACAGGGACCGGCCCTGTCAGAAACCGCCGGTCTGGTGGCATGTTACTATACCACAGGGAAAAGGACAGGCAAATTATGACAACGCAGACGATCCGGCAAACAAAAACGTGAAGCTTAAAAAAAATCATTACGGCAATGTATCAAGAAGTCGGGGCAGAGAGGGTAAACCCTCAATCATCCAGGCGTCTCTTCCCCCCAGGTCTTCCTTTCCACATTTCTCAAGATCACTGGTCCGCTTTATTTGAGGCTCTTTTTGTTTGCTTCCTCGCTTGAGGTGTCCGGCAGGGTGCTGTTACGGTCGCCTTTCGGACAGGTGGTCATGCCAAGAATCTTGTAGAGCGGGCAGTATCCGATAATGGCTGTGAAAATCGGGACGAGGCCGACAAGGCCCCACAGGCTCCCGTAGGCAAGCCCGATTCCTAAAACAAGAAGACCTGCCATGATTCGAAAAATACGATCTTTCTTTCCGACATTGCACTGCATGTTCATTCCTCCCGTTTCTCGATGCCTAATCCCTGCTGTTCCCGGGTCATACACGACGGAAGAGCTTCCTCATGCTCTCTCGGTGGAACCGTCAATTGAATCGTAATATAATCACAGCATCCTTAACAGCTCAAACGACCCCTGATCCGGCCGGTTATCGAGCCTTGTCAGGCTCCTCTATCAACTGCAGGACACGAAGTTTGGCATCGATAAGCTGGCGATGTGCGACGCGCAGGAGCAATGCCATTTTGTGGGCAAGATAATCTTCGTGACTTTCCAGCTTGCCGTCGCTGTAGGCGATGCGCCAGACATCTTCGATCAGTGCAATTTTTTCCTCAAGGCCGCATTCCTCGTTGACGCGCAGGGCAAACTGCCAGAGATCCACGCTCTCTGCCAGCTCCTTCTCGGCGGCCGAGATGAGTCCCTGGGCTCTCTCGCCGGAAAGACCGTATTTCCTTTGCAGGATTTCCGAAAGGGCCTTCTTTTCCTCGTTGCTGAAGCAGCCGTCAATCGTTGACATCTCCAGCAGAAGAGCCACGACGGGAAGGGAAGAATCGCGTCCGGATTCGCCTTCCCGCCCCGCTTTCTTCGGTGGGACGCCGCCTAACAGTCTTTTCAGCGTGTCGATCATTTCGAACGATCCTGTACCCAAGCTGGTCTTTGGTTGCTTTCAAAAAAGAGGTCGCCAAGAACAGTATCCACTCTTTTTAAGGTTTCGATCACGCCGCTTCGCAAGGACTGAGATCCATTTTCACCGCTTTTTCAACACCAGCGGCACCGCTGTCGAAGGCCTTTTTCACAGGAAGATCGCCATCCATTTGGCGTCGGAACATCTTCTCCACCGTAACCGACAGAATCGATCCGGCAGGAGCGGCGCACCCGCGCCCCTCTTCCATGAGGTCTCCGGGATAAACGACATTGCCTTTGCTCTTCGACATCTTATGGCCGTCAACGAGGAGATGCCCGCAGCGGATCGAAATAAATTATACCGCCGTGGCGATAGGCTGCGTTTCCCTTCAGCAATTCTTCAATAATCTTCGCTGCACCCTCCACTGAACCGGAGGCTCTGCCCGGATAGTCGGGATTTTTGATTCCCGGAACCCGCATGTCGCCGATGAAGACATCAGGGCATTCTGCAGCAGAAGCATTGAGTTCCTCCCCTCGAGGGATGCTCTTTTATTGCCTATATATCAAAAAACGGAAACTCTCACAAAGTCATGTCAAATTTTCAGATCAAAAAAATTCAATTTTTTTCTGAAACTGACGATAGAATGGAAAACAAGGTCTATAGAATCATAAACTGGGAGGATAAGTCGAGCGTCATCCCAGTGTGGCTTTTTTTTCACGATCATCCGGCGTAAAGGGAGGAGAATAATGAAACTATCTCACAAATTACTGATATTGCCTGTCGCGACAGCTTTCATGCTGATCGTTCTGTCCGGCGTCTCGTACTGGGGAATGAAGAACCAGAGTCTGGCGATCGACAATATTTCACGAGTCGTCCTCGATTATGTTCAAGAGGCTAACGCCATCGACAAACTCATGTTCCGGCTCAACGCCAATGTCTACAAGGCTTTTAATTTTGCCTACATCAATGAGTCAGACAAAATTGCAGGCCAGATCAAGCTCATCTATGCCGATTACGACGAGATGCAGAAAAGAAGCGAGGCGATGAGAAAATCTGCAGAGACAGGGGCGCTCGCATCAAATAATCGATCGTCCGACAAGGCCTCGACAACTATAAGCGTGTTGACGAACCTCACGGCAACCATACAGGAATATAAGAAAATCCTCGATCAGGTCTTGAGCGCCGTCAAGGAAGGGAATCTGGGCATCGGTCTCTATCTGATATCCGAGGGAGTCGGGGCGAAATATCTCGCAGAAATATCATCGGACATCGAGAAACTGACCGTGTGGGCGAATAAGCAATCGGAAACAAGCTTCGCGAAGGCTTTGGCTTCTTATAAAATATCCATGCGAATTTTTGCGGCCGTGGCAATCTTTGCAATCGTCATTTCCATGTTCGTATCATTTCTTCTCAACCGTTCGATCACCGGCGCCATCACCAGAGCTTCAAAATCATTGAATGATTCGGCGGAACTCATGTCCGTCTCGTCAAATGAAATCAAATGCACGAGCCAAAGTCTCGCCGAAGGCGCTTCGGAACAGGCGGCATCCATAGAAGAAACTTCATCTGCTCTTGAAGAAATGTCGTCGATGACAAAAAAGAATGCAGACAATGCTTTCGAAGCCAACCAGTTGACGAAGGAATCCATCGCCGTGGTGGAGAGGGCCAACGAATCGTTGCGTCAGGTTACAACGTCCATGGAAGAAATATCCAAAGCGAGCAAGGAAACATCGAAAATAGTCAAAACCATCGATGATATCGCCTTCCAAACGAATCTCCTGGCTCTGAACGCGGCCGTGGAAGCCGCCCGGGCCGGCGAGGCCGGCGCCGGCTTCGCCGTCGTGGCGGACGAGGTGAGAAACCTTGCCATGAGGGCAGCCGACGCCGCCAAAAACACCGGGCGCCTCATTGAAGGAACCGTGAACAAAATCAATGACGGGGCCAAGCTCGTCAGCGTCTCGAACGAAAATTTTGCCGATGTGTCTAAATGCACGACCAAGGTGAGCGAACTGGTCAGTGAAATCGCCGCAGCTTCGAGCGAACAGGCCCAGGGGATCGAGCAGATCAACAAGGCCGTCGTACAGGTTGACCAGGTGACGCAAAGAACGGCGGCCAGCGCCGGTGAATCGGCAAACGCATCTGAGGAAATGTTCGAACAGGCGGAACTCGTAAAGGACAATGTTCATGACCTGATGAAACTTGTCAGGGGAACCGACGGAAGAAACGGCTTCAAAGACGGAACAGGCAACGGGAAGGGGTCTATTCTGGGACTCTTCAACAAGAAAACGGCGCCGGCAGCGGTGCAGAGCCAGGCTCTTGTCTCCGACCGCCAGAAGACCGGCCGACCGGCGCCGGCCATCCGTTCTTCGCAAATAAAGCAAAAAGAAATTTCGCCTGAAGAAATCATTCCTCTGGAGGGAGATGATTTTAAAGACTTCTGATTCTATCGAACAGAGGTTATAGAACTGCGACCGGGCCTTTGGGCCCGGTTTTATTTTGCAGTCTTAATTTTGCAGTCTTGAGCAAGGCGTTCTCATCGGGTATAGTGTATGCGATTTTAAGATCCTCACGAGGGGCATTATGACTGAAACGGAACCGACTATAGAATGGCTGGGACACGCAAGTTTTCGCATAGAGAGCAAAGGAATGGTCATCTACATCGATCCGTGGCAAACAGCGACGGACCGAAGAGGCGATCTCATCCTCATAACTCATGACCACCACGACCACTGCTCTCCCGATGACGTGGCTCGTCTCAGGAGCAAAGATACGATTATCGTAGCGCCGCCCTCGGCGGCGGCAAAACTTCCGGGACCTGTCCGGACTATACGGCCGGGAGAGCGCCTCGCCTTGAAAGGAATAGAGATTGAAGCGACTCCTGCATACAACCTGAACAAGTTTCGCAGCCCGGGCGTTCCGTTCCATTCCAGGGAAGCGGGCAATGTGGGATACGTGGCCACCCTGGACGGCATGCGCATTTATCACTCAGGGGATAGCGACGTTATTCCGGAAATGTCATCCATACATGCCGACATTGCTCTTCTTCCGGTCAGCGGGATCTACGTCATGACGGCCGACGAGGCGGTAAGAGCGGCTGAACTGATAAAACCCAAAAAGGTCATCCCCATGCACGTCGGCCGCGGCATAGGAACTCTAGACGATCGCGACAGCTTCAGGCAAAATGCCTCTGTTCCTGTAATAATCCTCCCTCTGGTTAAATGAGAAGCTCTCTGCATCGACCATGTTTCATGCGCGTTTGCCAACAGGCTTGACCTTGCATTCAGAATGTAAAAAGCGTTGGACGCACTGCACTAGTTGAAATCGCTTATTCGCTAGAGATCCGGCGCCCCAAGCACGGAGGACGCAAAGCATAATATGGCAGTTAAAGTGATGATCCAGCGGATCGTTCCGCCGGAACGAGAGCAGGAACTGCTGGCACTGACCATGAAGCTCCGCGTCAAGGCCTCTCGGCAGCCGGGGTACATATCGGGCGAAACGCTGAGAAGCGTCAACGATCCGTCCGTCTCCCTCGTAGTGAGCACGTGGCAAACCCTTGAAGATTGGAACGAGTGGGTCAACAGTAAAGACCGGCAGGAGATCCAGAGAAAAATCGACACGCTCCTTGAGCGTAAAACGCTCTATGAAACGTATTTTCATCCCAATGCGCTGAGCAGAACTTCGCAGGATTCAATCATGGGGCTTGGCGCCCCTTGACTACGGCTGTTTCAAGAAAGGCGAGAGCCCCGGCGTCCCGCAGGGGATGCCGGGGCTCTCGGTTGATTATATCGAGTACTCTTGCTCGTTCAGTTTGGCATGGGCGGCGGCGAGCCGGGCAATGGGCACGCGGGGCGACGAGCAGGAAACATAGCTCATGCCGATGTGGTGGCAGAACATGATCGCGTCGGGATGGCCGCCGTGTTCCCCGCAGATCCCCACGCTCATCTCCGGGCGAGTCTTCCGAGCCCACTCTATGGTGATGCGCATGAGCCGACCAACTCCCTTGATGTCCAGCACCTCGAAAGGATTGTGCTGCAGAATCCCCCGATCCTCGTAGAGCGGCAAAAATTTGTTCTCCGCATCCTCCCGCGAAAAGGAAAAGGTAGCCTGGGTCAGATCGTTGGTCCCGAAAGATATGAACTCCGCAAGCCCCGCTATTCGTCCCGCCCGCATGCAGGCCCGGACCACCTCGATCATCGTCCCGAACTTGTAGCGCACGGTCATGCCGTACTGCTTCTCCACTTCCTTGTGAATCTGTTCCACATACCGGTGGACCCACTGCAGTTCCGCCAGTGTGCAGACCTGGGGTATCATGATCTCCGGTACGATGTCGCCTCCCGCGGTTATGTGTTCCGCCGCCGCCTCCAGGATCGCCCTGATCTGCATCGCGTAGATTTCGGGGTAGGTAATGCCCAGGCGGACTCCCCGATGGCCCAGCATGGGATTCGTCTCGGCAAGGTTCCTGACTTTCTTCAAAACCGTCTCTTTCGCCTCGATCATCTGCTCCGCCAGGTTCTTCCCCTTCACTTTTTCCAGGTTCTTCGCAACGCTCTCCAGGGTGTCCGCGTATTTGGCATAGAGCTTCGGATCCAGCAACAGCAGCGTGTCCGGCAGATCGGCAAGCCCTTCAACGGTGCGCTGCAGCTCCTTTAAGTGGTTGATCTCCCGCTGAATCTCGTCAGCCGAGGGCAAAAACTCATGGATCGGCGGATCCAGAAGCCTCACCGCCACGGGACGGCCGTCCATGATGTGGAATATCTCTTTCAGGTCGTTCCGCTGGAAAGGCAGCAGCCGGTCCAGCGCCGCCTGACGCTCCTGCGTCGTGTCCGCCAGAATCATCTCCCGAACGATGGGCAATCGGTCCGGCTGGTTGAACATCCGCTCCGTCCGGCACAGCCCGATCCCCACGGCCCCAAATTTCAGCGCGCGGGCCGCCTGTTCCGGCGTGTCCGCATTGGCTCGCACTCTAAGCTCGCTGATGTCGTCCGCCCACTCGAGCAAAACCAGCATGTCGTCCACAAACTCCGGCTCGATCATCGGAACCTCGCCGGCATAGACGTTCCCAGTCGTCCCGTCGATCGTGATGACGTCCCCCTCCTTGAACGCAACTCCACCCACCCGAGCCTCCCGGCTCGCATGGTCGATCTCGATGGCCTCGCAGCCCGAAACGCAGGCCTTGCCCATGCTCCGCGCAACAACGGCCGCGTGCGAGGTCTTCCCGCCCCGGCTCGTCAAGATCCCCTGCGCCGCAAAAAAGCCGTGGATGTCCTCGGGCTTCGTCTCTTCCCGAACCAATATCACTTTCTCTCCCAGCTTGCCCTTGCTCTCCGCACGGTCCGCATCAAACACCACTTTCCCCGAGGCCGCACCCGGAGACGCCGGAAGTCCCTGGGCCAGCACGGCGTTCGTCGACTGCGGATCGATCTGCCGGTGAAGAACCTGGGCGAGCATCTCCGGCTTCACGCGCAGCAGCGCCTCGCGTTCCGATATGAGGCCCTCGTTGAACATGTCGATGGACGTCTTGATGAAGGCCGAGGCGTTCATCTTCGCGTCTCTGGTCTGCAACACATGAAGCTTCCCCTGTTCAACGGTGAATTCCAGGTCCTGGACCTCCCGGTAGTGCTGTTCCAGCGTGTGCCGAAGGTTCTCCAGTTCGCAGTACACTTCGGGCATCTCACGCCGAAGCGTCTTGATCGGCTTCGGAGTCCGAATCCCCGCCACGACGTCCTCCCCCTGGGCGTTGATCAAATACTCCCCGAAAAACCGGTTCTCCCCCGTCGCCGGGTCGCGCGTAAAGGCAACGCCCGTGGCGCTCTCGGCGCCGCGGTTCCCAAATACCATGGTGCATACGTTCACGGCCGTGCCGTCCGCTATGTCCGCCGTGATCCCGAACTGCTTCCGGTAGTCAACTGCTCGTTTCCCCATCCAGGACCGCAATACCGCCTCGACGGCCAGTTCCAACTGCTCGTACGGATCCTGCGGAAAGGGGCTTCCCGTCTCCTGCTCGTACACCTGCAAAAACTGCTTCGTTATCTCCCGCAACGCACCGGCATCCAGGTCCACGTCCGCCTTCGCGTAAAACTTCTTCTTCGCCTTCTCAAAAATCCCGTTAAACTTCTCGTGGGATATCCCCACGCACACGGTCCCGAACAACTGGATCAGCCGACGGTATAAATCGTACACAAACCGCTCGTCGCCCGTCTGGTCCACCAGTCCCGCCGCCGTCTGGTCCGTCAGGCCTAGGTTCAATATCGTGTCCATCATGCCCGGCATCGACACCGCCGAACCAGATCGAACCGACACCAGCAAGCAGTCCTCTCTCCTGCCAAATCCCTTGCCCGTCCGCTTCTCCAGCTCCTCCATCGCTCCGCGCACCTGCTCCACCAGCTCCGCCGCCAATCCCTTCTTCTTCTGCCCAAGGTAGGCCTTGCACGCCTCCGTCGTTATCACAAATCCCGGCGGCACTGGCAATCCGATCTGCGTCATCTCGCACAGGTTCGCTCCCTTGCCGCCCAATAACTTCTTGTTCTTGCTGTCGCCTTCATTAAAAAAATAAATGAATCGCTTCTCTTTCATCTGGCTCCTTCTCCTTGCATCGTCTCTGCAATACTGCCGTACCTAATACAGCGTTCAAAACAAGAGGCTGCTTTTCGTAATGGGGTTCACCACTCTATCCGTCGGACATTCCTGCGGCGCGACGGATTGCCGTATATTCGGCCTCTACGGTTGGGCATACTGTCCATAAATTATTTTTCTTTTACTATATCCAGTTTTTGCCTATGAAGAAAGATTATTCCGTTTGCGTGGGCGCCGGATAATCCTCACACGACCTTCGCTTCCGAATTCGATTATTAATAACAAGGATCCCTTCCATTCAGAGCCGTTGCAGCATTTTATTTGTACGATTCGTCAATCGTTGATGAAGGGGCGGAGTTAAGTTCCGCCCCTTCCGGCCGCCGCCGCAGAGAATCATTCTCAGGATCAAGATGCTGATGCCGGACAATATTCCAGACACCCGCGTGGACGAGGTGAAGGCGAGAAGGGCGGTCGGCGCATCCCTGTTGGATAACTGCGACAGGCGCTCGGCAGTGCGAGTCGCTGCCGCCATAAAGAGGGCGTTAATGCCATGTTTCATCATAATAGACAGAGCCGGTCCCACATAACCTCTCTTCACTTATCGGCGACCCGTCCGTTTCCGGGAAGGAACCGAACGCCCCGTCGCACGGTGCTCCACCGCGCTCGCCGAATAAACGGAAGATACTTACAACTCGAAGTTAGCAGTGATTGCTTTCAAATATGGCGCCAGAAGGGCCAAAAATCGGCACAAATTATTCCCGTGCCAAATCAAACGGTTGGAGGTGCATCGCCGTTCGGTGATAGTCGTGTTCTTTCGGCCGCTCAGTATCTTGACCCATATCCACCACCTGGTGGTGGATAACGCCCAGGAAGAGAGATGCCGTGTTTTTCCATTCTGTACCTCATGGTATTGCGACTGATCTTTAGAAACTGCGCCGCCTTGGATTGATTGTAGTTCGCCTTTTTAAGCGCCATGAGTATCAAATCTTTTTCAATCGCCTCGAGGGACACCCCGTCGCCGGGTATGCCAAACCCCTCCGGTGAAATATTGTGAGCCGTTTTCCTGGAATCGAGCAATAGCTCTCCCGGAGTTACCTCGCGGCCGCTGCAGAGTATCATGGCCCTTTCGAGGGCGTTCTGAAGCTCACGAACATTGCCAGGCCAATTGTGAGCTACGAGCAATTCCATGGCCTCGGGGGAAATGGTCCACACCTGCTTGCCCATCGCTTCCGACAACTTCTTTACAAAGTGGTCTGCAAGCAGAGGAATGTCTTCCCTGCGCTCCCGCAGGGGGCGAAGATTGATGGGAAAGATGTTCAATCGATAAAAAAGATCGTTCCGGAACGTCCCCTTTTCCACCATGTCTGCAAGATTGTGATTTGTCGCCGCGATTACGCGGACATCTACCTTTCTGGTCTTTGTGTCGCCAAGCCTCTCAAAGGATCGTTCCTCCAGGACGCGAAGCATTTTTACCTGCAGCTCATGACTCATGTCACCTATCTCATCGAGAAACAGCGACCCGCTGTCGGCCAGTTCGAACCTTCCCGGTTTTTGCTTGTAGGCCCCCGTGTAGGCGCCTTTTTCATGACCGAACAATTCACTTTCCAGGAGATTCACCGGCAAGGCGCCGCAGTTGAAGGCGATAAAGGGCCGCGGCGCCCGAGGGCTGTTGTAATGGATTACCTTGGCAATCAGTTCCTTGCCCGTGCCGCTCTCCCCTTGTATCAACACGGTGGAAGCTGTCTCGGCCACCTTGGCCGCAAGCTCCCGGACGGTTTGTATGTGCTGCGAATTGCCGATGACGGACTTGAAGGGATAATGCCGTCCTATGGCCTCGCGGAGGTAGCGATTCTCATCCTTCAGCCGGGAAAAATCAATAGCCTTTGCAACGGTGATCCTGATCTCCTCCCTCTCGAAGGGCTTTGTAATGTAATCGAAGGCGCCGTTTTTCATCGCCGAAACAGCCGATTCCACGCTTCCATAGGCTGTTATGACGATAACCGGGACGTTTGGATTCTTCCCCGAAATCAGCCGAAGGAGCTCCATGCCGTCCATGTCCTGCATTTTCAAGTCGGTCAACACAATTCTATAGCAGTTCTTCTGAAATTTAGTCCATGCCTCCTCGCCGCTCGTAGCAAGATCAATATCGTACTCGGGACTCTGCAATATTATCTGGAGGATGCGGCGCATTTTCGCTTCGTCGTCAACAATCAAAATTTTACTTCTATCGGTCATGCAGAAGCTCCTCCTCTATGAAACAGGGAAAGTCATGATGAATCGCGTGCCGATTCCGGGACGACTTTTCACCGATATTCCCGCATGATGCTGTTCCATTATTCGATATACGGCGGACAACCCCAGACCGGTTCCTTCGGCTTTCGTCGTAAAAAAAGGATTGAATATCTTCGATAAATTTTCAGGTTCTATGCCGGAACCGTTGTCTTCAAATTCCACAACGACGCACTTTAGATTATTGCCCGGCGCTGCGCCCTGAGATCCCCTTAGATTCCAGGCTCTCGGATCCTCTCCATTCAGCTTCGTGGATATTTTGAGATGGCCGCCTCCCGGCATGGCTTCGGAGGCATTGATTATTATATTCATGACGGATTGTTTGATAAGGGATTTATCGAGACGCACCATCGGCAGATTTGAGGCGAATTCGCCCATTATTTCCATCTGTTTCAGTTCCACTCGCCGTGATTCCCAAAATTTAATTCTCTCGGACAAAAGAGCGTTCAGATCAACATCTTCAAAGTTCAAGGGCATAGGCTTTGCGTAGGTCAGGAGCTCTTGGGTCCTCACGGCCAGGTTGTTGACTTCTTCTATGATATAGTGGGCGACTTCCTTCTTCGTCTCCTGTTCTGCCTCTTCATCCACAAGAATCTGAGCAGAGCCCTTGATGATTCCCAAGGGATTTTTAATTTCATGGGCTATGCGGGCCGTCAATTCGCCCATGGCGGCCATGCGCTCCTTCTGGGCAAGCCTTTCGTAGGTCCGTCGCAATTCCTCTTTATTGTCCTTCAGGGAAAGGGCCATTTTATTGAAAGACTTCGCCATGCTGGTAAATTCTGACGTTGACTTCAGGGAAATTGTCCGATTGAGGTCTCCGGCCGCCACCGCTTCCATGGTTTTTTTAAACTGATTGATAGGCTTCGTCACAAAACCGGTGACGATGAGAGCAACCGTCGAGGCGATCAGAAACGAAATGACGATCGTGATGAAAATAACGATATCTCTCACCCTGTCGGAGGGTGCGAAGATTTCATCGACCGGTGCGTTAATCCCGATAATCAGACCCGTCAGCCGTTCTTCTTTGAAAGCGCCGATGAAATTGACCCCTTCGTAATCGTATCTCATGACACCGCTTTTCATCTTCAGGATCTTTTTCCCCTGGGGGAAATCGCTGAAATCGGCCTTCATAACTTTCGTTGTGTCCGGATGAGCGATCACCAGACCGTCGCTCCGCAATATATAAGCATATCCCGTTTTAGAGAGTTTAATGGGATCGACGTATTGGGATGAGAAATACGTTAAATCTATGCTCGATGCAAAAACGCCCCTTATCCGCTCGCCGCTCCAAACGGGCGCCGCAATAACGAGAGTTGGCTTGCCCTTTATGCCGGCAAAAATATCCGATACGAAAATATGTCCCAGCGATGCCGAAAGGAAAAAAGCCTCCTGAGACATGTTGCTCGAAAATATCGATCCGTCACCCGAAGAGACAATGACGTCGCCGTCAATATCGCACAGGTACAGCGCCTCGTAAAACCCATATTCGTCTCTCAATCTGGCCAGCATCGGTTTCGCAGCTTTCCGCGCCGCTTTGCCGAGGAACGATTCCGGTATGGCGTCGCAGATTATGTCGAAACGGCTCCACCGCTGAATGTCGATTTTGTTTCGTTCAATCCACGATGCAAGCATCGTCGACAAAGATTCGGCAATCTGGGTCATTTGGCTCTTGATGGCCGATTCCACCTCGGTCGTCGAGCTGTAATAGGTGCTGTAGGACGACAACAGTACGCCGAAAACAAACAGCATGATCGTCGGTCCAATGAATTTTTGGCGAAGCGTCCCTTTCATGCCCTACCTTGCCTTGCACGACAACCGTTCATGGCCGCCATCGCTGTTCATTCGATAAGTATGTAAGCCGACTTGAGAATGCTATAGGGTATTTCATATCCCAAAGCTTGCGCGATGCGGGTGTTTATAATCAAGTATCCTTCCTTGTTTCTTTCAACGGGAATGTGGCTGGGCGGCGTGCCTCTCAAAATCTCCAAGGCTGTCTTGGCCGCCCAAGAGCCTTGTTCCTCTGCGACTTTGGCGAAGGTAATAAACACATAGGGCGCCATAAAGTCGAGTATCGTTCCCGAAGGGATCTTCGTGTTCCTTTCGACAAAGGCAATGATATCGTCTGCTTGATCTTCGTACAGTCCGCCGTCGCTGTCGATGATCAGCATATCCACTTTATTCTGGAGTTCGAGGAATGCCTTTTTCCAATCATCGGCATCCCGCGAGTAATATTCCGTAAGCTTGATGCCGAACTCTTTTTTATAGTTGTCCACTTCCTTGTGGGCGGATAAAAGGTCCGGCGACAAAAAGCCGACACGGTCTCCTTTGCTGTACCGCTTCAGATAATCGAGAAGCTGAGGAACCGGCGCCACTTCAATCATGCCCGTCGCATTTTTTGAGGGCAGACCATAAATCGATGCATCCCAATTAATTCCGCAAAAGACAACGGGAAGGTCGGTATTCAAATAATAAGGCATGATCAAGTATTTAGCCGCATTGTCGTCGGCGGCGATGACCACGTCCGGCTTGAATTTTTCGATAAACTCCTTCGCCTTAAGCGCTGCTGTTTTTTTGAATTCCTCGCTTCGGTTGCGTTTGGTATCAAGCCGAAGGACTCGCACCTCGTGGATTGTACCGTTCAGCACCTCCATGACGCCGGCCGTAATGCCTTCGCTCCAGGCGTATCCCTCATGATATGAATCAATGTAGAGAATTTTTTTAGCCTGCACGATTGAACAGCCGGGAGCAATGACCAACCCCGCTGCAAAACAGGCAACCCCGAGAAAGGACGCCGCAGATCTCCTTGTGCTCCCTCGAGGGAAAAAGTGCATTTTACACCGCCCTCCGGCATTCAACCGGCAGTCTGCCGGCCATAATAAAACCCGACGATATTCCTCTGACGATTGTCCGTCGCTCAGCAGGCTGTGCCGTCATAACCGGTACATCGATGCCATCGCAGCCGACCCGCTGCAACCGGTCGCTTCGCCGGTCTATAATAATAATGGCTTATAAGGCATTGTGTGGAGGATACCTGAACGGTTTCATTTGTCAAGAAGAGCGGCTGCTCCGTTGAACCGCCATGCCAGACAACCTCTTGTGTGGGAAGGCCCTTCTGTGCATAATGGGTCGCCATGAATTATACGGAGGTTGCAATCAATGAACACTGGAAATCTGTCAGAGGATGCCCGGCAACGGGCCCGCAATCATCACGCCCAAGGGCTCAACTGCGCCGAAAGCACCCTTAGAGGCGTTCTGGAAGTGCTGAGAGAAGAAGGCGTCACCGACGTTTCCCTGGAGGCAACGCTCCTGGCCTCGGGATTGGGCGGCGGCATCGGCGGCAGCGGCGCCACCTGCGGCGCCCTCATCGGCGCCTCCATGGCCATCGGCACCGTTCATGGCAGGAAAGATCCATATGCTCTTGCCACGTTCGAGGAGCGGAGGGATCAACTTAACGGCCCAGAGGGACTCTATCGAGTTTTTAATAATCTCGTTCATGATTTCAAAAAGACCATGGGAACCACAAGCTGCGCGGAGCTCACGTGCCCCTATGACTACCGAAGCGAAGAGCGTAAGCAGTTCTGCAGAAATATCATCGGCGACGGAGCGGCCCTGGCGGTGGCATGGACAATCAGAGCCCTGGAAGAGGGATATCGTTTGCCCTACCGGTACAATATCATGGGCGATAAATGACATCACCCTGTTCAGAGTCAAAATTTACAGGATTCCCCTTTCCTTAAAGGAGGTATACCCCCGAGCGCTTATGATCAGATGATCCAGGGGCGTTATATCGACGGCGCGGCAGGCGCCCGTAAGCCTTTCGGTTATGATTCTGTCCTGTTCGCTCGGTTCAAGGTCCCCCGATGGGTGATTATGGACGAAAATGACCGCCGATGCTTTCAGATCCAGCGCTCGCTTGATAACTTCCCGGGGGTAGACTGCCGATTGATTCACTGTGCCTTTGAAAAGGTCCTCCATGGCAAGGATCGCATTGCCCGTCGTGAGATAGATGACTCGGAAGATCTCCTCCGTCAGACCTGCCATGGAAAGCGACAGGTATTCGACCACATCCGCCGGTCCCCCGATTACCCTGAGATCCATGACGCCTTCCCGAAGCTGCCGCTTGGCCAGTTCCGAAGCGGCCATGATCTGGGCAACTTTGGCGCGGCCGAGTCCTTTCACGGATTTGAGATCCTTATCCCTGGCGTTCATAATGCCCCTTAGCCCTCCGAACCGTTCGAGAAGCCTCCGTCCCAGAGCAACGGCATCGGTTCCGGCCGTCCCCGTGCGAAGCAGAATGGCAAGCAGTCCCGCATCGGACACGAATGCAGCGCCTTTGTCCAACAGGACCTCCCGGGGACGCTCGGACGGAGGCCATTTCTTTATGCCGCCACTGACCCGTGGTGATTCCATGGAATCCTCCTTTTTCACAAATGCAGCATAGTTCGCAAGCGACAGAGAAGAACGCCGGCGCCCGAGCGGATCCAATTGTGAGGCGCCATTTTCCTTGTACCAGAAATCCGCCTTCACCGCACCTGCTATATCGATCTTCTCGGTCGAGGCAGCAACGAGAGCCTTGACAGAACGCATTAGTTGATATATGCATCTGTTGCATGATACATCTATCTTGGGAGGATCTCTTTTGATTGAAGGAAATGCCCTGAATGCATTTAGAAAAAACCTGCGACGGCTTGAATGGTTTCTGGTGGATTATCTGAAGGAATCGGGATGCTGCACTGATGTGACGCTTGCCCAGTGTCACGCCCTTATTGAAATCGGCGAGAAAGGCGGGGCGACGATCATGGAACTGGCCCAGGCTCTCGATTTGGACAAGAGCACCGTAAGCCGCACGGTCGACGGTCTTGCTGCCGAAGGATTGATTCTCCGGCAAATACATCCCTCCGATCGGCGATATATTTCCGTGACCCTCACGGGCGAGGGCATGAAGCTCTTCAGCAAGATCAACGGGGCCAACAATGCTTTTTTCGGCACATTGCTGGATGTTTTAGAGGAACATCAGATTGATGTCATCCTCGATCACTTCGGCATCCTCGTTGAGGCATTAACTGCGAGAAGAACCTCTCTTTCTCCGCCGCAGCCGTGCTGTTCCTCCTTCACGGGAGGGGAACGACCCTTCGTCGGCCGCACTCCCGAGGAAACGGCGGAAAAAGCCTTTTCCCTCTTTCAATCGGGTTTCTGCTGCAGCGAAAGCGTTCTTATGGCCCTGGCCGAACACTGGAATATTCGATCTTCTTTGATTCCCAAAGCGGCAACCGGTTTTTGCAGCGGCCTGGCCCGAACAAAGGGAACCTGCGGGGCCGTCGCCGGCGCCATTATGGCCGTCAACATGATGACCGGCCGAAACGAAGCGCATCATCCACGAGACCGGAACTTCACGGCTGTCGGCTCGGTTGTCGAGGGATTTATTAAACTCTTCGGTTCCATAAACTGCTATGACCTCACAGGCCTCGATCTTGGAACCGAAGCGGGTCGAAAAAAAATAACGGGAAGCGGTGCAATGGAAAACTGCTGGCGCTATGCCCGCGAGGCCGCACTTCTGGCCCTGAAGGCCGTCGAATCCGATGAACTGAAAGGAACATCATGAACGACATGGCATGGACGCAGAAACTTCTCGCCGATCCATCGGCACAGACACATTGCGCATCAACGACGCTAAGCTCCTTGTGAGGCAAATCCAGCGGGGTTCAGTTGAACCCTCCACGCTTCGAGCAGCCGTTCGTCATCGGCGCGATCGACTCTTCATGCGGAGCGGTTCCCCGAATTTCCTCACTGATCACGTGGCGGGACCGTCTCGGGGCATTCAAGGTCCGCTGGCGCATCAACCGTATGGGTTATGTCGTCGATCCCGGTCTCTACGCCCTGGGTCAACCGAACAAAAAATCGCCGATTCTCGTCACGGCAAACTACAAATTGAGCTTCGACAAGCTGAGGGAACGTCTAACGGGCCGGGATTTCTGGATTCTCGTCGTCGATACGAAAGGAGTCAACGTGTGGTGCGCAGCCGGCAAGGGTTCTTTCGGAACGGAGGAACTGGTCCGCCGAATTGCCGCCGCGCGACTGACGGAAGTTGTTAACCACAGGACTATTATTCTCCCCCAGCTGGCCGGACCCGGCGTAGCGGCCCATCTGGTGAAACAGCTGTCAGGATTCAACGTTCGCTACGGTCCCATCAGGGCTGCCGACCTGATCGAATACCTCGACGCCGGAATGAAGGCGTCACCATCCATGAGGGAGGAATCCTTCTCCCTTGCCGAACGGATTGTCTTGGTTCCCGTTGAACTAGTTGCGGCATTAAAGGCGGCTTTCTTCATCATTGTTGCCCTGTTCTTTACGGCGGGTCTCGGCGCCGAAGGCCACTATTGGCAATCGACGCTTGCAAAAGGACCGGCAGCAGCGGCGGCGATTGGACTGGCTCTTCTCGCAGGCACAGTGGCGGTTCCGGTTCTCTTGCCGTGCATTCCCGGAAGAGCCTTCACTGCCAAAGGCATTTTAGTCGGATTAGCCGCATCGTTTCTTTTCCTCGTTCTTACAGGGACCTTTAATGAACAGGCAATGAATATTCTCGAGAAATCCGCCTGGATTCTAATTATCACCGCCGCGACGGCGTACCTCGCGATGAATTTCACCGGCGCCTCCACCTTCACATCCCTTTCGGGCGTCAAGAAAGAGATGCGCTGGGGACTGCCGGTCGAGATCGCCGGGGCTGTTGCAGGGATTGTCCTGTTGATCGCCTCACGGCTCGCCTTTTAGGAGTTTTCATATGTCGAACTTTGAATATCTGCAAAATGTTGTAACCCTTCAGCTCGATCAGGCGGCATGCATCGGCTGCGGCATGTGCATAGAGGTCTGTCCCCGGTCGGTCTTGTCGATCCCTGCCGGCATCGCTCGCATCGAACGGCGCGACCGATGCATCGAATGCGGCGCCTGCATGCGCAACTGTCCCGTTGGGGCGGTTGCCGTGAGATCCGGCGTCGGTTGCGCCGCCGCCGTGATCAACAGCCTGCTGGGTCGAAAAGGCGGCTGCTGTTGCACCATCGACGAGAGCTCCAGCGATAAGGGGTGCTTTTGCTGATTATCGACTCTGTGCAATCAAATCTTTCAATAAACATCGACAGGCAGATTGGCACAGCCTATTGACGATTGTAATTTGCACAGAATGCCCCGCCGGGGAAGCGATCGATGAAACTTTCTCGGCATTTCAAGGTTGTGCCGAGGGAAAATCAAAATATTTTCCTTGCATTCGCTTCTCACAAAGACTATAAGAGTGCCCTGCCTACGAAAACAATCAACTTGTTCCGTAATCAGAATAAATCAGAACAACATCGAGCTGAGAGTGCAACTTGGCTCCATGGAGTCAAGGAGAACTTTACAGTGAGTTTTGAACAATTTTCTTTCGACCGGCGCATCTTGGCCAGCATTAAGGCGGCCGGGTATACCGAGCCGACCCCCATTCAGCAGAAAGCGATACCCGTCGTGACCGAAGGGCGCGACGTACTAGGCATCGCCCAGACAGGTACGGGCAAAACGGCAGCCTTCATGCTGCCCATTCTCGAGCGGCTGAGGAAAAATCCCTCTCGCACTGTCCGCGCCCTTATCATCGCTCCCACGCGGGAACTCGCCGAACAGATCTACGTGGCGGGTCTTGCTCTCGGGAAAAAAACCAATGTGCGGAGCATCACCATCTACGGCGGCGTGAGCAAATCGGCTCAGGCGGCAAAACTGCGGAGCGGCGCCGATATCATCGTAGCCTGCCCCGGCCGCTTGCTCGACCATATCAACGATCGCAACATCAACCTGTCGTCCATTGAGGTATTGGTCCTGGATGAGGCGGACCGGATGTGCGACATGGGCTTTCTGCCCGACATTCGGCGGATAATCAAACATCTTCCGGCGCAACGGCAGACTCTTTTTTTCTCGGCAACAATGCCGCAGGATATCCGTTCCCTGGCGGACAGCATTTTGAAAGACCCCGTTACGGTGCAGATCGGCATGATGACGCCGGCGGCGACGGTTTCTCACGCTCTTTATCCCACGCCGGACAGTCTCAAAACGAAACTTCTCATGTCCATGTTGCAGCAGACGCCGACAGGCCGGGTCCTTATTTTCACTCGCACCAAACGGCGCGCTCAGAACCTCGCCCTTGATTTGGGACACAATGGCTACCGTGCATCGGCTCTCCAGGGCAACATGGCGCAGAACCAGCGACAAAGTGCGATCAACGGCTTCAGGGATGGCAGGTATGACATTCTTGTCGCCACCGATATAGCTTCCCGGGGTATTGATGTATCTGAGATTTCACACGTTATTAATTTCGATATGCCCGATACGGTGGATGCATACACTCATCGAATCGGCCGCACCGGCCGGGCTAATCGCTCCGGCGAGGCCTTCACCCTAGCATCGCATGCGGATGAACAACTGATCCGTGACATTGAAAAGGCATTGGGCGCACGAATCGATCGGCGACGCGTGCCCGATTTCGACTACGGCCCCTTTTCACCGGAACAGCTGTTCCAGGAAAACCGGCCCTATCATCGTTCACGGCAGGGACAGTCATACCGAACCGACCGTCCTCGGTACGCTTCTACGCGCCCGAAAACATGGACGCCAGCTGTCAAGGAAACCCGGAGCTACGCTGTAAATGCCGCCGGAGAATCCGCCGCGACGGACACTGCATCGAGCCGCAACCATCAACGGTCAACTCGGCGCTTCACACCGACCCGACGCACCTGGTAGAATGAAGAACCTCTAATCGCCCTGCAGCACTGCAAGCCTGTCAGGCCTTGAAATGTCTCTCAAGACCTGACAGGTTTTCCGACTCCGACCGCCTGCCAAATTAAAACCGTTAATTTTTCACGATACTGATTTACCGATCGGGAGGTCGTTGCCATAACGAATCTTCGTGTTCATCAGCATTTCGGGGGTGAAACTGAAAACCCCAAAGATTTACGATAGGGAATATCCGCAGGGCTTTCATCGAATCCGGTTATGACAGTCGGGACACTCACGGACAAACCAGTAGAGTCGTTTGCCGCAGCTAGGACACTTGCCGGCTTTTTTCTGATCTTCCAGCCAACGTTCGATCCCCTGATCCTTGATATACTGTAAATTCTCGATGAGCTTTTCATGGTGAGAAATGTCGTTTACGACATGAATGTCCTTGAAGGCCCTGAGACGATCGCAGGGAAACTCTCCGCACTGAAAACACCATGCAACGTTCTGTTCCTCCGCACACGTTCGGAAACCATGCCTGCACTCCACGCAAAGACGGAAGACCCGGTCAGAGCGACAGCCGTCGCAACGGACTTCTTCAACGGGAAGGTCGTATGCTTGAGAAAGCTGTTCTAATTGATCGATATCCTTTTCCCGGCCGGCAAGATAGAAAGGGCACGTTCCGCAATAGATGCCGCAGATGCCGACGAGTTCTCTTCCACCGGATTGCGTCATGACTGTCTCGCTTTCATTGTGGCGGATTTTTTTGTTACCCAGGGAATGCCTCTTCCCCCGGCGCCGGGCCATTTAGTCTTCCAGCTTAACAGGATTCTCAAGACGCCCGATCTGTTCAATTTCGATAGTCACATTGTCCCTCGGTTGAAGAAAAACCGGCGGCTTCCGGGTAAAACCAACGCCGCTGGGAGTTCCCGTGAGAATGACCGTTCCCGGGAGCAGCGTCATGGATCTGCTGAGGTCGCTGACAATGTCTGCAATGCCGAAACACAGGTCCGATGTTCGAGCATCCTGCATAATCTTTTTATTGAGGATTGTTCGTATGGCAAGGTCGTCGGGATTCTTTATTTCATCCTTCGTGACTATCCATGGTCCCAAGGGACAGAAGGTATCGAAGCTTTTGCCCCGGGCCCACTGGCCCTTCTGTTTGTGGATCTGCCAATCTCTGGCACTTACATCGTTGGCGCAACAGTATCCGAAGATATGTTCGAATGCCCTCTCGAGGGGTATGTTCTTGCCCGGTTTTCCTACGATAATGGCAAGTTCCGCCTCGTAGTCAACTTCACCCGGTCCGGCTTTGGGCAATAGAATCGTTTCACCCGGACCGATTACGCTGTTGGCGCCTTTAAGGAACATTACCGGCAATTCCGGGTACGACATGCCCGTTTCTTCTGCATGCTTCTTATAATTAAGGCCCAGCGCGATGATATTCGCGGGAATGACGGGGGCCAGCATTGTGCGAATCCCTTCCCGCCGTTGCGTTATTTTATGATCCCCGAAGAGTGCGCCCTGCAGGACTGCCGCTTCGTCCGGCTTGTTCACATCATAGACCCCGTGAAGGATCTCGCCTCCCTGCGACTGGAACCGACATATTTTCATCGTACCCCTCTCTCGCCCGTTCTTTTTTCTGGACGATACTATAATCAGCCCGTTCCGAAAATTCAACGTTCAAATGGCTGCCATGAAATTATTGACAATGGCCGACCTTGGCCCCATAGTATGGTGCGAGTCCGGCCACGACAAAGCAACTCGGGCTTTTCCACTATACCGACCGGCAGGGTAGCCTGATGATTGTTGTTCTCGAAAAGATCGGATCGGCCTTCCTAAGCCTTTCGCGTTCATTCTTTACAACCCTGGGATTCTCCGGCGCTGTCCTCATCCGCATATTTTCTCCAAAAGCCTATACCAGCGCTTCCCTTTCGGTTCTGCTGCATCAGATCTACTTTACGGCCGTCCAGATCCTGCCCTTTTTTCTCCTGATATCCGTGATTCTCGGCACGCTTCTGATCGGAATAGCCTTCCAGACTATCAAATCCATGGGCCTTGACCGCTTCCTCGGCACTGTCCTGGTAGGCTTTATCATTACGGAGCTCTCTCCCTTCGTTACCGTTCTTCTTCTCGCCCTTCGTTCCAGTTCGGCCATCAATACGGAGGTCGCCGTAATGAAGGTAAACCGGGAACTTCGGACACTTGAAGTCTTCGGCATAGACGTTGTCGATTATCTCTTCCTTCCCCGCATAATGAATGGAATGATTTCCCTGACTCTGCTGAACGGTCTTTTTTCCGTCGTCCTTCTGGCAAGCGGTTTCTTTTTCTCGTTTTTCATCTTCGGCATGGATTTCCAGAGTTATTCTGAGCTTTTGGCCGAATCGATCGTTTTTTCCAGCATGATTATTCTCGTTGGCAAGTGCATCGCCTTCGGATTTTTCATAACCCTGATCCCCATAATGGCCGGAACCGGCGCAACATACGACCTGACAACCATTCCGGTATCGGTGCTCCATGGCATGATCAGGGTCTTTTCTGCAATCATCGTCGTTGAGGTGTTGTCATTACTGGCTCGATTCATTTAGATTTTTTTGCCCGGCGTTCCGACCTGGAAGCGGCCCTTGCGGATCTTATGCTCCGCTTTCCTCATAGCGGCGTCGTTTCTCCCGGGGCGCCCCTCATATCGAATCTCAACGCGCTGGAAAACGTTGCCCTTGTCCTTCAGTATCACCGGAGATTTTCCTTCTCCCGGGCCCGCGATATGATTGTTCCACGGTTTCAGGTTTTTTCAATCGATCATTGCGCCGCTCTTCGGAATTCCGCACTTTCCGACGAAGAACGTTTTCTCGTCATGCTTCTGCGGGCCGCCTTCCGCGGTTCGCCGATTCTCCTGGACAGGCCTTTCATGCTCATTCCCGGCGTCGAACGCGCTGTTTTTATCAACGAATCTCTCTTGAAGATAGACGATTTGATCGGAGAGTGTTATATAATCGACTATCGGACAAATACAAACAGGTACGTTGCCAGCAATGCCTAAACGAATCGAACTAAAAGTCGGCCTTTTTATCGTCCTCACCTGTATCGTTATCGGAATATTCTTTCTCTATATCGCCTACAAGAAAGACTTGTTCTCAACAGTCTATACATACAAGCTGTCCTCCGAATCGGCCCAGGGTTTCAGTGTGGGGATGCCCGTCCTCTTCTCGGGCTTCCAGATCGGAAAGGTACAGCGTCTTGAACTTAATGAAGAAGGTTTCGTGCAAATTTTCATCACGGTGGCAGAACACCAGGTGAAGTGGCTCAGGAAAGACAGTGTATTCCTTCTTGAACGACCCTTGATCGGATCTCCCCGGATCGTCGTTTATACGGACAACATGTCGAGTCCTGTGCTCTCGTCGGACAGCGTGCCCAATATCTTTCCCGTGGACAGCATTGACGAGGCCGTCCAGAAAGTCCAGCGGCTTCTGGACAAGCTCACCGTAATTTTCACGAACGTTTCCAGTCTCTCTGAACGGTTCGCAGCCAAGGAATCGGTTCTTGAAATGGCTCTTGGCGATGAAAAAAGCGTTGCAGCGATTCACCTCGCCGTTGCTAATGCGGAACGCCTTATGGCTCGAATCAGCGAGATAGCGGAACGGTTTGCGGCCAAGCAATCCCTCCTTGAAATGGCTCTCGGCGATGAAAAAAGCGTCAAAGCGGTTCACGGCACGGTCACTCAAACCGAGCGTCTGATGGCCCGCATCAACGAAACAGCGGAACGGGTCGACGGGATCACTGCGGAGGCGTCAATAAAAATCCTCGGGCAGGAGGGCACTGTACCCCTGGTCAATGCGATTCTTAGAGATCTTGTCGGAAAGCTCAAGGAACTGGATTCCGTCGTTGCCGCGCTTCCCAAGGTCGGTTCAAACATAGCCTCTTCGACGGACCAGCTTGACCGGCTCCGCGCCGAGATAGACACGGCTCTCGTGACGATGAACAAGGTCCTTCAGGATTTGGAACGCCTGGTTCCGCTGTCAAAGGAAAGGGAGATTCTTCTGCCGTGAGAAAGACAGCAACTCTTGTAATTCTGGCTGCTCTCCTGGTCGTCGAAGGATGCGGCGCCAAGGCGGTCCCTCGCTGGAGGACCTCCGCCTTTAACTATCTGGAGCAATACAAAGAGTTGACTCTTCTGGGCGACACAAGATCGGCAGACCTTTTTTTCGCGAAAGCCCTTGAGGAAATCAAGAAGAGCGGCGATCTCCTTCTTCTCGGCAGGATCTATCTCACCCAATCGGCCCTTCGGACCGCCATAGGAGAGGATTCCCGGAATCCCTCATATGAAGTCGTCGCCGCTGCCGAGCATGATGCAGCCAATGCAGCATTTTACCGGTTCCTCCAGGGATCGCCCCAATCCACGGACATTGAGGTTCTTCCGAAGGCATACAGCCTCTTCGCAAAAGCTCTGTTCAACCGCGATATCGCCGGCGCGGAACGGCAAATCTCGCTGATCGCCGATCCATTGTCACAAGCAATAGCCGCCTCGATTTTCATCAGAACCTTCGGTCCACGGGAAGGAGTTTTTTTAAAGGCCGCGGAAACGGCTTCATCCCGGGGATGGAAGGCCGTTCTTCTCTTCCATCTCAATGGTCTTCAGGATTTCTACAGGGCAACGGGAAATATGGCGGCAGCCGACAGGATTCTCCAGCGTATAGCTCTCATCGCCGGTTAATGAGGGTCCTTTTGCAGGATGTAGCGCAGCGGCTTTGGTCGTTTAACGCTCCAGGTAGGGATCGATGGCGGACAGGTACCTTCTAACGTACTCTTCCACAGCCTCCTCAAGGGAGTAAAAAGGCTTATCGTAGCCTGCCTTTCGGAGTTTATCCATCGCCGCCTCGGTGAAATACTGGTAGTGTGGCCGGACGCTTTCAGGCATGTCGCTGTAATCGATCTGTCTCTTCCTGCCCATGGCGTCGAAAACCGCCGCCGCAAGATCATTCCAGGTTCTTGCCGTTCCCGTTCCGACGTTAAAGATACCCGTTGCGCGCCGATTTTCCAGAAACCACCAGATCACCTCCGCGCAATCCTTCACATAAATAAAATCCCTCATTTGTCCGCCATCCCCATAGTCTCCGCGATATGACTTGAAGAGGCGGACGGCGCCCTCGCGCCTGATCTGGCAGAAGGCCTTGTGGACGACGCTTCGCATATCCCCTTTATGATACTCGTTCGGCCCGAAAACATTGAAAAATTTCAGCCCCACAATCGTTCTTTCCAGGTTTTGCGAAAGCATCCAGCAATCGAAAAGATGCTTCGAATAGCCGTACATGTTCGTGGGCTTCAGTGTTGTTATCAGTTTGTCGTCATCATTGAAGCCCTGGTCGCCGTTTCCGTAAGAGGCGGCGCTGCTCGCGTAAATGAACGGTATATCCCGATCGGCCGCCCACTGAGCCAGGATCTTTGTATAGCGGTAGTTGTTTTCCATCAGGTAGTCGGCATTGCGTTCCGTCGTTGAAGAGCAGGCGCCCATATGAACTATCGCCGTTGCAGGAAAGGGCGCCCGGTCTTCTCTCACCATGGCAATGAAGCAATCCTTGTGGAGGTACTCCCGATAAGTGCAATTAACGAGATTCTTCCACTTCTCCGTAGCGCCGAGGTTGTCGACGACGACGATATCGTCAATTCCTTCCCTGTTAAGCCGCCACACGACGGCACTGCCGATAAATCCAGCTCCGCCTGTTACAACGATCATCGCTCTCCCCCGCGCCTCTTTTCGGTCAGTCGACCGAAAAGTCATTGATATTCATACCTCTCTACGGATCTTCGCCTCTGTTGTCAAGTCGAATATCCCGTGTCCTGCCCTTGCCGTAATTGTCGATCTGCCGGCAAATTCCCCTTAAGACTTTAACGTCCTTTCCATAGAGAACCGTTCGTGAAAAGAAACGCCTGAGGTGCGCCATCCAATATTCGGGATTTTCCGGATTGACAAAGTTAATTTTTATCAGGATGTCCCTCAGATCGTCGTACATCTGCTCTCGCTCTGCGACTGTTGCCAGCGCGCCGAGCGGTTCTGTTGCGTCCGAACCTCCCGTTGTGAAGATCTCGTACAGGATTATCATTACTGCGTGAGAAAGATTTATGGACCGCATGCGTGCGGCGGTCGGTATCGTAACCAGCATGTCGCACAACCGAAGGTCATCGTTCGAAAGCCCCCTGTCTTCTGATCCGAAGAGAAGAGCCACGGCATTGTCCTGAGATACCGTCTCAAGACTGCGGGCCATCGCCTTGGGGTTCAGAATCGGTTTCCTCAAACTGGACGATCCTCTCCGCCCCGTCGTACCGACAACGTACTGAAAAGGCCCAAGAGCTTCTTCAAGACGATCCTTATATTCTATGCTGTCGATGAGCGAGGCTGAAAAATGAGTCCCCATTTTTATCATTAACTCTCGATCCCTCTCCCGGGGATCAACGACAATTATTCTGGATACGCCCATATTCAGAGCGCAACGCGCTACGGAGCCGATATTGCCGGCATAGCGGGGTCTATGGAGAACGATTGCCAGATTATCGAATTTGATCTTCCTCGCCATGGATCGATCCTCCTGCGCTTCCTGCTTGCCACGAGCCCTCTCATACCGTAAAGTGCCCTTCTGAGCAAAGATTTCCTGAGGCCGAGCACAATGGACGATGTTGAAGCGATCATTCGCCGGGCTTCCGAAGAGTTGGGCTGTTTTCTTGATGACGAAGCGATCGGCCGATTCCTTCAATACCACAAGGTATTGACATTATGGAACAGGCGGATCTCCCTCATAGCGGAGAAGGGACCCTTGGACATCCCCGTAAAGCACTTCATCGATTCCCTGACGGCCTTGCCCTTTATCCATCCGGAGACCCGTCGTCTTCTCGATATCGGTTCAGGGGCCGGGTTGCCCGGAATCCCCTTGAAGATAGCCCGTCCCGAGCTCTTGGTTTCTCTTCTCGAACCAACGGGGAAGAAAACTTCTTTTCTGAAGGAAGCTCTGCGAAAACTCTCCTTAGAGGGGCTGGAGGTGCTGCAGGGACGGTCCGACGACCCCTTCATCCTGAGCAACCGCATGAATTCCTATGACATTGTTATTTCCCGCGCCACCTTCGCCCTCAAAGACATAATTCTCCAAGGACATCCCTACCTTCGTCGGAGGGGATTCATCATCGCCATGAAAGGTCCCGCCGTTGACAAGGAACTGTCCGAGGCAATGATGTATGCCCATAAAAAAAACCTCTCTCTCGCGACCGTACACCGGATGTCGTTGCCGCTCCTGCAGGAACAACGCGTAATTGTGGTATTTACAAATAATTCCAGTTAGTTTTTCGCAAGCTATTTCCCCTTCTAAACTCTACCGTTTTGTGCTACGCTCGCCTCATCTTCCAGGAACGCTCATAATTTTCCCGGTCAGACATGACGAAGACGATAGCCATAGCAAATCAGAAAGGCGGTGTTGGAAAAACGACTACCGCCATCAATCTCGCCGCCTCGCTGGCGGTTGCGGAGCGAAGAACCCTCCTCGTTGACTGCGACTCCCAGGCCAATGCCTCAAGCGGCCTCGGAATTGACCGGTCCTCACTGTCGGACTGCCATCTTTACCACGCTCTCATCGGAAATCGCCCGGCCGAAGAGGCAATCCAGCAGACAGGAATTCCCATGCTTCACATCCTGCCGTCCGACAGAGATCTGGTCGGCGCGGAAATCGAGTTTGTCTCGTTGCCGGACCGGGAACATAAGCTGCGGGAGGCTTTGCGTTCCGTCATTGACCGTTATGATTTCGTTATAATCGATTGTCCGCCATCGCTGGGATTTCTTACTTTGAACGCCCTCGTGGCGGCCCGTTACGTAATCGTGCCTCTCCAGTGCGAGTATTTCGCCCTTGAAGGCCTGGGGCAGCTTCTCAACACGGTAAAGCTTGTGCAAAAAAGGCTTAACCCGGCTCTCGCACTGGCGGGAATACTTCTTACTATGTTCGATTCGAGGAACAGAATATCGCACCGAGTCCGCGAAGAGGTCACGAGCTACTTCGGAAACAAGGTTTTCAAAACCATAATCCCCAGGAACGTCAGGCTCTCCGAAAGTCCGAGCCATGGATTGCCCATCATTCTCTACGATATCAATTCTCGGGGCTCCCTTTCCTACATGGAGCTCGCCCAAGAAATTCTCACGAACGGACGATTTGCCAATGACCCGTAAGAACGCACTCGGTAAAGGCCTCGGGGCTCTTTTTTCAGATCTCGTCGATAACGCCGGCGCCGGCATTGTCAGTGCCGTCTGCGGCATTGAAGAGCTTTCGCCAAATCCTTATCAGCCCAGAAAGGTTTTCGACAGGGATGAGCTCAACCGGCTTGCCTCATCTATTTCAGAAAAGGGCATCATTCAACCCATCGTGGTTCGAAGAACCGGTGGAGGCTATGAAATCATCGCCGGTGAACGTCGCTGGCGGGCGGCCCAAACTGCCGGTCTCAAGGAAGTTCCTATCGTAATTCGCGATGCCGATGATGCGGAGGTCGCTCAGCTTTCCCTCATAGAGAACCTTCAGAGAGAGGAGCTTAATCCTATCGAGGAAGCACATGCTTACCGGACGCTTGTGGACCGATTCGACCTGTCTCAGGAGGCCGTTGCCCTGATCGTGGGCAAGGATCGTTCCACCGTGACGAACACTCTCAGACTCTTGAAACTTCCCCAGGACATACAAGATGCGCTGAGCTCAAAAAAAATTACCGTCGGTCACGCCCGACCCCTCCTTTCGGTAGAATCGGTTCAGAATCAACTCTACGCTTTCAATCGAGTTATGGCGAAGCGCCTCAGTGTCCGTGAAACGGAACTTCTCGTAAAGAAACTGACGGCAGATGCTCCAAAACAGTCGGTTCGCCATGAAAAGGAACAAGCCATTGTCGATCTGGAAAACCGTCTTTCCCGACATTATCTAGCCAAAATCACAATAAATCCGGCAGTCAGGGGAGGCTCCATCGAAATCCGTTACACCTCGGCGGATGATCTCAATCGGTTGCTGACGCTCCTGGCAAAAAACGATCATACGTGATTTTCTATGGCGGCGGGAGCGAGTCAGGAAACGAGCTGTATCAACAACTGTTTACAAAGTTGTTTATAAGGGTAGTGGTCATTGGAAACGATTTGGTTACATGCTATAGATATAATTCACAAAAATGTAAGTCAGCATCCTTTCGAAACCTGGATACGGCCCATCAAACTTGTTGCTATTGAAGGAACGAATGTGCAGCTGTCCGTTCCGAATATTTTTTTTAAAGACTGGCTTCGCGATAATTATCAAACAGTTATTCAGGGAGCGCTGGAATCTACGATGGGAATGCCCGTAACGATCAGTTTCGTCGTAGCAAAAGATGATCCGCTTCAAACAAGAGCGCAAATCAAACGTACAGCTGTCCACAAAGAACAAAAGAAAAAAAGAACCTCCATACATCCTTCTCTTAATTCTCACTATACATTTGATCGCTTTGTGGTCGGTTCCAGCAACCAGTTTGCCCATGCAGCCGCCACATCTGTTGCCGAACAGCCGGCAGCGAATTACAACCCTCTCTTTATTTACGGCGGCGTCGGTCTTGGAAAGACTCATCTCCTGAATGCCATCGGCATTCAAACAAACACGCTCTACCCGGAAAAGAATGTTCTCTATGTATCGGCTGAGGAATTCATGAATGAGTTGATCAATTCCATTCGCTATGACAAAATGCCTTTGTTCCGGGAAAAATATAGGAATATCGATTCCTTGTTAATCGACGACATTCAGTTCATCGCAGGGAAGGAACGAACGCAGGAGGAATTTTTCCATACGTTCAACACGCTTCATGATTCAGGCAAACAGATTGTCGTTACAAGCGATAAGTTTCCAAAGGAAATTCCCAATCTTGAAAAGAGACTCCGCTCACGATTTGAATGGGGTCTCATAGCGGACATACAACCTCCCGAAATAGAAACAAGAGTAGCTATTCTTGAAAAGAAGGCTCAGGAAAACAATATAGATATTCCAACTGCAGTGGCACACTACATTGCCTCCATCGCGGATTCCAATATCAGAGAATTGGAAGGAATTCTCACACGTGTCGCTGCATATTCTTCACTTACGGGCCGAATCATCGATATCGCTCTCGTTAAAGAGATCATAAAAAATATTTTAAGTCCAAGCAATACACGTAAGATAACCGTCGATATGGTCCTGAAAGCAGTGGCGTTAAAATTTAAAATAAAAATATCTGAGATTAAATCGGAGAAAAAAAATAAAAATCTTGTTCTTCCCCGCCAGATTGCCATGTATCTGTCCCGTTGTCTGACAGACGATTCTTTTCCGGATATCGGTATAAAAATGGGAGGAAGAGATCACTCGACGGTGATTTACGCAAATAAAAAAATTTCCTCCTTACTTGAGCAAAATATTGAACTGAAATATACCGTCGAGGAAATTGAAGAGAGTCTGCACACCGGTGCCTAAACATTCAATCACCGAGCATATTTCTTTTTTAATTAAAGTGAAACAGCGGCTTGCTGACAATTATCAACATATGAACAGGTCTTACTACTACTACTATTTATTTTTATCTTAATTAGACTACAATAAAAGAACGAGGGGAACGACATTATGAAATTTACAATTGAACGGAATGTCATTCTAATGGCGGTTCAAAAAACCTTGGGAATTGTTGAACGAAAAACAACCATTCCGATTTTGAACAATATTCTTATAGAGGCCTTGGAATCATCGATACGTGTGGTTGCATCGGACCGTGAGATTGGCCTGCAGTCGAGCTACCCCGCCGATGTGGAAGTGAAGGGTTCGGTGACGGCGCCGGCCAAAAAATTAAGTGAGATGATACGGGAACTCTCCGGTGAAACGGTTGCGTTCGATGTGACCGACAACAACTGGATTACTGTCAGTAGCGGCACTGTGGTGTATCGCGTTCCGGGTTTGCCTGCATCAGAGTTTCCTGATGTAAAGTATGATATAAGCGATATTTCAACAATACTGCCCTGTGATGTTCTTGGGAGAATGATTGCCCAGACGATTTTTGCCGTTTCATCCGATGATATGAGGCCGGTGCTGAATGGGGTCTATGTAATGTCGCCTGTCGAAGGATTTATTGAGATGGTTGCGACGGATGGACACAGGCTGTCGCTTGCGAAACGGTCCATTGCAGAATCTGCGGAAAGCTTTATAGAGAAAGGAATAATAATTCCTCGGAAAGGTCTATCTGAGCTGAAGAAGCTTGTGGAAGACAATATAGGGAATGTTACATTGAGCGTTTCCAGGGGAATGCTCCTTGCCCATCGTGATGCAGCTGTTCTTGGCATCAGTCTGATTGACGGTGAATATCCCGATTACAAGAAGGTTATACCGGTTGACAAAGGCATTGAAATAGAGTTGCCAAGGATGATGATGCTTCAGGCGTTGCGACGAATGAGCGTCATGTCGAACGAACGGTTCAGTGGTGTGAGGATTAAGCTTCAGGAGGGAAAAATTATTCTGAATTCCATTAATCCTGGTGTCGGGGAGGCAACCGACGAGATCGGAATAGTTTATTCTGGGGATGTCGTAGAAGTAGGGTATAATGTTCGCTATCTGATTGATGCCATAGAGGGCGTCGACGACGAAAGGATATCTTTTGAAATGAGACCGGGAAGTGGGCCGGGTGTTGTGCGGTCTCTCGGAGAAGATAGTTACCTCTGCATCATTATGCCGATAAAACTGAGAACTGAGTAATTATTAAGGAGTCAAAAGGTGACGGAACAGACTTACAGCGCTGACAGCATCAAGGTACTTGGAGGGCTGGAAGCGGTTCGGCGGCGTCCCGCCATGTACATAGGCAGTACAGGAAAAGATGGATTGCATCATCTTGTTTATGAAGTTGTCGATAATAGCATTGACGAGGCGTCGGCAGGTTTTTGCGATTGCATCGACATAAAGATCAGGGTCGACAATAGCGTAACTGTTATTGACAACGGCCGCGGCATACCTGTCGATATACATAAGACGGAGAAAATCTCTGCTGCGGAGGTTGTTATGACAAAACTTCACGCAGGCGGAAAATTTACAAACGAAACCTATAAAATTTCCGGCGGTCTACATGGCGTCGGTGTTTCCGTCGTCAATGCATTGTCCGAACATCTCGAACTGGAGGTTAGACGTGACGGAACAGTCTATCGTCAGTCCTACAGGCGGGGCGTCCCCGTAGCACCTCTGAGTGCCGTCGGTGAAACGCATAAACGAGGCACGGTGGTTACTTTTCTGCCCGACAAAGAAATTTTTGAAGAGTCTGAATTTAGTTTCGATATTCTGGCGACACGCCTTCGGGAACTCGCTTTTCTCAATAAGGGAGTCAAGATTATTCTCCGCGACGAGAGGACTGACGAGAAAAGTGAATTCTTTTACAAGGGTGGCATAGTTTCTTTCGTTGAATACATCAACAGAAACAAAAAGAGCCTTCACCCTAAACCAATTTTCATTACGGGAGAGAAGGACGGAACCATTATCGAGGTCGCCATCCAGTACAACGATACCTATCTGGAAAATATTTTTTCCTATGCCAACAGCATCAATACTACGGAAGGGGGAACGCATCTGGTGGGATTTCGGTCGGCTCTCACCAGAGTGATCAACACGTACGCCCTTACGAACGGTCTTTTGAAGAGTGACAAGATTACTCTTCGGGGAGAGGATGTCCGTGAGGGTCTTGCGGGCGTTATTAGCATAAAGTTGAGTCAGCCCCAGTTTGAGGGACAAACAAAAACCAAACTTGGCAACAGCGAAGTGAAGGGAATAGTCGAGACCGTCGTTTATGAAAAGCTGGGGAGCTATTTTGAGGAAAATCCATCTGTGGCCCGCCAAGTTATTCAGAAATCCCTTGACGCCTCCCGGGCGCGAGAGGCTGCACGCAAGGCCAGAGAGCTAACCCGCAGGAAAAGTTCCCTGGAAGTTTCGGCCCTTCCCGGAAAGCTTGCCGACTGTCAGGAACGCGATCCTGCTCGAAGCGAAATTTATCTGGTCGAAGGAGATTCTGCAGGTGGCTCTGCCAAGCAAGGGCGGGACCGTCGCAACCAGGCAATTCTCCCTCTCCGCGGCAAACTTCTCAATGTGGAAAAAGCCCGGTTTGACAAGATGCTCGGCAATAATGAAATCAAAGTAATAGTAACCGCTCTCGGTACGGGAATCGGCGACGAAGACTTCGACATCAGCAAGGTCAGGTATCATAAAGTCATCATCATGACTGACGCCGACGTTGACGGTTCGCATATCAGAACGTTGTTGCTCACGTTTTTTTTCCGCTACATGCGCGAGCTCATAGAGAGAGGGTATCTCTATATAGCGCAACCGCCTCTCTTCAGAGTGGTGGAAAACAAGAAGGAAATTTATATCCCCAACGAGGAGGCCATCGAGGATTACATTCTTGCCAGCGGTGTGGAGAAAATCCAGGTGGTAACGGGGGAGGGAATAACCATCACCGGCAAGAAATTGGCAATGCTGGCTAAAAAAGCTCTTCGCCTCGATATGATTCTGGAAAAATTTGAGCGAAGCGGCAAGAATCGCGAAGTTGTCCGTCTTCTGGCCGGCGACCCAGCCTTCAAGGGCAATATTTTCGAAAGTGAGGATGAACTTCTAAAAATTGGCAAGCGCGTCAGCAGGGCCGTCGGCGAAGGCGATAGCAATAACTGGACGGAAGAAGATCCCGAGAGAGGCGGATACAGGCTGCTCTTCAGAACCAAGAAAAACGGCGGCGAAAAGCTTACGTGGGTTAACAGAGATATCTTCGAACTTCCTAAGTTTATCGAGGTCCGCTCTCTACTTGAACAGCTCAGACCCTTGGGCGAAGCGCCTCACACGGCTTTGGAAATAGGAACAGAGAACCGGGAGCGCCTCTTTGACGATCTCAGGGCGCTCATAGAATTCGTCATACAGGCCGGCAAGAAAGGGATTACGATACAACGTTACAAGGGTCTTGGAGAGATGAACCCCGGGCAGCTCTGGGGAACCACCATGGATCCCGAAAAAAGGACGCTGCTGCAGGTGAGGGTCGAAGACGCCGTCATTGCAGACGAAATTTTTACAACCCTCATGGGGGACCAGGTGGAACCCCGACGGGATTTCATATTTGAAAACGCCCTCAAGGTCTCAAATCTGGATATCTAGACGAACTGACGATCGAGAAGTGCGATATATCTGCGGGCGCCGACGGGATTCTCGACGGTTCCCTTACTATCGACGAAGAAGCGGAGGAAAATCCTTACATGGATCAGGTCTTTCAGCGGAATATCCCTGTTAATATCGAAGATGAAATGAAGAAGTCCTATCTTGACTACGCCATGAGCGTTATCGTTGGTCGCGCAATACCGGACGCCCGCGACGGTCTCAAACCAGTCCATCGCAGGGCTCTTTATGCCATGTCGGAATTGGGGAACCGATGGAACAAGTCCTATAAGAAATCGGCTCGCATCGTCGGCGATATCATTGGTAAATATCATCCCCACGGAGACTCTGCGGCCTACGATACGATCGTAAGGATGGCTCAGGATTTTTCGATGCGGTACCCATTGGTGGACGGCCAGGGCAACTTTGGTTCCGTGGACGGCGATCCTCCTGCGGCAATGCGGTACACGGAAATCCGCATGACCCGTTTCGCCGAGGAACTCCTGTCGGATATCGACAAGGATACTGTCGATTTCACGCCCAATTATGACGGCTCTCTTGTAGAGCCTCTTGTCATGCCGGCGAAGATCCCCGTTCTCCTGCTGAACGGCTCCTCCGGGATAGCTGTCGGCTTGGCCGGCAACATACCGCCTCACAACCTTACGGAAGTGGTGGACGGTCTCGTTGCCCTCATTAAAAATCCCGATCTTTCCATTGAAGAACTGATGCATTTCATCAAAGGTCCCGACTTTCCAACGGCAGGATTCATTAACGGTCGCCAGGGGATTATATCAGCCTACCGGACAGGCCGGGGCATCATCAGGATACGGGCGCGGGCGCTGGTGGAACGAAATGCCAGGACGGATCGGGAGAGCATCATCGTCACGGAACTTCCCTATGCGGTTAACAAGGCCATGCTCATAGAGAAAATTTCCGATCTTGTCAGAGAAAAGAAGATCACCGGCATTGCCGACCTTCGGGATGAATCCGATCGAGATGGAATGCGCATCGTCATTGACATGAAGAAGGACGAGATACCGGCGATAATACTCAATCAGCTGTACAAGCACACGCAGATGGAGGCTACCTTCGGAATTATCATGCTTGCCATCTATGAAGGACAGCCAAAGGTCTTCAATCTGAAGGAAATACTCGAGAGCTTCATCATGTTCCGCAAGGTCGTGATTACGAGACGAACGTCCTACGAACTTGCCCGGGCTCGCGAACGACTCCACATTCTCGAGGGCTTCATCATTGCGCTCAACGGCATAGACGACGTAATCGCAGTTATCAAGGCGGCCGAAAATACTGCAGCTGCAGCAGCGGCTCTCATGCGGGAATTCGGACTTTCGGATATTCAGGCCAAGTCCATTCTGGACATGAAACTCCATCGTCTTACGGGCCTCGAACAGGACAAGATCCGTGAGGAACATCGGGACACAGCTGCACTGGTCGTCCATCTCGAGGGAATTCTTGCAGATCCGCAAAAAATTCTCGACATCATCATGGAGGAACTTGAGGAGGTGAAGCGCCGATTCGGCGACGAGCGGCGCACGGAGATCGTAACGGACAGCGAGGAAATCGACATTGAAGACATGATTGTCGAGGAAGATATGGTGGTCACCATCTCCCACCAGGGATACATTAAGCGCAATCCCGTGAGCCTTTACCGGAGCCAGCTCCGCGGCGGCAGGGGCAAGGTGGGCATGGGCACGAAAGACGACGACTTCGTGGAGCGGATTTTCATCGCCTCGACCCACAGTCACATTCTTTTCTTTACGAACAGCGGGCGCGTTTACTGGCTGAAGATCTATCAGATTCCCCAGGCGGGAAGAGCCGCCAAGGGCAAGGCGGTAATCAACCTTATAGGCATTTCCCAGGATGAAAGGATTACGGCCGTTCTTCCCGTTAAGGAATTCACGGAAGATCGTTACGTTATTATGGCCACGAAAGAGGGCATTATCAAGAAAACGGATCTTATGGCCTATTCTCATCCGCGGACCGGCGGAATTATCGCCCTGACTCTCGACGAGGGAGACGAACTGATCGACGTGAAACAGACCGACGGCAACCAGGAGATCCTCCTGGCCACCCGACAGGGCAATGCCATCCGGTTCAAGGAAGGAGATGTGCGTCCCGTGGGCAGAACCTCTCGAGGCGTTACAGGCGTCAGAATGGCAAGCGGCGACAGGGTCATCGGCATGGAGATTCTCAGCGAAGGAACGACAATACTTACTGTGTCGGACCGGGGATGTGGGAAGCGAACGGAAATCGACAAGTATCGTCTCCAGAGCCGGGGCGGCAAGGGAATCATAAACATGAAAGTTACCCCGAAGGTGGGAATGGTTTCACGAGTGAAACTGGTCACGGGCGAGGAAGATATAATGCTCATCAGCAACTCGGGCAATATCATCAGACTGCACGTCGACAATATCCCCTCGCTAGGCCGCGGAACGCAGGGCGTCAAGCTTATTGATCTTGCCGCCGGAGAAATTCTCGTCGGTTGTGCGCGGGTAGAGCGCGAGGAGCCAGGCGTCGCCGATGCAGAGGAAGAGACAGGAGAGGACAACGCGCTCCTGGATATTTGAAGAGACGCGAATATCATGGCAGGAAAACCTTGCCTCTATCGCTTGATCGACCATACGGCAGATCTCGGCATGGAGGTTTGCGGGCGCGACCTTCGGGATCTCTTTTCCCGTGCGGGCAACGCCATGGTCGATATGATGACCGATCGAAGCACCGCCTTTCCCAGGAACGAGCGAATCCTGAAAGCGACTGGAACGGACTGGACTGATCTTTTGATCGCTTTTCTGAGAGAACTTCTGGCTCTCCATACCATCGAGGACTTCTTGCCTGTTGAATGTTCCGTTGATACAATAGCGCCGTACCGGCTGACTGCTCTGGTAAGAGGCGAGCCCTGTGATCCGTCGCGTCACCGGATCATCAGGGAAATCAAGGCCGTAACCTATCATGGCGCGGTGGTGGAAAAGACCGGCCGAAGGTGGCGAGGGCGGGTGATCTTCGATGTCTGAAATACGATTGGAACGGCAGGATGAATACCGCTGGCTTATCCCCGTGGAGGGGAATATGCGGGTTCCCGGCCTTATTTACGCCAGCGAGGAGATGGTCCGGGGATTGACCGGAGACGAAAGTCCCCGGCAGGTTGCCAATGTGGCTGAACTTCCCGGCATCGTGAGATATTCCTTGGCCATGCCCGACATCCATTGGGGTTACGGTTTTCCTATCGGAGGCGTGGCCGCTTTCAATCGGGAGGAAGGCGTCGTGTCGCCGGGCGGCGTTGGCTATGATATCAATTGCGGTTGCCGCCTCGTAGCCACGAAGCTCTCCTTCGATGATATTCGCGAGAGAGTCCGCGATCTCGTATCGGCTCTTCTCAGAAACGTACCCACAGGCGTTGGTTCCACCGGTTCGATTAAGCTCTCGGGCCAGGAGGAACGGGCGGTTCTTGAGCAGGGCGCCCGGTGGGCCGTGAAAAACGGCTATGGATCGGTTGAAGATCTGGACATGATGGAAGATGGAGGGTGTTTGCCCGGCGCCGATCCTGAGTGTATAAGCGATCGAGCCATGAAACGGGGCAAGGAACAACTGGGGACCCTGGGATCGGGCAATCATTTCCTGGAGATCGAGGTTGTGGATGAAATCTTTGATGAAGAAGCCGCGAGAGTTTTCGGGCTCTTCATCGGTCAGGTTGCCGTAATGATCCACAGTGGTTCCCGGGGCTTAGGTTACCAGGTATGCGACGATTACCTTGCCAGGATGGTCAAAGGGATCGGGTCTCTGGGGTTTGAACTGCCGGATCGCCAGCTCGCCTGCACCTACCTCTCGTCGTCCCTGGCCCGCGAGTATCTTGCCGCCATGGCCTGCGCAGCGAACTATGCCTGGGCCAACCGGCAGCTCCTCATGCACTGGACAGAGGAAACCTTCGAAAAGACCCTCGCGGCGTCGCCCAGGGATGTAGGCATGCGACTCGTCTATGACGTGTGCCACAATATAGCGAAGATGGAAGATTTTCCATTGGAAGAAGGAATGACAACGCTCTGTGTTCATCGAAAGGGCGCCACCAGGGCCTTTCCCCCGGGACACGAGGCTCTCTGTCGTCGCTATAGATCAATCGGTCAGCCCGTTCTGATTCCCGGAGACATGGGAACTGGGTCCTATGTACTGGCTGGTACGGACAAGGCCTTCAGGGAGACCTTCGGAAGCGCCTGTCACGGGGCAGGAAGGACGATGAGCAGAAATCAGGCAATGAAGACGAGCAGAGGCCGCTCTATCGGACAAGAGATGGCCAAACGGGGAGTCATCGTTATGGCGGCGGGGAAGACTACTCTTCAGGAAGAACTTCCCGAGGCGTATAAGGACGTGAATGAGGTAGTTGAGGTGGTTCACCGGGCGGGCTTGGCCAAAAAGGTGGCTAGACTCCGCGCCGTAGGCTGCATCAAGGGATGAGGAGACGCGCCATGGAGGAACAGGATATGCCGAAGGATATCTACGACGTCGTCATCATTGGAGGCGGACCGGCCGGTTTCACTGCCGGGATCTATGCGGCGAGGTCGAAGTTGCGAACCATTCTGCTTGAGGGCTCTTCGACGGTCAGTCAGATCACTGTAACCGATATTATTGAAAATTATCCAGGTGTTCCCGAGACAAGCGGTTTTGATCTTCTTGATGCGATGAAGCGTCAGGCCGGAGGATTCGGTCTCGCCGTTGCCCAGGAAACTGTATCGGCGTTGAAAGCCCAGGTTCAGGATGATTTTTCCCGATGGATAGTAGAGACGGAAAAACGCAGGTATGCGGCGCTTGCCGTTATTGTCGCAACGGGCGCTTCCTGGCGGAGAATCGGCGTGCCGGGGGAAGAAGAATTCATCGGTCGCGGCGTTTCTTTTTGTGCCACCTGCGACGGTCCATTTTATAAGAATCGTGCTGTCGCAGTTGTGGGGGGAGGCGACACGGCGCTCCAGGAAGCCCTGTTCCTCACGAAATTTGCCAGTTCCGTAACGGTAATCCATCGCCGTGAACGTCTTCGAGCCACGGCGATTCTTCAGGAACGTGCTTCCGCAAATCCTAAAATCAACTTTGCCTGGAACGCCGTCGTGCAGGAGATACGGGGCGATCAGACAGTCCGGTCGCTGGTCCTGCAGGATCTCAAGGAAGGACCAGTGCGAGAGATTGCCGTCGATGGAGTGTTCATTTTCATCGGTCTCGAACCGGTGACGGCTGTGGTCAAGGACATTGTCAGGTGCGATGAGAGAGGGTATATTGTCACCGGCGACGACATGAAAACCTCGGCGCCCGGTATTTTCGCCTGCGGCGATTGCCGAAAAAAATCCCTTCGGCAGGTAATCACTGCGTGCGGAGACGGCGCCACGGCAGCTCATGGCGTCCAGTTGTATGTCGATGAGGTGCAGGGTCGATCCTACGGGGCCTGGCGCAGCCCCTGAAAGATTTTATTCTCCGGGAGGGCGCGATGCCTATTTACGAATATGAATGCCGTTGCTGCGGCAATGAATTTGAGATGATACGATCTCTCAAGGATGATGATGCGGAGGTGGCCTGTCCCGCCTGCTCCGAAAAGAAGGCGCACAAGCGAATATCCCAGGTGGCAGGCGCCGGATCTTCCTGCGGTTCCTGTTCCAGCACAAGCTGCTCCTCGTCGGCCTCCGGTTGACGGTAGAGAATGCCGCCCGGAGGGCGGACGAAAAACGGATGGAACCTTCGTTACAAGCACCGGCAATAGAGAATGGCTTGGCGGATCTATGGATCATTTAATTTCTATCTGGCAAGAACTGCCCCGGCACATCGATCCTGTTGCGCTGTCTATCGGGCCGCTGTCTATCAAGTACTACAGCCTCATGTACCTCGTTGCCTTCGGCATCACCTATGTCCTGGTGAACCGCCGTCTTGCCCGGGAGCCCTTCGCCATAAGCCCGAAAGTCCTTGAGGACCTTTTTCTCTGGTGCATCATAGGGCTTCTGGCTGGCGCCCGGGTAGGGTACGTCCTCTTCTATGATCCTCAACACTATCTACGGCGCCCGCTGGACGTAATTCTGCCCGTCCGGTTCGATGGAGGATTCCGTTTCACTGGCATCAGCGGCATGTCCTATCACGGGGGACTCCTCGGCATCATAGTTGTGGCGATTGTCTTTTGCCGACGGAACAATCTATCATTCTGGGATCTTGCAGATCTCTTCTGTCCGGCCATACCCCTGGGATACACCTTCGGTCGATTGGGCAATTTTTTTAACGGCGAACTTTTCGGACGGGCAACCACCGTTTCCTGGGGGATGTATTTCCCTCTGGATTCTGTAAACCGACTCAGGCACCCTTCCCAGCTCTATGAAGCGTTCTTCGAGGGACTGTTCCTTTTTGCCGTCCTCTGGTCGGTACGGAAGTTCCGTCCTTTTCCAGGCTTTTCGTTCGGACTGTATCTCATTTGCTACGGCACCGTGCGATTCGTGATCGAGTTCACACGTGAACCCGACAGTCAACTTGGCTTCGTAGCCGCCTTCCTGACAATGGGTCAGATTCTCTGTCTTGTCATGATCGCCGCCGGCGCCGTTATTCTGCTTAGGCCTGCCCGGTCTTCATAAAAACACTTGATTATTCTTGCTTAATGCTTTATGGGTTTCTACCCGTAAGTACAAGCAATCGGAAGGGGAACCAGCTATGCCGCATTTCTTGACAACGGTGCGCTCTAAAGAAGATTTGGAGACCATACAACTGAAAGGTCTTCAGTGGACCTGCCGTCACGCCTATGAGGGATCGCCTTTTTATCGGAAGCGCTTCGATGATGCAGGCATCGGTCTCGAGGACATTCGATCCCTTGAAGACTTGCAGCGCCTTCCCTTCACTACCGCCGCCGATCTGCAGGAACAGTATCCCTGGCCCCTTCGCTCCGTTCCCTTTGAGAAGATAGTCCGCATCCATGCGTCCTCGGGGACCACGGGGAAACGTAAAGTAATGGTATATACGGCCAAGGATATAGACGACTGGGCCGATATGTTCGCCCGCTGCTACGCAACGGCCGGACTCTCCCGCGCAGACCGCGTGCAGATTTGCGTAGGTTACGGCGTTTGGACGGCCGGCGTAGGTTTTCAGCTGGGATGCGAACGATTTGGCGCCATGGCGGTTCCCGTCGGACCCGGCAACATAGATATGCAGATGCAGTTCCTTGTAGATTTTCAGCCCACCGTGCTCTGTGCCACGGCATCCATGGCCCTTCTCCTTGCAGAGGAGGTGGACAAGCGGGGTCTCGGAAACAAAGTCGCCGTTAAAAAGGTGATCTTCGGCGCCGAACGGTCTACGGACGCCATGCGGTCGAAAATCCGGGAGTTGTTTGGCGCGGAACATACCTTCGACATTCCGGGATTAACGGAGGCCTATGGTCCGGGGACCGGTCTGGATTGCCAGCTGCATCAAGGAATTCATTACTGGGCCGATTACTATATCCTTGAGGTCCTCAATCCCGAGACCCTGGCGCCTGTTCGAAACGGCGAAGTTGGCGAGATGGTTTACACGACGCTCCGCAAGGAGGGGGCGCCCCTGATTCGCTATCGTTCCCGCGATCTCACCAGATTGATTTCGGGCGATTGCCCCTGCGGATCTCTTTTCCCCCGGCATGACAGGATTCTCGGCCGGTCGGACGATATGTTCATAGTGCGCGGCGTGAATATTTATCCGGGGCATGTGGATGAGATACTCGCGGCGGAAAAGGGAATCGGCAGCGAATACCAGATTCACCTGGACAGGAAGGAAGACGGCAAGGACTACATGACGGTTCTCGTGGAGCGGGCTTCCGATGGAGATCCTTTAGCCGACGAACCGTTGAGCAGGAAAATCGAGCGGGATCTCAGGAAAGAGCTTCTGGTGAGCGGCGCCGTGAAGATTGTCCGGTACGGGTCGCTTCCGCGGACCGATCGAAAGACGAAAAGGGTTTTCGACAACAGGGACTGAAAAAAGCCTTGCTTTTTTACAGAAGCTGCATTATACGTTTCTCTCCATAAGAACACGAGGGGGTTATTTTCATGTGCGGTAAACAAACAATCCTCTGGCGCTGGTGGCGCATATATAGATCGGGGAGGTCTGTTCACTGCCGGTAGCCCCTCGGGGGAGATTGTCGACGATAAAGCCGTGAACATCCTTTGTTCACGGCTTTTTTTACATTAGATTCACAGGTGTTTGTATGGATTGCATTGAGAACAGAATTCTCATGGGGAACGAGGCCATCGGGCGGGGCCTCGTGGAGGCGGGATGTACGCTGGCGACTTCCTATCCGGGGACGCCGGCTTCAGAGGTTCTTGAATCGGTTGTGGCCTTCGCCCGGGAAACGGGGGCGCCGGTTCATACTGAATGGTCCGTGAATGAGAAAGTGGCCTATGAGGTGGCGCTGGCAAACAGTTACGCCGGAAAACGTTCCTCCGTTGCGATGAAGCAGGTTGGACTCAATGTTGCTTCGGACCCTTTCATGAGGTCGGCCTATCTCGGCGTCGTGGGAGGACTTGTAGTGGTTGTTGCCGACGACCCGGGGCCGCACAGTTCCCAGACAGAGCAGGACAGCCGGTTTTTTTCGCTTTTCGCTCATATCCCCGTATTCGATCCCTCGACGCCCGCCGAGGCGAAGGACATGGTGGAACGGGCCTTCTCTCTTTCCGAAGAATACGAACTCCCGGTGATGCTGAGACCGACAACCAGAGTATGTCACGCCCGCCAGAATGTGATTTGCCGGGCGCCTCGGAGGCTCTCACGAAAAGCCTCCTTCGAAAAAAATCCTGCACGATGGGTGGCGACTCCCAGATATCTCACAAAGCTCCACGGGCTGCTCAACGAGAAGGTGGAGGCGATCGCCCGGGATAAAAGTTTTTTGCCGACCCGTATTGCAGGCGACGGCAGCTTTGCCCGCCGATGTATCATTGCTTCCGGCGTTGCCTATGCCAATGTACACGATCTCCTACGGGAAATGGGCGTCCTGGGCCGTATCGATTGCTACAAAGTAAACCTGCCGTATCCTCTGAACAGAGACTTTATCGAAACGATTGATCAACAGTACGACACTGTCATGGTCTTCGAGGAGACCTATCCGACCATCGAGTGCCAGCTTGCCGCCAGGGGTGTCCGGGGCCGGCGGACCAAGGATGTCCCCAACTGTGGCGAGCTGACGCCCGACATCATCGATGAGGTCCTGAGAAAGTTCCTGGGCCTTTCGCCGACGGCGAAAACAGAACCGGCGGCGCCAGGCGTGAGGCCGACGCTCTGCCCCGGCTGCCCCCACCGCGCTGCCTTTTTCGCCATCAGAGAAACGTTTCCCGATGGAATCTTTCCGAGCGACATAGGATGCTATACCTTGGGCATGAATTTCGGCGCTGTCGATACCTGCCATTGCATGGGCGCCTGCATCAGTCAGGGGGCGGGCTTTTATCATGCCTATTCCGCGGATGGCGGGGCGTTTCCCACGGTCGTCGTCACCATTGGAGATTCCACCTTTTTCCATGCCGGCATACCAGCTTTGGTGAATGCCGTTTTCTCGGGCGCCCGTATCATCGTAGTTATTCTCGACAACGGCACAACGGCCATGACGGGCAGTCAGCCGACGCCTCAAGTAGGCATCAGGGCAGACGGAAGCCGGGGCCGGCGCGTTTTCATCGCTGATCTTGTCAGCGCATCCGGCGTGTCCTTCCTGCGCCGGTGCGATCCCTACGATATGGAGACCTTCAGGCATCATTTGATTGAGGCCGACGGGTACATACGAAGCAACGATGGCGGAGTGGCCGTAATAATTGCCGAACATCCCTGCATCCTGGATCGCGATTCCATGAAGAATCAGACCTTTTATGAAATGACAGTAGAGGATTCCTGCGTGGGCTGCAGGATCTGCATCAATACATTTGAATGTCCCGGCCTTGTTTTTGACGAAGGAACGAAAAAGGCAGTCATTGCCGACGGCGTTTGCATCGGCTGCGGCGTCTGTTCGACCGCCTGTCCTGTGGGTGCTATTTCGGCGGATAGTCGGAGCGAAAGTATATGAATCAGCAAATTATCATCAGCGGGCTTGGGGGACAGGGCATCCTGTTTCTTACAAAACTCCTAGCCCAGGCGGCCATGGACAGCGGGAACGATGTAATTACCTCGGAAACCCACGGCATGGCCATGAGAGGAGGAACCGTTGTCTCTCACGTAAAGATCGGTTCCTTCCTGAGCCCCCTTATCAGAACCGGACAAGCGGACATGGGGTTTTTCCTGACGGCGGGCAGCTTTGAAATTCATAGAGCGTTCCTCCGCGAAGGGGCGCCTGCCGTTATCAATACACCCAGGACCGATGGACCATTCGCAATCGATGCCGCTGCCATCGCCCGCGAGGCGGGAGCTCGTATGGCAACAAACCTGGTTCTTCTTGGTTTCGCCGTTAAACGAGACCTGCCTTTCTGCACAGTTTCCATCATGAGGGAGGCCATAGGACGGCTGTCTCCCTCTCGACATAGACAGATGAATATTGAGGGCTTTGAACGGGGATTAAACTATGAAGGAGGTGCATCATGAAGATGCGCGTGCTGTGTCCATTGTTAGCAGTGTTACTGATTGCAAGTGCTGTTGTTGTGCCGCAACCGGTCGCGGCCGGTCCTCTAACGCTGACCTATGCCAACTTTCCTCCAGCTTCCACGTTTCCCTGCGTCCAGATGGAACGGTGGAAAACAGAGGCGGAAAAACGGACCGACCGGGCCGTCCAGATTCAGACCTTTCCGGGCGGCACGCTTTTGGGAGCGAAGAATATGCTCGATGGAGTCATCTCCGGTCAGGCTGATATCGGCTGCTTTGCCATGTCATACCATCCCGGACGATTTCCCGTTCTTGAAGTGGTCGACCTCCCGCTGGGATGGTCTAACGCCACAGTTGCCAGTCTTGCCCTCTGGGATCTTTACAACCAGTACCAGCCGGAATCGCTTAGCAAGGTGAAGGTTCTGACTCTTTTTACATGCCCTCCGGCAAACATTATGTCCATCAAGCCGGTCAGAACGATTGATGATCTGAAGGGTTTCGAAATCAGGGCTGCCGGAACGGGCGTCAAAGTCTTTGAGCTGCTGGGAGCGGCGCCCATCGGAATGCCCCAGTCAGACGTTCCCGACGCCCTTCACCGAGGCGTCATTCAGGGCATGGCCTCTTCACTGGAGGTTATGAAAGATTTCAAATATGCCGAGTACTGCCGTTTCATAACCATGACGAACCTCCAGGTCGTCACCTTCGGCGTGGTAATGAATCTTGACCGCTGGAAAACTCTTCCCGAAAAGACCCAGGCTGCACTGAACTCTTTGGGCCGCGAGCAGGCGGAGTGGACGGGCCGGTATGTGGATGACCATGTAACCGAAGCCGTGGCTTGGTCGAAGAAGACCTATAACGTGGAGGTCATCTCATTGTCCCCCGGCGATCGGGAGCGAATGGACCAGCTCTTGAAGCCCCTGGTTGACGGATATATAGCACGGGTTGGATCGTCGATTCCGGGAGAAAAAATCGTTAAAGACGTGATCGCCCTGAAGAAACGCTACGAGCGAACAGTGAAATAAGGGTCGTTCAAAGGGAGATCTGCGATGAATAAGATAATTCGAGGCCTCGACGGTCTCATCGATTCTGTGAACAAAGCACTCATGGCGTCGGCAGGCGTTCTGCTCATTGCCATGGTTTGCCTTGCCACACTGAACGTAATCTTACGCAAAGCAGGCTTTCCCATGAATGGCGCCTTTGAAATCATGGGCTTTTTCGGCGCCCTCGTGGCATCCTTCGCGATGGGACAGACGCTGAAGGCAGGCGAGCATATCGCTATTGACGTGATCGTGAAGATGCTGCCGCGTGTGGTGCAAAGGATTTTTTTGACAGCAAACGACATCGTTTCCGCAGTCTTTTTCGGATTAGCCGCATGGAAGATCATTGTGTTGGGAACAAACCTCTGGAGAGTGAACGATCTTTCGGAGACACTGCGGATCCCCTACTTTCCCTTTCTTTACGGCGTCGCTTTCGGGAGCATTGTCATGACCCTGATGATTATCGTGGAAGGGGCTAAACGATTCGTGCCCCCGGGGGAGGTGAAACCATGACCTATTCCATTGTTGGTCTTGGGGGAATAGGACTCTTGATGGTTTTGCTCCTCCTCTTGGGAATGCCCGTTGGTTTCGCCATGGGGATCGTGGGCGTTGGAGGAATGGCGCTGATCGTGTCAGGGACGGCGGCGACCGCAATGCTGGGCACGGAGATGTGGAACATCTTTTCTTCCTACGGACTCACCATGATACCTCTCTTTATTCTCATGGGTGAAATCTGTTTCTATTCCGGTCTTAACCGGCGGCTCTTCAAAGCGACGCATACAGTTGCAGGGCATATTCGAGGCGGTCTTGCCATTGCCACGATCGCCGCCTGCGCGGGTTTTGCGGCTATCTGCGGTTCAAACACCGCCACGGCGGCGACTATGACGACAGTGGCGTTGCCGGAGATGAGAAAGTATCGGTACGAACCGGCCCTTTCTCTGGGGGCCATAGCCTGCGGTTCGACGCTGGGCGTCGTGATTCCGCCCAGCGTTGTCCTCATTATTATAGGGCTCTATACGGGACAATCGATCAGCAAGCTCTTCTATGGCGGCATACTCGCCGGACTGTTGTTGGCGGCTCTGTTTATGATTACCGTCTTCGTTCTCTGCTCAATAAAGCCGGAACGGAGTCCTGTGGCGAATCACTACAGTCTGCGGGAAAAGATTCGCGCCCTGCCCGGCTTCCTTGAAGCGCTTATTCTTTTTCTCCTGGTCATCGGCGGTCTCTATTCCGGATTCTTCACACCCACGGAGGCGGGCGCCGTGGGATCCTTCCTGGCGCTGGTCATGGCCATGGGGCGGCGAAAGATCACATGGCAGGGATTCAAGACTGCCGTGGCGGAGACCCTGGAGATCTCTTGCATGGTCTTTGTCATTATTGCCGGCGCAGTTATGTTCAGTCGCTTCCTTGCAGTGACGCGGCTTCCTTTTACAGTTGCTGAATGGGTTGGGTCCCTGCCAGTTCCTCCCGTCGCAGTGCTCTCGGTAATCTTTGTCATCTATATTTTGGGCGGCGCAATTATGGACGCCCTTGCATTTCTTCTGATAACGATTCCCATTTTTTTCCCTGTAGTTGAGAAACTTGGATACGATCCTCTGTGGTTCGGCGTCACGATCACAGTAATCACCACGCTCGGCGCCGTTACGCCCCCTGTAGGGGCAACGACCTACGTTGTGGCCGGCATGGCCAAGGACGAATCGATGACCACAGTTTTCAAGGGCATCTTCTATTTTCTGCCGGCCTATCTGCTCTGTGTCATTCTACTGGTAGCCTTTCCGTCTATTGTTACATACCTTCCGAATCTTGTACGTTAAAATCGTTATGAAAGGAGTGCAGATGAGGACGGAGCGATTGAGCGGCGCGAGGAGTCTTCCGGTCTTTCCTGAGGATCGCTACGCAATGGTCGGAGACCTCAGGATCAGATACTGGATGGCGGGGAATGCAGGATCGCCGGTAGTCCTGATACACGGACTTGGTCTCTCGGCGGAAGTTTGGATGTTTACTCTGGAAACCTTGGCACGCCGCCGCCGTATCTTTGTACCGGACCTGCCGGGATTCGGCCGGAGCGAAAACCCGGCACATTATTCTACGGACTTCCTGGTTTCGTTCATCGATGAATTCCTGAAGGCCTGCTCCATAGACGAGGTCACGCTCGTAGGATCCTCTCTTGGAGGCGGGCTTTCACTTTTGTATGCGCTTGCCCATCCGGAACGTGTACAAAATCTTGTGCTCATCGGCAGCGCCGGTTTCGGACGGGATATTTCTGCAGCCCTCAGGCTTCTCACGCTTCCCGTACTCGGAGAGTGTGTGACGACGCCTTCCCGCCGATGGACCAGACTGCTCCTTCGAACGTCTGTCTTCGATACATCGCTGATAACTGCTGCGGAAGTGACGCTTTTTTACAAGCTGTCACGGCTTCCGGGGAATCAGAAGGCCTTCCTGTCGATCCTTCGATCCGCTTGTTCGCTGGGCGGTGTGCGGGAGGAAATTCTGGGACCCATCCGCAGGGGTCTGCCCGGCCTCGTCATGCCGGCTCTTTTACTCTGGGGCGATCGAGACGCAGTGATCCCGTTGCGATACGGAGAGAAGGCCCGAAGCCTGATGCCGAAATCTTCCATGAAGGTTTTACACCGGTGCGGACATCTCCCCCCCTATGAGCGGCCGGATGAAACCTGCGACGCTATCCTCGACTTTCTTGACCGACAAGGAATATCGTAGCTGCACAGGAAGAGTATTTTTCACACGTCCTTGCGGTGAATACTGTCCGGGAAAGGGAATTTCATGACGACGGCAACATCTGGGGACGCCCTCTTTCATATTGAAAAGCAGTTGTGCCAAATGGTAGGTTGTTGAAAAAGCGTTTATTGCAGGAGATGTTTCATGCGGGCAGATGACTTGCAGCGCCTTGAATTAATCGACATCGACTCCGTTTCAGGGTTTCCTTTCCTCGGCTCCCACAGGTTAATGGTTTTCAGCACGGCATCCCTGGGGCGTCTGAGGAAAGATCTCCAACGGGCCATAGGCCCGGAGCAAACGAAGGTCATTCTCGCCCGGCACAGTTACGAAACCGGAATGGTTATGGCGATGGCCATAGGCGAACTCTATGAGTTTGATACGCCGGAAGAATGGCTGAAGGCGGGAAGCCGCATACGGACCATGGCTGGGCTGGCTCACGAACATATCGAGACGATATCTCTCGACAAGGAAACAAAGAGGTTATGCTTCCAGGGCACATGGCAAGATTCTTTCGAAGTTCATATATGGAAGGAAAGCTTTGGCGTAAGCGCCGAATCCATATGCGTTATGCTTGCGGGCATGCTCAGCGGCTACGCAAGCACCGTTATGGGCGCCGAAGTCCTGGTTAGAGAACTGGCCTGTCAGGCGCAAGGCGAATCTCTCTGCCGTTTCGAGGGGCGGACAGTAGCCGAGTGGGGACTCACGTCCGAGGAGGTGCAAGCCGTTTTCGCCGTCGGACCCATTGGCGAAGAACTAGTCTCTTTGAAGGCGGCGTTGCTGAAGGCCAACGATGAACTGGATCTTCAACACAGGCAGATTCAACGGCTCAAGCAGCTGGCTTACCGGCGGGAGCTCAAGGAAGATATAATTTTTCGGAGCGAATCCATGGCGAAAACTCTTATGCTAGCCGAAAAAGTGGCGCCGTCGGCTTCCACTGTTCTCATCCTGGGAGAAAGCGGTACGGGCAAGGAGGTTCTGGCCAAATTCATCCACCGTAATTCCGGCAGAAAGGACCGCCCATTCCTGGCGATAAACTGCGCCGCACTGCCTCCAAACCTTCTGGAATCGGAGCTTTTCGGCCATCTGAAAGGATCATTTACGGGGGCTGACAGGGACAAGAGGGGCCTGTGCGTTGAGGCCGGCGAAGGCACGCTCTTTCTCGACGAGGTTGGGGAGGTCCCCCTGGAGATGCAAGCGAAACTCCTCAGAGTTCTCCAGGAAAAGAGGATAAGGCCCGTCGGTGGAGTCCGAGACATTCCCGTGACCGCCAGGATCATTGCAGCAACGAACAGAAACCTTCACGAGATGGTTCAGCAGGGCGCTTTTCGAGAAGATCTCTATTATCGTCTAGCTGTATTTCCTGTAATTGTAATGCCTCTCAGGGATCGTCGCCAGGATATATTGCTCCTGGCGAGACATTTTCTCTCTCGATTGAAAAAGATTCATCGGGGCTTTTCACCGGAGAGCGTTCGTATGCTTGAGGCATACTCGTGGCCCGGAAATGTGCGTGAGCTGGAGAACTGGATGGAATATGCCGTTATAATGGCCGGCGACGATCTGATCAGACCCGAGCACTTTCCCCTGGCGCCGTTCGGCGAGGGCGGCTCTTTCAACGACTTGACGGCCGATTATCCTTCGCTCGATGAGCTGGCGCAACGGTATATATCAAGAGTGCTCGGTCATACGGGCGGAAACAAACGAGAGGCGGCCCGGATACTCGGCATAGGCGCCAGCACCCTCTGGCGGAGGCTAAAGAATACTCCCTGAAAGGAGCGCATGATATGGCGAAAAGGCTTGTCATAGTCGGAGGAGGTGCCGGCGGCCCTTCGATGGCGGCGGAGGCGAAACGGAGAGACCCCTCCCTGGATATCATTATGATTGAACAAGGCGAATACGTATCCTATGCGGCCTGACCGATGCCCTATTACATCGGTGATGTAATAGGCGATTCGTCTCTGCTGGTGGCTCGTACCCCCGAGGAGTTTGAAAAATCGGGAATTCGAGTGATGCTGAATACATCGGTGGAGTCTATAGATCTGAACAAGAAGGTTGTTGCTCTGGCGGACGAGCGCCGGATACCCTTTGATCTTCTTGGCGTGGCAACGGGTTCGACCGCTCATTTTCCCGCCATTCCCCTGGATGTTCGTGACGGTGTTTTTGTCTTGAAAAATTTAAACGACGGCCTTGCCCTGAAGAGCTACATAACAAAAAAGTCTTGCCGCAGGGTTCTCGTTGTCGGAGCGGGCTTCATTGCCATGGAACTCTGCGAGGCTTTCAGGAATCTTGATCTAGAAACGGTGATTGTTCATCGGGGCGATCGTCCGGTGGCGCGGTGGGATCCTGAATTAACCCAACTAATCGTAAAAACTATCGAAACCAACGGAGTATCCTTCATGACGGGAAGGACGGCAAGTGCCGTGGAAGGCAGGAACGGCAGGATCCGTCTACTCACCGATAAAGAATCCTTTGAAGGCGATCTCGTCGTTTTCGCTGCGGGCGTCCGGCCGAACACTGCGGTGGCGAAAGCAGCGGGGATTGAAATAGGAGCTACAGGCGCCATAAAGGTGGACGCCCTCCAACGAGCCTCAAGCGAGTCTGTTTTTGCCGTCGGTGATTGCAGCGAGGCCTATCACCGCATCAGCAAGAAGTGGGTCAATCTGCCTTTGGGAGACGTGGCAAACAAACAGGGACGGGTGGCTGGTCGAGTAGCCGCAGGTCTTTCCGCTGCCTTCCCGGGCGTTGTCGGTTCGCAGGCTTTCAAGGTCTTTAATCTCGAAGCGGCAGCTACGGGACTCACGGAAGAGGAAGCCGCATCTAGCGGGTTCAAGGTTGCGGCAGTGACGCTCTGGGGGTCGCCGATGGCCCACTCCATGAGCAAAGGCCGAAAACTGGGTCTGAAGCTTGTGGCAGACAGCAGGACAGGGAAATTGCTGGGAGCGCAGGCCGTCGGTCACGGCGGCGCCTGGGCTCGCATCAACATGCTTTCCGTCTGCTTGTGGGCAGATCTTTCCATTGATGAATTGATGTTTATGGACATGGCCTATGCTCCACCCTTCGGCGGGGCTTGGGATCTTGTCCACGTAGCAGCCCAGCAGCTGGCTAAACGACTGTAGAGCGAGACCAATGCACTGCTGTTATCGATGCGGAAATTTATACGAAAGCTCTTTACCCGTGAGCAGGCGGGATCGATGCGACGATTGCGGGTCTGACCTTCGGATTTGTCGTAACTGTATCTTTTTTGAAGAGACAGCGTACAACAGCTGCCGGGAAACCCAGGCTGAACGTGTTATCGAAAAAGACAGGGCAAATTTCTGTGAATATTTCCGTTGGAGAGAAGGCCCTCTGTCAAAACGACAGGAAGGAGGGATCAATGATTTCCGAAAAAAAGCGGAGGCGTTCTTTAAAAAATGAGGACTATTTGAAAGATCTCCATGGCAAACTGTCGACGTCGGCTTCACCACTCGCATCCGTATAGACGGATATGCGGGAAAAATGACCTTGCAAAGGCCCAAGATACGAGGTATGAAAATCGCCGATGGACATGCTCCGATGTGGTGGGATGTGTTAAATGGTTGCCATGGGACGGGAATATTATGATGTTAAAGTGTCTCAGGTTCTAAGGTGGGTCGGCACTGCCTGGCTTGTCCTTATAGGTTTTTTCCTCCTGGTTGGTTATGGAGGCGTTATTTTCACTGCAGACTCAGTCACTGCGGGACTCCAGGACTTTCGCGCCATGCTGGGAGACATGAGTATCCGTAGCGGTGCGACAGTCGTCTTTATTATCATGCCTGGGATTATTGCAAGAATGCTAGCGAGCCGGCTTGCAAAAAAATCTCGATAGAAAGAATCTCTTTCACTGTTGCCGGCATTGCTATGCCGAAGCGTTCAGGCGACGTAGCCGGCGTAGCGACCCAATCGAAGGGGAATTTCCATGAATTTGCAGTTAATTGTTGGTCTTGCGGGAGGCCTGGGGCTCTTTCTCTTTGGCATGAAGCTCATGAGCGAGGCCATGCGAAGCCTTTCTCTGGGAATTCTGAAACAATTACTCGAGAAAATAACTGCCAACAGAATCAAGGCAACCCTCGTAGGGACGGCCCTTACAGCGATCATTCAGAGTTCCAGCGCCACCTCGGTCATCCTCATCGGATTCATCAATGCGGGCCTTTTGTCTCTCCATCAAGCGCTTCCGGTCATTTTCGGCGCCAACATAGGCACCACCATAACGGCCCAACTGATCGCCTTCAAACTCACGAAATCGGCCCTTGTCTTTATTTTTATCGGCGCCATCGTTAATCTCTTTGCCAAAAAAGAAAAGAACAAGAACCGCGCTCTGGCAATCATCGGATTCGGGATACTCTTTCTGGGGCTTTCCGTTATGAGCGATGCCGTGAAGCCGCTGGCATCAAACGAAACGGTGGTTGAACTCTTTATCAAACTCGGACGCTACCCCCTTCTGGGCGTCCTTACAGGACTGATCGTCACGTCGATTATTCAAAGCAGCAGTACAACCGTGGGAATGGTCATTGCATTCGCTACGGCGGGCCTCCTGGATTTGCCGTCATCCATCTATCTTGTCATGGGAGACAATATAGGAACGTGCATCACGGCGATCCTGGCAAGCCTGGGCGGAAGAATAGCCAGCAAACGTCTTGCCGTCGGCCATGCCCTCTTCAACGTCATAGGGACCATGATTTTCTTTCCCCTCATTCCGCTCTACATCAGACTGGTTCCCCTTCTGTCTTCGGACATAGCGCGGCAGATCGCCAATACCCACACGATCTTCAACATTTTTAACACTGTTATACTTCTGCCGTTTGTTCCGCTATTTGTCCGAATCCTTACAAGACTGGCGCCCGGAGAAGATTATGAAAAGCGGGACACTCGATATCTGGACATCAACCTTCTGGCCACTCCAGATACGGCGGTAAGAGCTGTTATTAAGCAGCTCTGCGTCATGGTTGAGATTTGTAAGGAAATGCTTGAAAAAGCTCAGAGTTGTATCGGTCAGTACAATCATAAGTTGAAAAACGAATTGACCATTGACGAAGATTCAATAGACGAGATGCAGAAAGATGTGACCGCCTACTTGGTGGAGCTGACAAAGTGCCAGCTCTCCGACAAACGGCGGAGAATCATTCCCGCCCTTCTTCACAGCGTCAATGACCTGGAAAGAGTGGGCGATTATTGCGATGACATCGGACAGCTGGCCCAACGGCTCTACGAAAACAATCTGACCTTCTCGGATTCTGCTGCAGGGGAGTTGAATAAGATTTTTGAGAAGACGCAGCAAATCATAAAATTTACTCACAAGGCCATGCGGAACGACGATCACGATGCCGCCCGCATCACCCTTTCCATAGAAAGGGAAGCTGATGAACTCATTGTGCAATACAAACTGAACCACCTCCGTCGTCTTGTGGAAGGCACCTGCATGGGTGATTCGGGACTCGTTTTTTCCGACATCCTGACGTACATGGGACGGCTTAACGATCATCTCTGCAATATTACCAAAGGGATTCTTCACATCGGCAAGAGATGATCCTGCTGTTGAAAAGCATCAACAATGGAAGTGCGGGAAGGCGATTTGAAGGCCCTCAAAAAGGTGGGGAATGCCTGTTCGCGCTGAGTATTTTAATCGGTCGTTCATAGGTCGTCATGAACGAAGCGATAGAAGGCAGGCTCGTATGGCATGTTTCAATGTTCGATTGGGGCGATTCACGGAGTCAGTCATCAGAAGGATGACCAGAGTTGCCGATGAGTGCGGCGCCATCAATCTTTCCCAGGGATTTCCCGATTTTGATCCGCCGCTGGAACTGCGGCAGGCTTTGGCCGAGGTGGCCCTTAGGGGACCACATCAGTACGCTGTTACATGGGGAGCGTCGGCATTCCGAGAAGCTCTGGCGAAGAAACAGTCTCGATTTATGGGAATTCCCATAGATCCTGACAGCCACATCGTCGTTACATGCGGCAGCACCGAAGCAATGCTCGCAGCGATGATGACAGTTTGCAATACCGGCGACGGCGTAATTGTCTTTTCGCCTTTTTATGAGAATTACGGCGCCGATGCCATTCTTTCAGGAGCTGAGCCTATATACGTTCCCCTCAGACCGCCATATTTCGAATTCGACCGGAAGGAATTGAAAAGAGCTTTCGATCGGAAGCCCAAGGCCATGGTGTTGTGCAATCCCTCGAATCCCTCAGGAAAGGTTTTCACGAAAGAAGAGCTGGAATATATTGCGGGACTTGCCAATGACTCCGGCGCCTTCATTATTACCGACGAGGTCTACGAGCATATCGTCTATCCACCGAACCGTCATACATACATGGCGTCGCTGCCGGACATGTTCGACCGGACCCTGTCCGTCGGTTCCCTGTCGAAGACCTATTCGATCACCGGTTGGCGGTTGGGATACATTATCGCCGCTTCCCCCATCATAGCGGAAGCGAGAAAAATTCATGATTTCGTAACGGTAGGCGCCGCGGCGCCCCTTCAGGAAGCTGCCGTCACCGCTCTTTCATTGCCTGATTCATATTACGGGGAATTGCTGGAGGGATATAGGGAGAGGAGAGATTTTTTCCTCCGTCATCTCGATCGGGCTGGATTGAAATATTATGTCCCCCAAGGGGCTTATTATGTCCTCGTTGATATTTCAGATTTCCGATGGAAGGACGACGTGGGCTTTTGCGAAAGGATGGCCCGGGAAGTCGGTGTGGCGGCCGTGCCTGGCTCCAGTTTCTTTCACGAACCGGTGAATCACCTGATTCGACTCCACTTTGCCAAAAGCATCGAGACGCTTAAAGAGGCGGGCGAGCGACTCGCTTTTTTGAGAGAAAAAATGTAACGGGGTTCCTGGTCTGGTAGGTTTCGTCGTTACGGTGAGGTGGGTCAGCTTCGACAGATCTTCGTCAAGACAGTGCCGGTTTCTCGACCCGTTCAAGGCAAGAGGCGGACGAGATGAACCGGGAAAGACGCCGTTGATGGAAAGCGCGGCAAGATTCTTCCATAAGATAGATTGTCCGGGATAGTCATGGTCAGGTTATTCTAAGGACCTTCCCTCCGCGGATCTGTTTTCCTTTGAGCTCTCGAAGAGCCCTGTTCGCCTCGGCAAGAGGGAATTCGTCGAGTTCCGGCTTAATCGGAATCGATGCGGCCAAGGCCAGGAAGTCGTTGATGTCCCGCCTGGTAACGTTGGCAACCGTCTTGATTTCTTTTTCCATCCAGAGATGCCGTGAATAATCGAGAACGCTTAAAATGTTCCGATCGCTCGTTTCTTTGCGAATAGCATTGATTACAAGCCGGCCTCCGGGAGAGAGATGTTCGAGGGAGGCGATTACGGGCCTCCAGGCCGGCGTCGTGTCGATGATGGCCTGGAGAAGCTGCGGTGGAGAATCGGCTGTATCGCCGGCCCAATGGGCGCCCAGGTCCATGGCGAAACGGCGCTCGCTCTCGTTCCTGGCAAAGACGTAAATATTCGACGAAGGGTAGATGTGACGCGCAGTCATCAGAACCAGGTGTCCAGAGGAGCCAAAACCAGTGAGTCCAAGCGGTTGACCGTCAACGATATTTGCGAGCCTGAGAGACCGGTATCCCACTGCCCCGGCGCACAGAAGAAGAGATGCCTCGCTGTCGCTGAAAATATCCGGAATGACATGGGCAAAGGCCTCAGGAACGGCTATGAACTCTCCATAGCCTCCATTAACGTCGCGGCCGGTAGCCGTGAAGGCGGCGCAGAGGTTTTCCAGACCTGAACGGCAGAAGTTGCAGCAGCCGCAGGTTTTGTATATCCAGCCGATGCCGACACGGTCGCCTTGAGAGAACCGGGAGGTTTTCTTTCCAAGGGAGATTATGCGGCCCACCACCTGATGGCCTGGCACGATGGGGAGATGCGGAGGCGTAGTCCGGCCTTCAATTTCGTCGAGTTCGGTGTGACAGACGCCGCACACAGAGACGGCAACGAGGAGTTCGTCTTCGCCTGGTTCAGGATCTGGAATCTCGACCTGCGCTAAGGGATCATGCCAAGAACGTATGTCAAGATTGCAGATATGGGAGAGTGTCATTGCGTTCATTGAAGACTTTTCTCTATCGGGCTTTTTGACAATGGAAGTCAAAAAACAGAACCGCGCACAGCGAATAGAGTCAGTTGCCATTCTACGGACTTATTTAAACACAGTTAAGGGCCAATGGCAAAGGATCTGAATATGGAAGGGGGCTCGATTTATCCGGAGGTGTTGGCGTCCGCCGGATAAATCGAGCTCAACGGGGAGGAGGGCTTTCGGAGATGAGAGTAGATGGCTATGCTGTGCCAGCGCCATCATTCATTGAAAGAACATCTTCCGTACCCGGAAAATAGAATGACAGATCTGTCAAAAAATTCAACGGTAAAGGATTATAGTATAATATACAGGTAGTAACTGGCATATTTTTAGATATACGTCCGTAGCGAATCTGTGAGTCGACTTATCGGTGAAAAACACTGCATCTGATGAGAAAGCGATAATAGACCTGTAAGTTTCATGAGATGGTCATTAGATAAGAAACAAGGTTCGTTTTTTTATGAGTGAGGCCGAGTTTTCGCCGAATGTTGCTCCTGTAAAATTCAACGGTATTGATCGATATGTTGCACAGGGCGGCGATTTCCTTGTTTGTCTTGGCATCCCGAACGAGCCCGGCCACCTGAATCTCCTTGGGTGTCAGATTAATGTAGGCAGACGAGAGTTTTCGCGAAAAAGGTGAAACTATATCGTTGAGATTCCCATCGATGATGTTCAGGCAGCTCAATTGTTCTTTGTCGAGCTTAGTGGTTCTAAGGTGTTCAATGTAGGGCATAACAAGGTCCCTCAGATTTGCGAGCATTTTATCTTCAAGGACCTTTCGGTCTTCATCCCGGTTTTTCAACAAAACGCGGAGCGTGGCATTTATTTCCTCCAACTCTCGAGATTTCCGCTTGAGCTCATCCGTCCGTTCTTGCAGGATGCTTTTCGGTTTGTTTGCAGCCTTTTTCTTTCTGCCGTGGTTTGTCAACGGACCGGCGCCTACATTTTTTTGATTATTCCGGACACTGTATGAGGAGGGTCTGCCGCTGTTTTCTGGGGTTCGGTCCTTGCCCCGATGTGTTGCCAATCCAGCGAAGACAGCAGGACGTCTTTTTTGGCAGAGAGCTTTTCCTGATAAGGTTTTCATGCAAGAAGCCTCCACTCCTGGAGGAGCGGATCCGCTGGAATAAACTCCTTGAGAAATTTGTCCGGCAGCAGTCATGTAGCATACATGCCACAGGCTGACAAGATTGAAAGCGACGCCAAATGATCGACAGGGGTGGTCCGGTAGCCGAATAGGCTGTGCTCATCAAGGAACAGCAGCATATAAGGCAAAATCCAAAAGCGATATTCACTGCTAAAGAAAATGATTTGCTCAGCAGGCAAGCCGTTCCTCTTCATAGAAAATGCGGTCTCTGCCGGATTCCTTCGCCTTGTAAAGCCGCTGGTCAGCTCTTTTAATAAAATCGGTTATGCTCTCATTGGCCATGAATTGGGCTATGCCGAGGCTTACCGTTACGTTGACAATCCCGTCATTTGCTGGTTGAAAAGCAACCTTTCTAAAGGCGCGCCTCATACGTTCTGCAACATTAGCGGCCTGTGCACCCGTTGTAACGGGGAGTATTACAGTGAATTCCTCTCCCCCGTATCTGTAGGCTGAGTCCGTTTCACGTATTTGTTCTTTAATCGTTCGTGCAAGAGCGACAAGAACCTGATCGCCTTCAAGATGCCCATAGGAATCATTGAAGTTTTTAAAATGATCGGCATCGAGCATGATGAGAGAAAGGGGCAGTTTGTATCGGTTGCTGCGTCCGACCTCAGCCTTTAATTGCTGATAGAAATATCGCGAGTTATAAAGTTTTGTTAAGCCGTCAGTTATACTTAACTCCTGAAAAGTCCTCTCCCGTTCGCGGAGTTCCTCTTCCAAGCGCTTACGGTCGGTTATATCTCTGATAATTCCACGAAAACCAGCAGTATTGCCATTGGAATGAACAGGGCTAACCGAGGCCTCGATATACATCTCTTCACCTTTTTTCGTTGAAAGATTCCATTCCACCTGTTTGCGGGGGGCGCCGTTCGTTAAAACGTGACGGAAGATTTGACGAACCTTTTCCGCATGGATCTTGTTCATCAGGTCAAGGCATGTTAGTTCCTTAAGCTCTTCAGGAGTATAGCCGAGCATGACAGGCAGACTGGGATTGAAAAATGTGAAGCGGCCCTGTAAATTTACCTCATAGTACCCATCCTCGATGTTTTCAAGAATTGTCCGGAAGCGCTCTTCGCTTTCTCGAAGAGCTGTTTCAGCCTGTTTTTGTTCGGAAATATCCCGGTAAATGCAATAGATGGCCGTCTGACCTATTTCATCATAAAGAGGAATTGCCAAAACGGAGACGTGAAGACGGGAACCATCATGTCTCTGCCGGACTGATTCAAAGGATATACGGCCGCCGGCGGCAACCTGACCGGTGTACCATGATGCTTCTTCCCTGAATTCGTCAGGAACTATCAAATCGTCCAGAGCCCTGCCCAAAGCATCTTCGGGACGATAGCCAAACATACGAGTGAATTCACTGTTCGCTCTTGTGAGGGTCCCATCGTTATCGAGGAGCACGATTGCTTCGGGAGCGTTTTCGAACAGCTTTGCTAGATAGGACTTTTCTGTCTGAAGGCGGTTTTCAACCGCTTGTTGTTCTGTTAGATCAATGCCCATGATGAGATAGCAGGAAGGACAGCCGTTTCCATTGTGAACGGGATTATTGTGCCACTTCACGAGGATCTTTCCGCCATCTTTCGTAAGGATATGGTTTTCGCTCACGGTTTGCCGTACAGAGGACAGTCTCGAGAGAGCGGCAATAAAAAAGAGATGTTCTTCCGGGGGGATGAACGTATGGACGAAATGACAGCCATGAACCTCTTCAGCGCTATACCCCAGCGCTTGGAGCAAGGTGTCGTTCATTCGTTGAACGGTATGATCCTTTTTAAGAACAATTAAAAAGATTGGCAATGTTTCGAGAAGCGTCTGCGTAAAAATATCTTTCGATACGGAAAATCTTTCATGTATGGGAAGAGAATCCATACCGGTTCCTCCTGAATGCCTGTCGCTGCCTGTTATATCTTTTCATTGTTCGTTTCTCTTAAGACGGGTTTTCCATCTGTCGTGCTATTGTGCGCAAGCAGTCGGCATAGTAAAGAAGGCGACTGCATCGGAACAACAAGCCCACCCACATGCTCTGAAACATAAAAAGCGGGACGTTCTCAATGGATCATCATGTCAAGGGCGAAAAGATATAAACAACTAATCGGTTATTTTCTTGTAATTCTTTAGTTGTTTTCATTGCTGCCGTTGATTGTTCACGTATGTTGATAGTTTTTTCGAATTTGACCGATAGAGGAAACTTGTTTACAGTGTGCCAACAGAATTGTTGTCTGGGATTGAAAATTAGAGGAAGCGAGATCGGTCGTAATGAAAAAAGAAATGCCGCTAATTTATATGGACAATGCCGCAACTTCCTGGCCGAAACCGCGGGTCGTTATAGATGCAATGATGCGATTCAGCCGGGATATAGGCGCAAATCCCGGCCGTTCCGGTCATCGACAGTCCATTGAAGCAGGGCGAACAATAATAGAAGCTCGGGAAGCTGTTGCAGAACTGTTTTCTGTATCAAACCCTCTTCGAATAATATTCACGAAAAATGCCACAGAGGCCTTGAATATTGCATTGTATGGTTTGCTGAAGCCTGGAGATCATGTGATAACGTCGTCGATTGAACATAATTCTGTCATGAGACCACTTAGATATCTTGAACGGCAAGGAATCGGCCTTACATGCGTGGCGTGTTCGACCACGGGTTTACTGGATCCTGCAGATGTCATTGCATCCATAAGGCCGGATACGAGGCTCATAACAATGACCCATGCATCGAATGTTATGGGGACGATCATGCCAGTTAGAGAGGTGGGTCGCATTGCGCGAAGTCATGGAATCCCTTTTCTTCTCGATGCGGCGCAAACGGCCGGGTCGATTCCAATTGATGTGGAAGATTTGTCAGTAGATATACTCGCCTGTGCTGGTCATAAATCACTGTTCGGACCGCAGGGAACGGGCATATTGTATGTCGGAAAGGGAATGGAAAGTATAATAGCGCCGATCATGCGCGGCGGCACGGGCAGCAGATCGGAATCGGAGGAACAACCGGAAGGGTTGCCCGACAGGTTTGAAGCGGGAACCCTCAATACACCGGGTATAGCAGGACTTTGCGCAGGCGTTCGCTTTATAGTTGAAGAGGGGATAGACCGCATACGAAGCCATGAAGAGAAACTGACGGAATTCATGATAGAAAGCCTAGCATCCTGTGAAGGAGTGACAGTTCATGGTTGCGGCGATGCAAAGCGACAGACGGCTGTACTGTCCATTTCTCTCAAGGGTCGAAGTCTCTCAGACGCGGCACTCGTACTGGACGAGGAGTATGGCATACTAACGAGACCGGGACTCCAGTGCGCTCCGGCTGCACACCGCACAATGGGAACATTTCCTGCCGGTTCGATTCGTCTGAGCCCAGGATATTTTACCACGGAAGAGGACGTTGCAATGACGGTCAGAAGCCTGTCGGCAATAGCCGGTGATTAATCCTGGAGGCGGTACATGAAAATTGACATCGATGCAAGGGGATATCCCTGTCCTCAACCGGTTATAATGGCGAAGAAGGCTCTGGATGAACGTGGACGATGTAACATCTTCGTAGATACAGAGGAAGCCAGAGACAATATTATGCAGCTTGCCGACAGTAGAGGATGTTCAGTTGAAATTGCCGCTATGGACAACGATTGGATTCTGAACATCGAAGAAGGAGCAGCGCCTCGAAAAAACGAGAATGATTTTGAGGGACAGAAGAAAGAGCAAATGGTTTTTCTGATACCATCGGAAACAATGGGGAGGGGCAACGAGGAACTAGGAAACGTGCTTATGAAAGCCTTCTTTCACACGATAACAGAGAGGGATGTTCCTCCTGATGTCTGCATACTCATTAATACGGGAGTCAGGCTGGCAGTCGAAGGGTCTCAGGTTCTTGATGATCTTAAGGCTCTTGAGAGGCGAGGCGTCAAGCTCCTGGTATGCGGGACATGCCTCAGCTATTTTGGATTTGCCGGGAAACTCTGCGTCGGCGCCGTTTCCAACATGTACGACATAGTCGAGCGACTTTGCAAAGCCGGAAGGATAATCGCGGTATGACAAATAAAACCCATGGATATCTGATTGTCCTCTTCGACTCGACAAGCGCGGCTCTGCTGGCCGAGAGACTGCTAAATCGCAAGAGCATTGCCTATAAAATTATTCCCGTTCCCAGGCGCCTTAGTTCAGATTGCGGAGTCTGCCTGCGTATTCTGGAAGAAGACAGGCTCGCAGTTGAGGAAGCGTTCAAGGGCGCCGTTGATGTCCAGGCGATTTGTTGTCTTGAAAGCAAGATTACCTCTGATATAGGTTGAGATCAGGAATTCAAAAGAGCCTTGATTTCATTGCCGTCGATTTTTTCCTTTTCAAGGAGCAGCTTTGCTCCGGTTTCGAGAATTCGTCGTTGATCCTTGAGGATGGTCCGGGCTACATTGTACTGCTCGGTGATCAGGTCTCGTATTTCAATGTCTATCGCCTGAGCAGTGGCCTCGCTGTAATCGGTCTGCTCGGGCAGACCCGTTGCGAGAAACTGGGCGCGTTTTTCATGGGCAAGGTAGACTTGGCCGAGTCCCTTGCTCATCCCATATTCCTTGATCATGCTCTTGGCGATATCCGTGGCCTTGGAGAGATCGTTATGGGCGCCGGTGGAAACATCTTCGAATATTATTTCCTCGGACGCACGTCCGCCCAGGAGTGTGGCGATCTTATTAAGCAGTTCAGTTTTGCTCATGAGAAAACGGTCTTCCGTGGGAACCTGCATAGTATAGCCAAGGGCGGCGATTCCCCGCGGTATGATCGTGATTTTCTGCACGGGATCAGTGCCGGGGAGAGAGAGGGCAACGAGGGCATGACCCATCTCATGGTAGGCTACGATCTCTCTTTCGCGTTTGTTGATAAGTCGATTTTTCTTCTCGAGGCCTGCGACAATCCTTTCTACCGCTTCTTCGAACTCGGCCATGCCAACCGTTTTCTTGCCTCCACGAACTGCCAATAAAGCAGCTTCATTGACAAGGTTTGCCAGATCAGCCCCCACCATGCCTGGCGTCATGTTCGAAAGGGCTTCGACGTTGAGATTCTCGTCGATCTTGATATTTTTCATGTGAACCAGCAGGATTTCCGCTCGTCCCTTTTTATCGGGTCTGTCAACGAGAATATGTCGGTCAAAGCGACCGGGACGCAGGAGCGCCGGATCAAGAATTTCCGGGCGATTTGTCGCAGCCATAAGGATAACGCCTACCTTGGGATCGAAGCCGTCCATTTCAACGAGCAGTTGGTTCAGCGTTTGTTCACGTTCGTCGTGGCCTCCCGTGAGACCGAGGCCGCGGGCCTTGCCAAGCGCATCTAGTTCGTCTATGAAGATGATGCACGGCGCCTTTTGTTTGGCCTGAACAAAAAGGTCTCGAACACGGGCTGCGCCGAGACCCACGAACATTTCAACAAATTCAGAACCGCTGAGACTGAAGAAAGGAACGCCGCTTTCGCCGGCCACGGCCTTTGCAAGGAGGGTTTTGCCTGTCCCGGGGGGACCGACCAGCAGGATGCCCTTTGGAATCTTTCCGCCGATATCTGTAAACTTTCCAGGATCTTTAAGAAAGTCCATAATTTCGACAAGCTCTTGCTTCGCTTCATCAACGCCTGCAACATCGTCGAAGCGGACATTCAGCTCGTTTTCCATGTAAATTTTAGACTTATTCTTTCCGAGAGACATGAATCCCGGCTGCTGCCCGGACATACGCTTCATGAAAAGATACCAAATGCCTATGAAGAGGGCTAAGGGAAAAATCCAGGAAAAAAGATCGCGGAGGAAGGTTGATTGAATTTCTCCCTTGAAAACGACAGGATATTGTCCAAGCATTTTTGAAAGTTCCGGTTCTACTCTGACAGTCCTGAATTGCTGATGAGCCCCGTTTTTATCTGTCATCGTTCCCTGAATAGTATTTTCTTTAATGGCAAGTTCTGTTACTTTGCCATCCTTGAGTTCATTCAAAAATTGACTGTAGGGTATTGTCTCTATCTTGAACATGGATTGAATGTAGTTCTGAGCAATGAGGACGACCCAGATACCCAAAAAGACATACCAAACAGAAAACTTGTGATGTTTTTCCATTGTCATTCGCTCCGTTAAAAGTAAAAAAATATATAGAATATGCCTTATGGAGCAGCACGTTGTTAAGTTAACAACTAGAGGAGCGAAAGACAAGGTTGAAATGGCAAAAAGAAAAGCTGCAATGAAAAATACTTCAAGGTGGGTTGATAAATCGAAAAACATTATGAAAGAATGGATAAGGAGCGATTAGCAACGGCATTGATGATGGTGAGATGACGAATAAACAGAAAACTGAAGAGATCAATTGTTATAGGAGCATCATTTAAAGTAAAGCGATAATTCAGTCATCAATACAAATGGTGACGTTCTCGACAGCAACGGTGCGTAAGGTGGACATTTCGGGTTCAGAAGGTTTTCCCGGGCGAACCGCCGGGATAGGGATCGATACCTATCCCGGCGAGCATCAGCCGCTTTTTTAAAAATATTATGACAGAAAGAGATGCATGGCCACCTTTACATACAATGAAATCACGAGATGGTGTAGAAAGGATTATCATAGCGTTTACTACTTTGTAAAATAATAGTATAAATTATCAACATAAGGATCACGATATTGTAAAAAAGAGGTTTTATAAAATGACAATAGCGGAGCAGCAAATCATATGCAAACGATTGAAAATATATTAAGAACTTAATGATGTAGAGAGCCCGAGAAGGCTGTTGTATTATTAAACGGGATCGAGATATACACTTAAGTAAAGGAGAATATTCATGCAGAAGGAAGACGCGGGAAGAAAAAACTTTCTCAAATTTCTCATTGTGTTTCTCGCAGGGACATTCATGCTGTCTCTTGTTGGTATGGTAAACTGTACGCCATGGACAAAAAATGCAGCCGTGCAAGAAGTCCAGGCAGCTTCAGTGGGAGAGGCAGGGAAGGGATATTTACCGTCGCTGGCGGATCTGGTGGAGAGATTAAAACCGGCAGTGGTTAACATCAGTACGACAAAAACGGTATCGACGGGAATGGGATCTCTTGAATCACCCTTCAGAGGATCACCCTTTGAAAAATTTTTCGGAGACGAATTTTTCCAGCGATTTTTCGGTGAAATGCCGCGAGAATACAAGCAGCGAAGCCTTGGGTCAGGATTCATCATAAGTAAGGATGGGTTTATATTTACAAATAACCACGTTGTCGAAAAGGCGGATGAAATTGTGGTTAAGCTATCAGACGGCAAAGAATACAAAGCAGAGATAAAGGGAAGGGATAAAAATACGGACCTTGCACTGCTGAAAATAAAGCCGGAAGGAGAATTGCCGGTAACAAAACTTGGCGTTTCTTCAGAGTTGAGAGTTGGAGACTGGGTCGTGGCCATAGGAAATCCCTTTGGACTTTCTCAAACAGTTACGGCGGGAATCGTCAGTGCAAAAGGACGAGTTATAGGGGCAGGGCCGTATGATGATTTCATACAGACGGATGCATCCATAAACCCAGGAAATAGCGGAGGACCGCTTTTCAATTTGAGGGGGGAAGTTGTAGGAATAAATACGGCAATTGTTGCTCAAGGACAGGGCATTGGGTTTGCGATTCCTATCGATATAGCAAGAGAAGCGCTGACACAACTTAGAGACAAGGGGAAAGTAATCAGAGGTTGGCTTGGAGTATCTGTGCAGGATGTAACGGAGGAAATGGCCGAGAAGCTCGGACTAAAGAGTGCAGCGGGAGCTCTCGTAGGAGAAGTATTTAAGGGAAATCCTGCGGATAAAGCAGGCATAAAGACGGGAGATGTCATTATAGAGATAGACGGAAAGGGAATAAAAGATACACATGAATTGCTGAAGATCGTTGCCGGAATATCCATTGGTAGAGAGGCAAAAGTGACAGTTGTTCGAGACGGCAAAGAGAAAATGATCATGGTCAAGGTGGAAGAAAGACGAGAAGGTGAAATTCTCGCACAGGAGACGGAAGGATATTTCGGAATGACGGTCCAGGAAATAACCGCCGAAATAGCACAGCATATGGGCCTTCCAAGTACAGATGGAGTGATCGTAAGTGCCGTAGAACCCGAAAGTCCGGCAGGTGACGCAGGCATCAAGCCTCGAGATGTTATTCTTCAGGTAGATACTGCGAAGATCAAAAATATGAAGGATTTCAAAAAGGCAACGCAGTCAAGGGATGCTAAAAGCGTGTTGCTTCTCATAAGCCGTGGAGATACTAAGTACTTCGTTGTCGTAAGAGAACGTTAAAGGTTGATAATTACGGGGTGTTGGAAAGAGACGATTGATGTCTTTTGGAATTTTATGGAACATGCAGCAAGGTTCGCATTTCAACGTTTTAGCAGGGCTCTTTGAACCATAAGGGATTAAGGGCAAGTGAAAGAGAGGCAAAGAACAGTATTTTCCAAAAGCACATATAGGAATATTCTTGCAGATGGGTCAACAGGAGGAAAAAATTAGAGAGTTGCATCAACTCATGGAAGAGCGTTATGGAAATCTTAAGTGGTGGCCAGCGGATACAGCCTTTGAAATGGCTGTAGGAGCAATACTGACTCAAAACACTAAATGGCAAAACGTTGAGAAGGCAATAAAGATATTAAAAAAAAGAGGACTCATGAAACCTGAGGCGCTCTGGCAAGCAGGCGAAGAAGAGATTGAACAGGCAATCAGACCGGCGGGCTGCTACAGAATTAAAAGCAATAGACTGCGAAACTTCATAGAATTTATTATGGAGGGCTATGGAGGTTCACTAGAAAAACTTTTCAACGAGGAACTGAAAATAGCGAGGAAACAAATCCTTTCAGTATCAGGAATTGGCAATGAAACGGCTGACTGTATTCTATTATACGGAGGTAATTTACCGGTATTTGTGGTGGATGGCTACACTAGGCGAATTCTGGAGCGGCACAATATAATCAGCGGAGAGAAACCATACGAAGAGATTCAGGAAATCTTCAAAAAGGCGTTGCCAAAAAATGCAACTCTTTTCAAAAATTACCATGCCCTATTTGTAAGGACAGGAAAGGATCATTGTAGAAGCCGGGCACGGTGTGATGGATGTCCTCTGGAATGCGAAGGAAATAATGTTGCTTAATCAATATGCAGGAGCTGTCCACGTTCACTCAGTGCACTCACATGATGGGAGGAGAAGCGTCGATCATATCCTGAAATCAGCGAAGAGAGCAAAGTTGGATTTCATAATGCTGACAGATCATGGCAACCTCTCAGCGAAAGAGCGGGAAGGATGGCAGGATGGAGTTCTGCTGGCCGTGGGCGAGGAAATAACGCCGCGTTTTAATCACTATCTCGTATTCGGAATGGATGATTGCATTGATGTCAGGGAAGAAGAAGACGTTCCGCCTGGTTCATATGTTGCTGCCGTAGCAAAAAGTGGAGGAATAGGTATAATTGCACACCCCGATCACCAGGGAGCGCCATTGTTTCACGTGAAACATTATCCTTGGTGCGACTGGTCCGTCAGTGGGTTCACCGGTATGGGCATCTGGGATTTCATGACTGACTGGCAGTCTGCCCTGACAAGTTTCCATCGCGCTTTGTGGGCTTATTGCTTTCCGGCCTCGGTTCTCAAGGGACCGCGTCGCGAAACTCTGAGCCGCTGGGACAGTTTAATTCGGTTCGGACCCGTTGTGGGCGTCGGCGAGCTCGACAATCACGATACACTTTATTCGCTCGGGGGGATAGCTCTTGGAGTTTTTTCTTTTCGTCGGGCCTTCCATTTCATACGAACCTATATATTCTCAGAGACTCCGTTCTGTGGCGATAGAACGAAGGATATTTCCCTTTTACTGTCCTCGCTCCGCCGAGGCAGAGCGTTTGCTGCCCTTGATTATTATAAATGCGCCCGCGGCTTCGTCTTTTATCTTAGCGACGGAGAGATTACGGCCTGGCCCGGTGATCGTCTTGTCGTGAAGGGTGAATATCGAGTTGAAGTATCGCTTCCAAGTTCAGGACATATCAGAATAATTCGAGACGGTACGCTCGCCGCTGCAGGAGAGGGACAATCCTTGTCCCTGGTTGCCCGCGATAGGGGGTGTTATCGCGTGGAGGTTTTTTCCATGACTGGATCGGTTATGCATCCCTGGATCTTTTCGAACCACATCGTCGTTGAAGAGGCGTAAGAGGCGATTTTAATTCCGATGCCTCAAGAGGATTGCTCTCTGAAGCCGATTTCCTCGGCGTATTCAAACTGTCGTTCCCAGGGTACGCGGGGATGAGCCTTCCGGAATGCTTGAGCGCCTATGAGGTCGAGGCACGTTTTGTCTATCTCAAGAGGGTGATACCCGCCGACAAAGCCGATGTCGGGAGCAATGCGCGTATGATCCCCCGGAAGACAATCACAATCCGCTCCTATCGTTATGAGGCCGTTGATGCAAAGGGACCTCTCTCCGATAATCTTCCAGACGGCGGCTGCCGTTTCGATAAGCTTTTCCTGAAAAACTCGGGCGTCGGTATTCCAGTGAATTTTGAGGGCCATGTCAGGACAGTTCGCAATGCACTGGGCGCAACCAATGCAGCGGCTTCGGTCATAGCAGGGAAATGTATCATTTCCCCATTCGGCAGCCCTGACAGGACAGATATCTATACAGATGCCGCAACGGGAACATTTCCGCGCATTGAGTTCCGGTCGTGCATCTGCGTGCATTCTCTGTTTCTGCGCCCGCGAAGCAAATCCCATGGAAATATTTTTTACAGCGCCCCCGAATCCGGCGCCCAGATGTCCTTTAAAATGTGAAAATATAACGAATCCGTCAGCTTCAGTAACGGTTCGCGCCACCTGTATAACGGAGAAATGTCGATAATCCGTTTTGATGTCCATAATATTGCGGCCGTCCAAGCCGTCGCCGATAATGACAGGACAGTCCAAAATGTCCTCGGAAAACCCATGTTCCGCAGCAGTTTTTAGGGAATCATCGCCCCTCCGTCGTCCTCCTGAGTAAAGCACTGTTGTATCAAAGACGAAGGGGTTAAGGCCCCTGCTCTTAAGGTGTTTTACCAAGAGAACCGTGTATTCCGGCCTCAGGAAGGTTTTGTTGCCTCGTTCTCCCCAGTGGATCTTAATCGCGATTCTGTGTCCCCGATGAAAAGAAAACTCCATTTTATCCAGGAGACGTGACAGGGCTTCGATATAAACGCCTTGTTCTGAGGAAATTTTTTCGACGATGACACTCTTCATGCAGCAAATATCCTTTCATGGGTTTTTCGATAAAATCCGATCATAGTCAGTTCTTTTAAGCGGAATGATTCATTGTCCTTCCTGCCTATCGAAAGCTCTGCATTGTTTCTATAAATATCACAGGTTCTTCAGTCAAGAATAGTTGAGCTAAATCTTTGCCTGATGGTCTCGGCTTCCTGTTCAAACTGCTCCCATTCTGCGTAAAGGCTTTCGAGTGATCCGAGCAGCCCGGCGTGCTCCAGTGAAAGATTTCTCACAAGAGAGCCGTCGCTGTAAGATCTTTCATCGCCGAGCAGCTCCTCGATATTCCTCCGTCTAGATTCACTCCGTTCGATTTCTATTTCCAGCGCTGCGATGCGTTCAATTACAGGTCTTAGGAGTTTATGTCGCTCTTGTCTAAGTTCAGCTTCACGGCGTTTTCTCTGTCGCTCCGGCTGTTCCACTGTAAGTTTTTCAAGAACAACAGCAGAACTATCCTTGTTTTCCTTGTCGATCAACCCAAGATAATCGTCAACTGTGCTGTGATGAATGATCAGACGGCCTTGCACGATATGACCAACTCTCGTGATCAGTGGTGAGAGAAAATCCCGGTCGTGAGAGACAATGAGCAATGATCCGCCATAGGTTAGGAGTCTTTGTTGGAGAATTTCTTTTGATACGGCGTCGAGATGGTTTGTTGGTTCGTCGAGGACAAGGAGATTTGCCGGGGCCAGAAGTAGACGAGCCAAGGCCAACCTGCTTTTTTCTCCTCCCGAAAGAACTGCAACTGTTTTGAAGACATCGTCGCCGGTAAAAAGGAAACATCCAAGAAGCGTTCGCAATTCCGTCGGCGATGGCCCTTCGGACACTTCGCTAACGGTTTCGAGAACAGTTTTAGCGGGATTCAGCATTTCGGCGGTATCCTGTGCGTAGTACCCTATTGTAACGTTGTGACCAAGAATACGTTTTCCGCTGTTGAATGATTCTCTTCCTGCGATGATTCTTGCGAGAGTCGATTTTCCCGATCCATTCACGCCTACGAGGGCCACGCGGTCTCCCCTTTCCAGAAGGAGAGAAAGATTGCCGAACACAGACAGTCCCTCGTAGCTTTTGGCCACATTTTGGAGTTCAATAATGACGCGGCCGGAATGCGGGGGTTCTGGAAATCGAAACGTAATTGTCCTCTCATTGCTTCCTTCTTCTGAAAGTTCAATCCGTTCGAGTTGTTTGATGCGGCTTTGAACTTGCCGTGCCTTGCTTGCTTTAGCCTTAAACCGATTGATGAATCGTTCGGCGCCTTCAATAATGCGTCGCTGGTTTTTAAGGGTTGCCGTTTTGAGAATCTCCCGGGTCGCTTTTTCCGAGAGGTATGATGAGTAGTTTCCACGATACTCTGTTGCATGACCCTGCGAGAGTTCAAGCACCCTGTTGGTCAAATTGTCCAGGAATCTCGCGTCGTGAGAAATCACGATGAGAGCCCCTTCGTAGGTGGATAAATATTCTTCGAGCCAGGCCAGCGACTCCAAGTCCAGATGGTTCGTCGGTTCATCGAGCAGTAAAACCGATGGTTTTTTCAGCAGGAGCTTAGCCAGTTCTATACGCATCTGCCATCCTCCGCTGAACTCCTCGGTCATTCTCTGTAGGTCTCTTTCATTGAACCCCAGTCCGAAAAGAACCCGCGACACTTTGTTTTCGACGGCATAGCCTTCACAATCCTCTAGAGCCTGCTGAGTCCGTCCGAGTTCCTGTAGGAGTTCATGACGATCGGTCGAATCAGCTCCACGTTCATCTTCCTGCGCCAGTTCATGGCTGAGCTGTTCTATTCGATAGTGGAGAGCCGCGACGTCCGCAAAGACGGAGGCTACTTCCTCAAGTATTGTCTTTCCATGGTGATAAACGCCTTCCTGGGGAAGGTATCCTGTGGTGCTGTACCGTGAAGAGATCACCTGACCGCTGTCTGGTTCCTCAGCACCTGTAATAATTTTAAGGAAAGTTGTTTTTCCCGCCCCGTTTCGTCCGACCACGGCGATACGATCGCTGTCTCCGATAGAGAGGGTCAGCTTGGCAAAGAGAATGCGGCTTCCATACTGTTTCTTGAGATCCTTCAATCGTATCATGGCATTGCGTGCCTTATTAACC